>NZ_JBSGTG010000032.1:2315-88828 GCF_053607285.1 Streptomyces sp. NPDC055140 | reverse complement strand
GATGGACAGCTACGACCCGGTCGCCAACATCACCGCCGCCTGCAACTACGCAGCCGACAAGTACGGCTCGATCGACAACGTGAACGGCGCGTACTGACAGTCGGTTTGGGCTCCGCCCCGGTTCAGCGCGGAGGACGGCGCAGACTACTCTGCCTGAGCGGAAGCCCAGCGACTGCTGGTTGAAGCGCATCGATGATGTCGTGGCCCTGAAGTCTCGTATGCACGAAGGGACTTCAGGGCCTTTTGTGTCCTGTCCAACCTCTTGCGCGCCGTCACCCCCGTGCATATCCTCCCCGCGAATCGAAGCGCTTCAACGCCACGGAGAGAGACAGCATGGCAGACCCACACCCGGTCATCCCCGGGTTCCACCCGGACCCCAGCGTCTGCCGCGTCGGCGACGACTACTACCTCGCGTGCTCGAGCTTCGAGTACGTCCCCGGGGTGCCGCTCTTCCACAGTCGCGACCTGGTGCACTGGCGGCAGATCGGCAACGTCCTCGACCGGCCCGGCCAGTTGCGGCTGCCCTGGGACACACCCTCCTCCGCCGGGATCTACGCGCCGACGCTGCGCCACCACGACGGCCGCTTCTGGCTGGTCGTCACCAATGTGAGCTCGGGCGGCGGCAATCTGCTCGTCTCCGCGACCGACCCGGCGGGCCCCTGGTCGGACCCGGTCCCGCTGCCCGGCGTCCCCGGCATCGACCCGGATCTCGCCTGGGACGATGACGGCGCGTGCTGGGTCACGGTCGCCGGGATCTCCCAGGTCCGAATCGACCCGTACACCGGCGAAACCTTCGGCGAGCCGCGCCCGCTGTGGTCCGGCACGCCGGGCGCCAAGGCCCCGGAGGCGCCGCACCTGTACCACGTGGGCGACCACTGGTACCTGCTGATCGCCGAGGGCGGCACCGAGCGCGGGCATGCCGTCTCCGTGGCCCGCGGCCCCGCGCCCACCGGCCCCTTCGAACCTTGCCCGGCCAATCCGGTCCTGACCCACCGCAGCACCGACGAACCGGTCCAGAACACTGGGCACGCCGATCTGGTGCAAGCGCCCGACGGCACGTGGTGGATGGTGTTCCTCGGGGTGCGGCCGCGCGGCGGCACCCCCGGCTGGCACGTGCTCGGCCGCGAGACCTTCCTCGCGCCGGTCACCTGGGAGGACGGCTGGCCGGTCGTCGGCCCGCCGGCGACGGCCGGGCCCGCGCCCGCCTCCGCCGAGCCCTTCACGGACGACTTCGACGACGCCGACCTGCAGCCCTCCTGGATCTCGCTCCGCCACCGCTCCCCGCGGCACTGCACCACGAAGGAACGGCCGGGCCGGCTGACGCTCCATGCCCTCGGGGACGGCCCCGACGCCGCCGACGTCACCTTCGTCGGCCACCGGCAGCAGCACCTCTCCTGCCGCGTCCGCGCCCACCTCGACCCGGCGGACGGCACCGGCGGCCTTGCGGTCCGGCTCGACGAGCGGCACCACTACGAGATCGAGGCCGACGCCGCCGAAGTACGGGTGATCGCCCGCGTCGGACCGCTGCGCACCGTGGTGGCCTCCACGTCCCGGGCGACGGCCGACGGGCCGCTCGTACTCGGCGTCGACGTGACCCCCACGGACTCCCCGCGCGACGCGCGCACCGGCCCCGACACGCTCGCGTTCGGCGTCGAGGATCCGCACGGCACGTTCACCGCACTCGCGGCCCTCGACGGCCGCTATCTGTCGACCGAGGTGGCCGGCGGGTTCACCGGCCGCGTCATCGGCCTGTACGCCGCGACCGGCACCGCCCACTTCGACTGGTTTCGCTACGAGCCGCTCGCCGTCTGAACTCGACCGCTGACCGGGACCAGTCAACGACCCGGGACTGAAAGTCCCGGGCTTGCGCAACGGGCGCCACTGGCTGTGGTGCTGGGTTTGCGTCCTGTCCCACGCCCGGTGTTCGGGGGTGGGTCTGGGGCGGTTGACTGCACCCCGCGTCGCCACAACTCTTCCGCACGGTGACGGATGTTGCGGGAGCCGTTCCAGTCCGCGTGTGCAACGACACCGCAGGACCGGCATGCGAAGCGGGCCTGGGAGGCCCGGTTCGCCTTGTCGATGTGCCCACATTCGGCGCAGGTGCGGGAGGTGTACGCCGGATCGACGTGCACCACCGGCACCCCCGCCTTGCGGGCCTTGTACGTAATGAAATCTCCGAGCTGGGCAAAAGCCCAGGAGGAGTGGGTGGCCCGTTGGGGCTTGCGAAGCCGTACCCGTGCGTGGATGCCCGTGAGGTCTTCCAGGGCGATTCCGCGACCGGTGCGTTCTGCCTCGGCCACCACATGTTTCGCGATCTTGTGGTTGATGTCCCGCGCCCGCCGCGCCTCTTTACGGCGCCGCTTCTTCAGGCGCCGTTTGGCGGACGGGGTGTTCTTACGCTGGAGTTTCGTACGCAGGGTGCGCTCGCGCAGACGCCCGCGGTTCAGCCGGCGTCCGGCCATGATCTGACCGTCCGAGGTGGTCGCGATGTTCACGATCCCCAGATCGACCCCCAGGAACTCCGTGACTCCGACGTTGAGTTCGGCCTCGGGGACCTCGCAGGTCGCGATCAGGAACCACATGCCGTCGCGGAACAACAGATCGGACTCGCCCTTGCGGCACAGGGCCAGGCGGGCCACATGCTCGGGGGCGGCGGTGAACGCCAGTTGCTTCATCCGGCCGGACAGCGTCCAGATGGACACCGTGCGCTGCGTGTACTGCCAGGACAGCATCCGGTCGTCATACGGCTGCGCGCCCGTCGGGCGGAAGGCGATCGGTTTCTCGGTGGCCCGCTGGTAGCGCTTGGAGGAGGGCTTGCCGAGGTTTCCTGCCGTCAGGTTCACCTTGAGCGTGCGGTAGGCATCGCAGGTCTTCTTGATGACGTGCTGGGCCGCCTGAGCGCCGAGCCCCCACCGGTCCTTGACCGCCGTATAGGTGTGCTCACGCAGGGCGAAGTTGCGCTTGATGTCCTTCTCGAACGCCACCTGGGACACCCAGGTCGCGGCCTGATTGCAGGCATGCAGGGCTTCCTCAAGTGCCACCGCCTGCACGGGCGTCGGCAGGAGCTTCACCTGCACGGTCAACTTCACGACCGTGACGCTACCTGCCGCCCCACGTACCGGCATTCGAACAGCGCACATTCCTCGCCGGGCGCTGCGGCCCGGTTTCTTGCGTGCGCTCCGCCCCCGTTGCCGCGGCGATGCTGCGCATCGCCACCACAGGATGCGATTCCTCCCGGGGGTGAACCCCCGGGGTTCCTCGCAAGAGCACGCTGAACTCAGCCGCTGAAAGGGACCCCGTATGAGACAAGCACGGAGCCGCAGACGCCGCGTCGGATGGGTGGCGGGCCTCTTCCTGGCCTTACTCACCACCGTCGGCACCTCCCAGACCGGGGCTGTGGCGGCCGCCCGCCCCGCTCCTGCCGCGACCGCCTCCGCCATGGACACCGTCGCCGCCATGCAGCCCAGTTGGAACCTGGGCAACACTCTCGACGCCATCCCCGATGAGACGTCCTGGGGCAACCCGCCGGTCACCAAGGCGCTCTTCGACACCGTCAAGAGCCAGGGATTCCGCAGCGTGCGCGTCCCCGTCACCTGGGGCAACCACCAGTCGGTGCAGGCGCCTTACACGATCGACGCCGCGTTCCTGGGCCGGGTTCGGCAGGTGGTCGACTGGGCGCAGGCGGACGGTCTGCGCGTCGTGTTGAACGTGCACCACGACTCCTGGCAGTGGATCAACAAGATGGCCACCGACCACGACCAGGTGCTCGCCCGCTACGACGCGACCTGGCAGCAGATCGCCACCGCGTTCAAGGACGAGCCGCGCACGCTGCTCTTCGAGAGCATCAACGAACCGGCCTTCGACAACGCCGACGATGCCCGGAAGATGGAGCTGGTCGACGAGCTCAACACCTCGTTCCACCGCATCGTGCGCGCGTCGGGCGGCGCGAACGCGCAGCGCCTGCTCGTCCTGCCCACCGTCGGCGCCACCCCGGACCAGACCCTCATGGACGACCTGGCAGCCACCATCGGCGGGTTCGACGACCCCAACTTGGTCGCGACCGTGCACTACTACAGCTTCTGGCCGTTCAGCGTGAACATCGCCGGTTACACGCGCTTCGACGCCACCGTCCAGCAGGACATGACCGACGCCTTCGCGCGGATGCACGACACGTTCGTCGCCAAGGGCATTCCGGTGTACCTCGGCGAGTACGGGCTCCTGAGCTACCCGGACTACACGCATCAGGACTACGTCGAGCGCGGCGAGGCCCTGAAGTACTTCGAGGCGCTCGGTCACACGGCCCGCGTCAACGGTGTCACCACCGCGCTGTGGGACCCGTTCTCGCTGCTGAACCGCGAGACGCTGCGGTGGCGCGACCCCGTTCTCTTCGCTCTCATCAAGTCGAGCTGGACGACGCGCTCGGGTGCCGTCTCGTCCGACAAGGTGTACGTCCGCAAGGCCGACCCGGTCACGGACCAGTCGCTCGGCCTGAACCTCAACGGTAAGTCGTTCAGGGGGCTTTGGCAGGACGGCACGAAGCTCGCCCAGGGCGTCGACTACACCGTGTCCCGTGACCGTCTCACGCTGACGGCGGCCGCTCTGACGCGGCTGGCGGGGGACCGCGCGTACGGGGTGAACGCGACGCTTCAGGCCCGGTTCTCATCCGGGGTGCTGTGGAGGATCGACGTGACGACGTATGACCCGCTGCTCCTCGCGGACGCGGCGGGGACGACCGGCTCCTTCGCGGCCCCCGCCCAGTTCCGGGGCGACTCCCTGGCGACCATGGAGGCCAAATACGCCGACGGCATCAACGCGGGTCCCGCCGACTGGACTTCGTACCAGCAGTTCGGCACCGCGTTCGCCCCGGACTACGACGGCGGCACGCTCAGGCTCACCGCCGACTTCCTGAACTCCCTCAAGGACGGTGCGCCGGTGACTCTCACCTTCCATTTCTGGAGCGGCGCCACCGTCACGTACCAGGTGACGCGGTCGGGAGACACGGTGACAGGCACCGCCGTCTCCTGACCAACCACGCCGAACGGGCTACAACTCCCGTACCTCGTACGGGAGTTCTGTTCCTACCACCTCCACCGTGACCACCCCGTCGACGGCGTCCCGGCGCACCCGGTACGCGGCGGCGGGGCTCCCGTCGTGGTCCGGCACCGTCACGGTCACGTCTCGCGCGCCCGGCGCGACGAGCAGGGTGACGCCGTCGGTCCAGTCGCCGTCGGGGCGCCCGTCGTCCGCGCCGAGCGGGACGACCGCGCCGGGACGGACGAACAGCGGCAGGCTGTCGAAGCCGTGGCTCTCGCGCAGCCAGCGCCCGCCCTCGACCCGCTCCCCCGTCAGCAGCCGCGTCCACGTGCCCTCGGGCAGATAGAACTCGACGTCGCCGTCCGCCGTGAACACCGGCGCGACGAGCAGGTCGGGGCCGAGCATGTACTGGCGGTCCAGGACCCGGCACGTGGGGTCGTCCGGGAAGTCGAGGAGCATCGGGCGCATCACGGGGACGCCGGTGCGGTGCGCCTCGACCGCCGCCCCGTACAGGTACGGCATGAGGCGGTGCTTGAGGCGCGTGAACTTCCGTGCCACGTCCACCGCTTCCTCGCCGAATGCCCACGGCACGCGGTACGAGACATTGCCGTGCAGGCGGCTGTGCGAGGAGAGCAGGCCGAAGGCGAGCCAGCGCTTGAAGACGGCAGGGTCGGGGGTGCCCTCGAAGCCGCCGATGTCGTGCGACCAGAAGCCGAAGCCCGACAGGGACAGGGAGAGGCCGCCGCGCAGCGACTCCGCCATCGCCGTGAACGACGCGAAGCAGTCACCGCCCCAGTGCACCGGGAACTGCTGGCCGCCGGCCGTCGCCGAGCGGGCGAAGACGACCGCCTCTCCGCTGCCGCGCTCCTTCTCCAACAGCTCGAAGACGGTGCGGTTGTAGAGGTGCGCGTAGTAGTTGTGCATGCGCTCGGGGTCGGAGCCGTCGTGCCAGACGACGTCGGTCGGAACGCGCTCGCCGAAGTCCGTCTTGAAGCTGTCGACGCCCATGTCGAGCAGGCCGCGCAGCTTGCCCGCGTACCAGTCGCGCGCGCCCGGGTTGGTGAAGTCGACGAGCGCCATGCCGGGCTGCCACAGGTCCCATTGCCAGACGTCGCCGTTCGGCTTGCGGACCAGATGGCCCAACGCCAGTCCCTCGTCGAACAGTGGGGACTTCTGGGCGATGTACGGGTTGATCCACATGCTGATGCGCAGGCCGCGCGCCTTGAGGCGGCGCAGCATGCCGACCGGGTCGGGGAAGACGTCCGGGTCCCAGGTGAAGTCGGACCACTGGTACTCGCGCATCCAGAAGCAGTCGAAGTGGAAGACGGTGAGGGGGATGTCGCGCTCGGCCATGCCGTCGACGAATGACGTGACCGTCTCCTCGTCGTACTCGGTGCAGAAGGAGGTGGTGAGCCACAGTCCGAACGACCAGGCCGGCGGGAGGGCGGGGCGGCCGGTGAGCGCGGTGTAGCGGCGCAGCACGTCTTTCGGGGTCGGGCCCGCGACGACGTAGAACTCGATCGATTGGTCCTCGACGCTGAACTGGAGCTGGCCGACGGACTCCGTGCCGATCTCGTAGCCGACCTTCCCGGGGTGGTTGACGAGGACGCCGTAGCCGCGGGAGGAGAGGTGGAACGGGACGTTCTTGTAGGCCTGTTCGCTGCTGGTGCCGCCGTCGGCCTGCCAGATGTCCACCGTCTGGCCGTTTTTGACGAACGGGGTGAAGCGTTCGCCGAGGCCGTAGATGTGCTCTCCGACGCCGAGCGCGAGCTGGGCGACCATGTGGTGGGCGCCGTCGGGGGTGGTGGCGAAGGCGGTGCCCTTGTGTTCGACAGCCGTCAGTTGGCGTCCTGTTGAGGAGTCGAGGAATTCCAGGCCCCACTCCCCTGCCGTGTCCAGGCGGACGGTGAGCGGGCCCGTCTTCAGCTCGGTGACCGTGCCCTCGCGGGTGACCTGTGCGCCGGCGCCGCTTTGGGAGGGCAGCAGCTCGAAGTCGGGGCCCCGGTGCCGCTTGCCCGCGTGGTGGGTGAAGCGGACGCCGATGACGCCCTCGGCGGGGGCGAAGCAGTCGATGGTGATCAGAGGCTGGTTGAGGGTGTCGCCGCGGTCGCGGACGTGCCGGACGGCGGCGTACGCGGTGAACCGGTCGTCGGCGGCCAGGATCTGGCGGACCTCGGTGGCGTACGCGGCGTGGACCCCGTCGCGCATCAGCCAGAAACCGTCGGTGAACTTCATACGGTGGTCCCCCGTGGGATGAAGGTGAGCCGGGCCAGACGGACTTCGCCGCCGAGCCGCACGCGCAGGTCACGTACTCCTTGAGCGGTGAAATCGGCGTCCAGTGTGACGTAGTTGTACGGGCCACCGGTTGCCGGGACGGTGACCGTTCCGCCGTCCCCGATCGCGACGGTGCCCGCGCCTGCGACCGTCAGGCGCACTGCGTTGACTCCGTCGGTGCCCAGGTCGCAGGCGCTGTAGAGGAGTTCGGCGTCGGGCCCGGTCGCGGTGACGGCGTCGCCGGACGTCTTCGTGCGGTCGACGATCGCCGTGCCGCGCTGTTCGTCGTACGCCGCCGCGTCCAGGCCGTCGACGAGCACAGGCCGGGGCGCGGGCTCGTCGCCGTCGAGGGGCAGGCGCGTGGTGAGGCGGATGTCCTGGCTGGAGGCGCCGACGAGGAGTTCGAACGTGCCCGAGGTGACGCTCCAGCGGCCGCGGGCGACGTCCCAGTGGCCGAGGTCGGCGACGGGCACGGAGAAGGTGACGCGCTCCGACGCCCCCGGCGCGAGGGCGATGCGGCGGTGCGCGAGGAGCTGGCGGCGCGGGCGCGGCACGGGCATGCCGAGCGGGCGGACGTACAGCTGCGGGACCTCGTCGGCCGGGGTGGTGCCGGTGTTGGTGATGGTGAAGGTGCACTCAAGTGTGTCGGCTTCGCGCTGCACGAAGAGTCCGTCGTAGTCGAACGAGGCGTAGGACAGGCCGTGTCCGAAGGGGTACAGCGGTGTGCCCTCGAAGTAGAGGTAGGTCTGGCGGGAGCCGATGACGTCGTAGTCGAGCAGGTCCGGCAGGTCGCTGTCGACGGCGTACCAGGTCTGCGGGAGGCGTCCGGCGGGGCTGACGTCGCCCGCGAGGATGCGGGCGAGGGCACGGCCCGCGGCCTGTCCGCCATGGGCGGTCCACAGCAGGGCGGGGAGTTCGGTGTCCGCGTCGGGCACGGCGTAGGGGTAGGCGCTGATCAGGGCCAGAGCGGTGTTCGGGTTGGCGGCGCGGGCCGCTCGCCACAGCCGGTCCTGGTGGTCGGGTAGGGCGAGCGTCGTGCGGTCCTCGGTCTCGCGGCCGTTGATGTGCGGGTCGTTGCCCGCGACGACGATCACCACGTCGGCGTCGGCGGCTGCCCGTGCCACGGCGTCCGTGCCGCGCTCCACGTACTCCACCTCAAAAACCGTGCCCTGCTCGGCAACCTTCACGCCGTCGGCGGCGACAGCGACGTACCGGCCCGTGCCCGTGTGCCTCAGGAGGTGAGCGTTTCCGTGCCGTTCCAGGGTGTACGTCTCCTGGACGACCCAGCCGCCGGGCTGCTCGGCGGACGCCCGCACGAAGCCGTCCTCGGCGACGGACAGGTAGCGGCCGTCGGGTGCGCGCAGGGTGAGGACGTCGTTCCCCCAGTCGGCGAGGGCGAGTTCGGTGCCCGATTCGGTGGCGGTGGTGAGCGGCGGAAGGTCGGTGCGGCCGGCGAGGAGGGCGGGGTCGAGGGCGCCCTCGGCACCGCGCACGCTCGCGTCGGCGTCGCTCTCGGGCACGTACAGCCATCCGGCGTCGCACCGCAGCCGCACCCGGTCCACGCCCTCCGCGAAGGTGACGTGCTCGGTGCCGAACCGCTCGCAGAGGCCGTCGAGCGGGGTGGAGCGGTGGATGAGGGTGCCGCTGTACCAGTCCGCCTTGCACTCGTCGGCGAGCAGGCCGACCAGGGCGATGCGGGCGGTGTCGGGCAGCGGCAGCAGGCCGTCGTTCTTGAGCAGCACGACCGCCTGCTCGGCGGCCTCTTGCGCGAGGGCGCGGTGTTCCTCCGTGTCGAAGGCCCCGGCGCCTTCGAAGGGGTCGCGGTCCTCGAACTCGCCCAGGCGCATCCGCACATCGAGCTGCCGGCGCACGGCGGTGTCGATGTCCGACTCGGAGATCAGGCCCTGGTCGAGGGCGCGGCGTATCCGCCCGGTGATCGTCGAGGAGTCCGTGCCGTGGTCGGTGAAGCTGTCGACGCCGGCGACGAGGGCGGCGGCGGTGGCTTCCTCGTGGGTGTCGAAGTAGTGCTCGGAGTCGACGAGGTTGCTGGGCGCGCCCGCGTCCGAGCACACGAGGAGTTCCTGGCCGGTCCAGGTCCGCAACTGCTCGCGCAGATGGGGCGATACGTGGTTGGGCCGGCCGTTGACCAGGTTGTAGGCGGGCATGACGCCGGCGACGGCGCCCGCCTCGACGGGGGCGCGGAAGGCCTTGAGGTCGTACTCGTGCAGCACGCGAGGGCAGACGGAGGAGTTCGACGTGTCCCTGAGCGTCTCGTTGTTGTGGGCGAGCCAGTGCTTGAGGACGGGGGCGGTGCGCCAGTACGTGGGGTGGGTGCCGCGCAGGCCGCGCGTGTAGGCGGTGGCGATGGCTGCGGTGAGGTGCGGGTCCTCGGAGTAGCCCTCCTCGTTCCGGCCCCACAGCGGGTGGCGGAGCAGATTGACCGTGGGCGCCCAGACATTGAGGCCGATCCGGTCGTCGCGCTCGCGCATCGCGCGCACCTCGGCGGAGACGGCGTCGCCGATCCGCCGCACCAGGTCGTCGTTCCAGGTCGCGCCGAGCCCGACGGACTGCGGGAACACGGTGGCCGGGCCCATCCACGCAACGCCGTGCAGGGCCTCCTGCCCGGTGCGGAACGCGGCGAGGCCGACCCGCTCCACACCCGGCGTGAACTGGTGCAGCAGCGCGATGCGTTCGTCGAGCGTGAGCCGGGACAGCAGGTCGTCGACGCGCTTGTCCGTGGGCGGTGCCGCGTCCGGGTGGAGCGGGAGTCTTTCGGTCACGTGCGGGTCCCTTGGCGAAAGAGGTCAGTGAATCTTCGAAGCGCTTCGATGCTCCGCAGTCTGGCTGGCAGGTGTCAAGTGGCCGACCGGGAAAGCACGTTCAGGAATTCTGTGCACCGCTCTTGTGACCGTGGAAGCGCTCCCTTAGCCTCGCTGCAACATCGAAGCGCTTCGACAAATGCGCGACGCGTTCCCCGAAGGGTTACCGCAATGACGCCGAACTCGCCCTCCGCCTCCGCTCCCAGCCGGAGAAGTTTCCTCGCCTCCACCGCCGTGGCCGCCGCAGCGGTGGCCGGCGGGATGCCGCTGCTCGCCGCATGCGGCGGGTCGGAGAACAAGGACCGGGAAGGCACGACCTCCGGGAAGGCCGCCGACAAGTTGCTGCCGACCTTTGTCGCCAGCAAGTTCGCCAAGCCCGACGTGCCGTCGAAGAACGGCTCGGCATCCGGTTACACCGGGAAGGTGGCCCTGTCGGCGCTGGTCACCTCGGCGCCGAACAAGCTCGGCACCGGCGCGCCCATCAAGATCATGTCTCCGCTCTGGGGCACGGCTCCCAAGGGCGACTGCGCCTACTACAAGGCGGTCGACAAAGCGGCGGGCACGAAGGTCACCTGGCAGAACCAGGACGGCAACACCTACGGCGAGAAGCTCGGTGCTGTCCTCGCGAGCAGCTCCATACCCGACATGGTGGTGGTGCCGAGCTGGGAGCTGACCGGCAAGATCCCGAACGCGGTCGCGGCGAAGTTCATGGACCTCGGCCCCTACCTGGCGGGCGACAAGGTCAAGAAGTACCCGAACCTCGCCGCGATCCCGTCGGACTCCTGGCGCATGAGCATCTTCGGCGGTGACCTGCGGGCCATCCCGATGCCGAGCGCCAGGGCGACCTTCATCGTGCCCTACTACCGCAAGGACATCTTCGACAAGAAGGGCTACGACGTCCCCAAGTCGCCTGATGAGTTCACCAGTTGGGCCAAGGACGCCACGAGCGCCAAGGCCAAGGTGTACGCCTGCGGCGACATGTCCTGGACCGCCTTCAACATCTTCGGCGTCCGCGCCTCGGGTACGCTCGGCTGGAACATCGGGGACGACGGCAAGCTGACGTACCGCATCGAGCAGCCCGAATACCTGGAAGCGCTGGAGTGGACCCGCAAGCTGTTCGACGCGGGCGTCGTACACCCCGACGACAAGGCCCGCACGGGCGACGCCGGCCAGCGCTTCACCGCAGGCCAGATCCTCGTCTACAACAACGACATCTCCAACTGGTACGTGAAGAGCGCCGAACAGGCCAAGGCCAACCCGGACTTCGTCTGCGGGGCCATCGACATCTTCGGTCCCGACGGCGGCGACCCGACGCTGTACGCGAGCCAGCCCGCCACCATCTGGTCGTTCATCCGCAAGGGCGCCTCCAAGACCACGGTCGAGAACGCGCTGGCCGCCGCCAACTTCGCGGCGGCGCCCTACGGCACGAAGGAGCGGATGCTCGTCGACTACGGCGTCGAGGGCACCCACTACACGGTCAAGGACGGCCTGCCCGTCAAGACGGACCAGGGCAACCAGGAGGCCATCAACGCCTGGGTGATGCTCGCCGCCCCCGCCCCCTACCTGGCCCACCCCGACCTCCCCGACATCACCCGCAAGCAGGTGGAGTGGGAGCAGCGGATGGGCGCGTTCACGAAGAAGACCTCCACCTACGGCATGAACATCGTCGAACCGTCCCGCTACGCGAACCTGGCCTCGCCGTTCGAGCAGCTGGAGATCGACTACGTACGCGGCAACAAGAAGCTGTCCGACCTGCAGCAGGCCATCTCCACCTGGAAGTCCGGCGGCGGCGAGAAGCTGCGCGACTGGTACAAGAAGCTCATCGAAAAGAACGGCAGCGGCAACTGATGTCTCTCACGGCCGGGAGCAGGCCCGACGGGACACGTCCCGCGGCGGCCGTCGAGGAACCGGCGGCCGCCCTCGCCCCGAAGGCGGTTCCCGACAAGCGCGCGGCCGGCAAGGTCCCCTGGCGGGTCCGGCTGCGCCGCGACCGCGCGCTCATCCTGATGACGCTGCCCGCCATCGGACTGCTCCTGCTCTTCAACTACGTACCGCTGCTCGGCAACGTGGTCGCCTTCCAGGACTACGACCCGTACTCCTCCAGCAACGGCATCACCGCGATCTTCCACAGCCCCTGGGTCGGCATAGAGCAGTTCTCCCGCATGCTCGACGACCCGGAGTTCTGGACCGCGGTGAAGAACACCATCGTGCTGTTCCTGCTCCAACTGGTGCTGTTCTTCCCGATCCCCATCGCCCTCGCGCTGCTCATCAACAGCGTGATCCGGCCCCGGGTGCGGGCCGTGGCGCAGGCGATCATGTACCTTCCGCACTTCTTCTCGTGGGTCCTCGTCGTCACCGTCTTCCAGCAGATCTTCGGTGGCGCGGGCATCATCGCGCAGACCATGGAGCAGCACGGCTGGGGCGGCTTCGACCTGATGACGAACGCGTCCCTGTTCAAGTTCCTGGTGACCGCGCAATCCGTGTGGAAGGACGCGGGCTGGGGGATCATCGTCTTCCTCGCCGCGCTCGCCGCCGTCTCCACCGACCTGTACGAGGCCGCCGCCATGGACGGCGCGGGACGCTGGCGCCGCACATGGCACGTGACGCTGCCCGCGCTGCGCCCGGTGATCGCGCTTCTCCTGGTCCTGCGGGTGGGCGACGCGCTCTCCGTCGGCTTCGAGCAGTTCCTGCTCCAGCGCGACGCCGTCGGCCGCGGGGCCAGCGAGGTCCTCGACACCTACGTGTGGAACGTCGGCATCCAGTTCGGCGACTTCAGTTACGCGGCCGCGGTCGGGCTGATCAAGGGTGTCATCGGCATCTGTCTGGTACTCGGTGCGAACAAGTTCGCTCATCTGCTCGGTGAGCAGGGGGTGTACCAGAAATGAGCCTCAACACGCAGCTGATCCGCAGCTTGCAGGCGCCGCCTCGTCCCGCGTGGGAAGAGGCGCCGAGCAGGACCGGGCTCACCATGAAGGGCGGCTTCCTCGCCCTGTGCTGCCTCGGGGTGCTCGCCCCTCTGTGGATCGTGATCGTCACCAGCCTCTCCCCGAAGCCCGTGATCGACCGCGCCGGCGGCCTCGTCGTCGTCCCCGAGGGCATCACCTTCGTCAACTACACGGAGCTGCTCGGTGGCGGGCAGGTGAGCCGGGCCCTCATGGTGTCGTTCGGCGTCACCCTCGTCGGCACCCTGTTCTCGATGACGGTCTCGGTCCTCGCGGCCTACGGTCTGTCGCGGCCGGGGAGTCTCGGGCAGCGGGTCATCCTGATGATCCTGATGGCGACCATGTTCTTCGGAGCGGGACTCATCCCGACGTATCTGCTGGTGCAGTCGCTCGGCCTGACGGACACCTATCTGTCGCTGATCCTGCCGAGTGCCGTCAGCGTCTTCAACATCCTGGTGCTGCGCGGGTTCTTCATGGGGATCTCCCCCGAACTCACCGAGTCCGCCCGCATCGACGGAGCGAGCGACCTGCGCATCCTGCTCACCATCATCATGCCGCTGTCGCGGGCCGTGCTCGCCGTGATCTCCCTGTTCTACGCGGTGGGGTACTGGAGCGCCTGGTTCAACGCCTCCATCTACCTCACCGACCAGCAGATGATGCCGCTGCAGAACGTCCTCATCCAGCTGGTCCAGAAACACACCGAGGCACCGACCGGCCTGCAGCAAGCGGTCCGCACGGGTGAACTC
Source organism: Streptomyces sp. NPDC055140 (assembly GCF_053607285.1). Lineage (NCBI taxonomy): Bacteria > Bacillati > Actinomycetota > Actinomycetes > Kitasatosporales > Streptomycetaceae > Streptomyces > Streptomyces sp. NPDC055140. Next base: position 75,013 of record NZ_JBSGTG010000032.1, on the reverse strand, counting down.
TCAGCGCTCGGGCTGCAGATGGCCGTCATGGTGCTCGCCCTCGTCCCGGTCGCCATCGCCTCGCCGTTCGTCCAGCGCCACTTCAAGAAGGGCATGCTCACAGGGGCGGTGAAGGGGTGACCATCGCACACGACGGCCGCCTGCTGTACGGCGGCGACTACAACCCCGAACAGTGGCCCGAGGAGGTGTGGGCCGACGACGTCCGGCTGATGAAGGAGGCCGGTGTCACCTCGGTCACGCTCGGCGTCTTCTCCTGGGCGAAGCTCGAACCGAGTCCGGGGGCCCGGGAGTTCGGCTGGCTGGACCGGCTGATGGATCTGATGCACACCCACGGCATCGGCGTCGTCCTCGCGACGCCGACCGCGTCACCGCCGCCATGGCTGGGCCGCCTGCACCCGGAGACGCTGCCGCGCGACGAGAACGGGCAGACCGTGTGGTGGGGCTCACGCCAGCAGTTCGCGCACTCCTCCAGCGCGTACCGCCGCCATGCCGCCGCGATCACCGAGGACCTCGCGATCCGCTACGGCCACCACCCCGCCCTGCGGATGTGGCACATCAACAACGAGTACTGCACCTTCGACTACGGCGACGAGGCGGCGCGCGCCTTCCGCGACTGGCTGCGCACGAAGTACGGCACACTGGATGCGCTCAACGAGGCCTGGGGCACCGCTTTTTGGAGCCAGCACGTGGAGACGTGGGCTGATGTGATCCCGCCGCGCCGCGCCCAGTACCTGCACAATCCGGCGCAGGTCCTCGACTTCCGCCGCTTCACCTCGGACGCGCTGCTGGAGTGCTACACGGCCGAGCGCGACATCGTCCGACGGCACTCCCCCGCCCGAGTCCCGGTCACCACCAACTTCATGCCGTTCTGGATCGGCCAGGACGCGTGGGCGTGGGCGGAGCGGGAGGACGTGGTGTCGGTCGACGTGTACCCGGATCCGCGGGACCCGCTGGGCGGTCAGTACAACGCGATGATCGCCGATATGACGCGCAGCCAGGCGCGCGGGCCCTGGATGGTGATGGAGCAGGCGGCGGGGCCGGTCAACTGGCGCGGCGTGAACCACCCCAAGCCGCGCGGCCTCAACCGGCTCTGGTCGCTGCAGGCGGTGGCGCGCGGCGCCGACGCCGTCTGTTACTTCCAGTGGCGGCAGTCCCGGCAAGGCGCCGAGAAGTTCCACTCGGGGATGGTCGGCCACGCCGGCGAGGAGGGCCGTACGTTCGCCGAGGTGAAGCAGATCGGTGCGGAACTGGCGGAGCTCGGATTGCAAGTGCCGGGCACACGAATTGCCGCCGACGTCGCCGTGCTGCACGACTGGCACTCCTGGTGGGCCGGCTGCCAGGACGGCAGGCCGTCGGCGAACGTCGCGTACGAGGACGTGGTGCGGACCTGGCACCGGGCCCTGTGGGAGGCCCACCTCACCACTGACTTCGCGCACCCCGAACACGACTTGTCGGCCTACAAGTTGGTGGTCGTGCCGCACCTGTATCTGCTCACGGACGCGGCGATCGAGAATCTCCTGGCGTACGCGCGCGGCGGTGGCACTCTCGTGTCCGGATTCTTCACCGGGGTCGCCGACGCGGACGACCGGGTGCGGCCCGGCGGCATGGACGCGCGGCTGCGCGCGCTGTTCGGGATCCGTACGGTGCACGAGTGGTGGCCGCTGGATCCCGACGAGACCGTGGACTGCGGCGAGTTCACCGGCACCCTGTGGTCGGAGGAGCTGACGGCCGAACCCGGCACCGAGGTCAGTGCCGTGTACCGCGGTGGCGAGCTCGACGGACTGCCGGCCGTGCTGCGGCGCGACCGGGCCCGGTACCTGTCGACGCTTCCCGAACCCCCGGCATTGCGCTCACTGCTCGAGGACGTGGCGGCCGAGGCAGGCGTACGGCCTCCGCTGCCCGGCCTCCCCGCAGGTGTGGAGGCCGTACGCCGCGGCCAGCTGCTGTTCTTGCTGCACCATGGACGGGACGAGGTGACCGTCACATTGCCGGACGACACGACGTACCGGGATGTGCTGACGGGGGCCGGGCACTGCGGTTCGGTGACTCTCGGGCGGTTCGGTGTCGCAGTGCTCGCTCCCGGGACGACGCGGGGGCACAGTGCCGGCTGACCATCCGCACGGCACCTGGGAACCGGCGCCGGCCACACGCTGGGAGGACGCATTCCTCAGCGGCAACGGCACCCACGGCGCCCTTGTGTTCGGTGACCCGCACGATGACCGCGTGATCATCACCCATCACACGCTGGTCCGCCCGGACAGCCAACCTCGCCCACGGCCGCCCGCGCTCGCCGCCCACCTCCCGCATATCCAGGACCAGTTGCTGGCCGGCGACGTCACGGCGGCCGAGCAGTTCACGGACGGCCGGGCGCTGCGCTGGGTTCAGGCGTTCCATCCGGCGTTCCAGGTGCGGTTCGTGCGGGACAGCGTGGTGTGGCGCGGTTACCGGCGCGCGGTCGCCTTCGCGACGGGGGTGGCCGAGGCGCAGTGCAGCGGGTGGCGCGGGCGGGTGTTCGTGTCGCGGGCCGACGATGTCGTCGTGCAGTACATCACCGGGCCCGGGCTCGACGGCGATGTGTCCCTGGACCCCCGCCTCGCCGGTGTGCCGGGCGGGCTCGGGGTCGGCCGCAGCGTCGTCCTGACCCCCCAGGGCGCCCAGTTGACACTGCGCTGCCGCTACCCGGACAGCGATCTGGCGTACACCGGGGTGACGGTCGCGCTGATACACGGCGGGCGGCGCTCGGTGGGCACCACGGGGCTACGAATCGAGGGCGCGGACGGGCTACTGCTGCTCACACGGGTGCGGCGGCATCTCGGGGAACTGGACGCGGGCGCCGAGGCAGCGGCGCTCGCCTCACTGGCGGGCCCGGACCTGGAGGAGACCTACGAGACCCTGCTCGCCCGGCACGAGGCCCCGCACCGCGCCGCTTATGAACGGGTCACGTTCACCCTCGACGCGCCACGCTCCGAACGCAGCCTGCCCGGCACGGAGTTGCTCGAACGGATCGACAGCCCGGCCCTGCTGGAGCGGCTGTTCGCAGCGGGCCGCTACCACCTGCTGAGCGCATCCGGCGCGCTGCCGCCCCGGCTCACCGGACTGTGGACCGGCGAGTGGGGCACGGCCTGGTCGGGGGCATTCACCACGGACGCCAACCTCAATCTCCAGACGGCGTCCGCGGCGGCCTGCGACCTGCCCGAGGTGACTCAGGCGCAAGGCGCCCTGATTCAAAAACAGTTGGCCGACTGGCGGGACAACGCGCGGGAGATCTTCGGGGCGCGGGGCATCGTCGCGCCCGCACACACCGACGGCGAGTCGGGACACACATACCACTTCCAGCGGGAGTGGCCGATGCACCTGTGGACGGCAGGCGCCGACTGGCTGCTCACCCCGCTCGTCGAGCAGGCCGAGACGACTGGGGAGCGGCCCGCGTGGCTGGCCGCCGCCCTTACCGAGCTCGCCCTGTTCTACGAGGACTTCCTCACCCGCACAGGACCCGACGGCCGCCTCGTGGTCGTGCCGTCGTACTCGCCGGAGAACCGGCCCGCGAACGCGAGCTGGGGCACGCTCAACGCCACGATGGACATTGCGGCGGCCCGGCACGCCCTGCGCACCGCCGCCGCCTGGCACCCGGGACCGGACAGCGACCGCTGGAACGCGCTCGCGGACCGGCTGCCCGACTACCGGGTCAACTCCGACGGCGCGCTTGCCGAATGGGCCTGGCCCGGCCTGGACGACGCCTACGACCACCGGCACCTCAGCCACCTCTACCCGGTGTGGCCGCACCACGACATCACCCCCTACGACACCCCGGAGCTGGCGAAGGCGGCACACCGCGCGCTCGAACTGCGCGGCGCCGAGAACCACTCGGCACACGGCCACCTGCACCACGCCCTGATCGCGGCCCGACTGCGCGACCCGCAACGGGTGGCCGCGGCGCTGCGCCAGGTCCTGACCGGCGACTACTTCCACCACTCCCTGATGACCTCGCACTACCCGGACCGCGACGTCTACAACGCCGACGCCGCGCACACCCTGCCGGCCCTGCTCACCGAGGCGCTCGTGCAGTCCACGCCCGACCGCCTTGTGCTGCTGCCCGCGCTGCCGCCGGCCTGGCAGCGCGGCGCCGTGCGCGGCCTGCGCACCCGGTTCGGCGCCCGCGTCGACCTGACGTGGGCGGGCGGCAGCTGCACAGCCGTCGTACGCCCGGAGCGCGACGCGCACATCGACCTCAGAACCCCGGCCGGCGGTGACGGGCTGCTGCGCCTGACCGCCGGCGAGGACCGCGAACTCACCATGAGGACGCGCTAGTTCCCCCCACCGGAGCCCACGGGCTCCTCCCACCATGGAAGGACACCATGGCACCCACCGTAAGACACTCCCTGCGCCGCCGCACGCTCCTCGGCTCCGTCCTCGCGGGCGGCGCACTGCTCGCCCTCGCCACCTCCCCCGCACAGGCGGCGATCTGGTCCTCCTCCGACCAGTGGGGCAACTACACCACCTCGGACGGCTACACCCTCTACAACAACATCTGGGGTTCGGGCGCGGGTGCGCAGACGATCTGGGCCAACTCTTCGTCGAACTGGGGTGTTTGGGCCGACCACCCGAACACGGGCGGCATCAAGTCCTACCCGAACGCGAAGAAGGTCGTGAACAAGTCGATCAGTTCGCTGTCCTCCCTCACCAGCAGCTACAACGTGACGGTGCCGTCGTCCGGCGCGTACAACACGTCGTACGACATCTGGGACAGCGACTACGACTACGAGGTCATGCTCTGGGTCAACTACAACGGAGCCGTCGGCCCGCTAGGCACCTCCCAGGGCAACGTCACTCTGGGTGGGCACACCTGGACCGTCTACAAGGGGAATAACGGGGCCAACGAGGTCTACTCGTTCCTTCGCACCTCGGACTCGACGTCCGGCACGGTCAACGTCCTGCCGATCCTCAAGTGGATCAAGGACACCAAGGGCTGGTGGGGCGACGAGACCATCGGTGACATGCAGTTCGGCTACGAAATCACGTCCTCGTCCGGCGGTCTGGACTTCACCACCAACAGCTTCAACGTCTCCAGCAGCTGATCCCCCACACAGAGGGACGCGCGGCTCAGGCTCCGGCGGGCGCCTGGGCCGCGCTCTCGCGCACCGTCAACTCCGGTGCCAGCAGCACGACTTCCTCGTCCGAGCCGCGCCCCTCGATCTTGGCGATGACCTGCTCCACGGCGCGCCGCCCCATCTCCTGCGCGGGCACCGCGACCGAGGTGAGCGGCACCGACGCGTGCGCGGCGACCTGCTCGGGGCAGACAGCGACGACGGAGACGTCCTCGGGGACGGCGCGGCCCGACTGGCGAAGCAGGGCGAGCAGCGGGTCGGTGGCCGCCTCGTTCTGCACGACGAACGCGGTCGTGCCGGGGCGCTCGTCGAAGACCCGCGACAATGTTGCCGAGACCGAGGCATAGCTGCCCTCGCAGGGGCGGTGGAGCAGTCGCAGGCCCAGCTCGGCGCTGCGCTCCCGCAGGCCCGTCAGGGTCCGCTCGGCGAATCCGGTGTGCCGCTCGTACACGGCGGCGGCCTCGCCGATGACGGCGATCTCACGGTGCCCGAGGTCGGCGAGGTGCTCGGCGCACACTGCTCCGGCGGCGGCGAAGTCGAGGTCCACACAATTGAGTCCGGTGGTGTCGGACGGCAGGCCGATGAGGACGGCGGGCCGGTTCGCGGCACGCAGCAGCGGCAGCCGCTCGTCGTCCAGTTCGACGTCCATCACGATCATGGCGTCGGCGAGCGCGCTGCCTTCTATGCGGCGCACCGCCTCGGCGCCCTCCTCGCCGGTGAGCAACAGGATGTCGTAGCCGTGGGTGCGGGCGGCGGTGGCGACGGCCATCGCGATCTCCATCATCACCGGCACGTACATGTCGGTGCGCAGCGGCACCATCAGGGCGATGATGTTCGACTTGCTGCTGGCCAGCGCCCGGGCTCCCGCGTTCGGGTGGTAGCCCAGCTTGCGGACGCTGCTCTCGACGCGCTCGCGGGTGGCCGCGGAGATGGACCGCTTGCCGCTGAGGGCGTAGCTCACGGTGCTGGCGGAGACTCCGGCGTGCCGGGCGACCTCTGCGAGCGTGACCATGTCGTTCTCCTGAGCTGTGACGAGGGGACGCCGACGCGAAGCGCTTCGACGGGCGCGGGTTGCCCGTGACCGTTCGACCTGTCGACCCTATGGGGATCGACGGACGCCTGTCCATAAGTCTGTCGAAGCGCTTCGACACGGTGGGACTACCGGGGGCCTCCGCACAGAGTAGTGACAGGGTGCTGCACTGTGCTGCGGCGGGCAGTACCCGGCCCGACTACGCGCCACCACCGACGTGTTCGGCTCTGCTGCCCGCGCTGTTCGGCCCGCAGCTGCCGTCGCGTCATCCTGCCGGTGCGGGATTCGGAGGGCGCCCACTCGGACAGCACCCCCTACGGGCCCCGGCTTGTGGCGCCGCTGTCGGCACGGGGTCCGATCTTCGGAGCGGTCGCCTTCGAGTGCCGGCTCGGCGGCGAGCCGTTCACTCCTGGGGACGTGGACCTGGCGAAGGGCATCACCACGCGCACCGCGGGCAGTCTGGAGAACGCGCTGCGCTTCACCCGCGAGCACATCGTCATGACCGGGAAGCACGGTCTGCCTCGCCTCCCCCGCGGCCAGGTGCGAGCAAGGCCCCACGCGCCGCAGCCTGGCCCCAGACCGTGTCCTGCTCGTCGTACGCACCCGGCACCTGTCTCCGGACGAGGGTTGCCCGGTGGGATGTGCCGCCCGAACTCCAGTCGGCCGGACCGGCCCGGGAGCAGACACACTCACGCCTTCCGGAGTGGCGCCTTGGCGTCTGGGCGACACTCGCCAAAGCGCTGGGGAGTTCGCTACCGCGAGGACGGCACAACCGTCTGGGCCCAACTCGACTCACAAAGCACCGACTACTGCCAGACACGGATGTAGTCCACATACATGGTGGAGGTGTAGTCCAGGGGGGCGTCCGCGATGTTGCCCTGGGCGTAGGGGATGACCTCGTGGGACGCGATGGGGAACTCTCGGACCTGGCTGATCAGGTTGGGGTCGGTGATGGTGCGGACCACGGTGCCTTCGTAGCTGAACGTCATCCGAGTGGATGTCCAGTCCAGGGTGACGGTGTGGTACCAGGTGGTGTCGTGCAGGCCGGGGGCGCTGACGTTGGTGCTGGACTGCTGGTGGTCGGCGCCGTATCCGTCCCAGTGGATGGTGACGCCGTACTGGTTGGCGGTGCTGAAGGTCTCCATGATGTCGATCTCGGCGCCGTCCCGCGCTGTGCCGTCCACCGCGCCGCCGGGGGTCACCCCATTGCTGGCCTGCAGCCACGCGGCAGCCAAGTGCCCCTGAGTCGGGGGGATGTGGATGCTGTACTCGATGGTGCCGAACGTGAAGTCGAACTGGCCCTGGCTGTCGATGCGGCCGCCGCCGTAGGTACCGTCGCCGACGTTGCTGATGTCGATGGCGAGCGCACTGTTCGTCACCCGGACGTTGGATGCCTTGTACCAGTAGTCGCCGCGGTCGACGTCGAGGATGTTCCACTTGTTGGTGTCCACGCTGGTGCCGGTGAACTCGTCGCTGAAGACGAGCGTGGACGCGGCCCGTGTTGCCAAGGGCCCGACATGTGGTTGCGCGTCGAGCGGGGTCGCCGGGTCGACGAGTGCCGGGCGGGTGCTTGCGACGGCAGGTTCGGCGGCGTAGGCAAGGGTTCCCGGTAGTGCGGCGACGGCCCCGGCCGCGCCCACGGTACGGATGAGGCGGCGGCGTGACATCCCGTTGTCCTGCATGCTGTCCTCCTGGGTTTCGGCTCTGGAGCCCCGCGAGGCGCGGGCGGGGGTCCGGCGGCCCTCGCCCCGTGAATCAGTGGATCGGCCGGTGTCCCTTTCAGGGCACGTTCAGGGTGGCTGTCACGACAGCACGGCCGTGGCACTGCCGGCGTGGGTGGTCACCGTCACCCGCACCGGGTCGGTGGCTGACGGTGGTTCCGCCTGGAGCACGCCGTTGGACAGGACGGTGATCCGGGCAGCGGGTACGCCGTCGAAGTCGACCCGGGTGCCGGGGCCGAAGCCATGGCCTGCCACCAGGACATCACCTCCGTCCGTCGCCCTGTGGGCGTAGCCGACGCCGGGCGGTGTCGATGTCGTCAGGCGCTGCCAGCGGCCGGTCAGCCCGGCCTGCGCGAGGGTGTCGGCGGGCAGGTCGGCGGCGTCCGGCGTGCTGGGGATGGCCCGATTGCCTTCGATACGGGTGTCCACCGGTACGGGTGGTGAGCAGTGAAACTCGCCGGTCAGGCCTGACTGGACGTTGCCGACGTAGTCGAGATGGCCGGTGGTCTGGCAGCCGCCCTGCGCCTGTTTGGCGCCCCACTCCAGGTTTCCGGTCCAGTTCAGCCACTGCGCCCCGGCGTCGTCGTACCAGGTGAAGTTGACGTTGCCCTGGTCGTAGGCGACATTGCCCGCCACGGTCAGGCCGTGCGCGATGCTCGCGGCCCGGTCCACCGAACCGTCGGCGGCCTTGATGGTCTGGCCCTGATGCCCCTCGACGTACACCGCACCGCCGTCCTTGAGGACCTGCATGTAACGGTGGATCAGGTTGTGGCTGATGGTGTTGTCGCTGTTGATGTTGGTGGTGTTCTCGGGGTGTGCGGCGTTGTCGACGTGGCCCTGGATGACTCCTGCGGAGATGCCGGTGTAGGGCAGGTCACGCAGTTCGTTGTGGGTGACCAGGGTGTGCCGGGTGAAGAAGAGGGTGATGCCGGCCGCGCTCGGGTAGTCGGCTCCGGCGTGGTGGATGAGGTTGTTCGCCAGGGTGTTGCCCGAGTTGATCTCACGGTCGTCGGCGCCGGCGTCGGAGGGGTGGGGGTCGGTGGTGTTGCCGAGGATGATGCCGTTCCCCGAGATGTCGGCGAAGGTGTTGCCTTCGACGGTGTTGTCGCGGCTGCCGTGTTCCAGGACGAGTCCGGCCGCGCCGAGGTGGGTGAAGGTGTTGCCGCGCAGGATGATGTTGTGGGCGGCGGTGAACTGCACGTTGCCGGGTTGCCGGGTGAGCGCGCCGAACGGGCACGTGCCCGGCGGCGTGCCGAAGGTGCAGGTGCCCTGCGGCCGTGCGGGGTCGTCCCCGGTGAGCCGCAAGTTGTCCTGTACGTCGGCGAATCCGGCGGGGCTGCTCGGGTCCAGCCAGGTGGCGTACGCGAAGTCGAGGCCGGAGAGGGTGAGGTTGCGCACCGGTGCGTCGAGCGTGCCGGCGCCCTTCACCAGGGTGCTGAGACGGGGCACTTCGACGTCGAGGGAGTGGATGTCGGTACCGGCGGCGGGGATGTAGTCGAGGACGCCGCGCTCCTGGTCGACGTACCACTGCCCGGGATGCAGGAACGGATAGCCGTTCTCGATGCGGGTCGGCGCCGTGCCCGCCTTCATCGAAGGCAGTGAACCCGAAGCCTGGGTGAACGTCGGCCGCTTCGTGACGTTGCCCCAACAGGGTTGCTGCATCAGGAGAGTTGAGCCCTGTGCCGACTCGATGCGGCAGCGCGACTGGGTCCAGGGGCCGTTGCCGCCGGTGTAGACGAACTCGACCCTGCGCAGTGCGTCCGCACCGACGGCTTCGAGCAGGTCCTGGCCCCAGGTGGCGGGTGTGGTGGTGTAGCCGCCGCTCGCCGCAGCGAAGGACAGATTCAGGTCGGCGGGGGTCACCTGGGAAATGGGCGCACGCTTGCCGTCGACGTAGACCTGACGGGTGTCGAGGCCCTTGGGCAGCGGAGCCTCCCAGATGTTCTTGTCCTTGTCGCGCAGCGTCCAGTGTGTGACCTTGAGCGCCCCGCTGAGCACCGGATGCGCACCGTGCGCCGCCGTCCATGTGACCCGGTGGGCGCCGCGGCCGGAGTCATCGGGCCCGAATTCCAGGGGCTTGTCGAGGCGATACGTCCCGTCGGCCAGTTCGACCACGATGTCGCGTGCCCGCCCCGACGGCAGCAGATGCCGCACCCGGTCCTTGGCGCCCTCCACCGAACACGGATGCCTGGACGAGCATGCGTTGCCGCCACCGTCGGGGGCCGCGTGCAGTACGACGACGGGTGGTTCGCCGGCCGTGGCGGCGCCCGCGGGAAGCAGGACGCCCGCGAGGACCGTGGCAAGGGCCAGGGGCACAGCGGCCTTTGCGCGTCTCAGGCTTGGCATGAGGCGGTGACGCATCAGGAGGTCCCCTGTCGGTCGTCGGTGGCGAGGGCGAACACGTGGATCAGCGGAGCCTTGGCGCCGAGAGGTCCCGACGCGGTGGGCAGTGTGACGGAGACAAGGCGCTTGGCCGGGTCGGCGTCGACGTGGACGGCGTACAACTGCGCCGGGCGGGTGGCCTGGGCACGGCCGCTGCCGTTGACCCTTCCCGCGTCGGCGGCGATCACGGCGGCCGAACCCGTCGCGGCGCCCCAGTCGGGCACAGTCACCTCGCCGGTGGCGGTGGTGCCGTCGGCGTAGGCGAGCGTGACCTTCCCGGTGATTCCCGCGGACGTCCCGTACGTTCCGGTGACCAGGAGACCGACACGGGCCGCGTGTCCGGTGAGCGGGATGCGCTGACCGTCGGCCACGGCGTTGTCCCGGTCGGTGGCATCCGGCGACGGCAGGACGAAGGTGAATCCGTCAGCCGAGACCGTGCGGCCCCGCTCGACGCCCGCCGCCGCGAGGCCCTCGGCGGACAGGCTCGACTGCGCACCGTCGATGTCGCCACGCTGCGGGTTGCCGTCCTGCGTGATGCCGATGTTGTCGTAGGCCTCGGTCAGGTCCCGCAGCGGCAGCGCTGACAGCGCCGAGCCCCGCACCCTTCGGCTGCCCTCGCCGGCGGCGAAGTCGACCGTCGCCGCGAGACGGTAGGGGCCCGCGTGCGCGGCCTCGTCGGGCGTGACGATGAACCGCACGGTGCGGCGCTGATGTGGCGGTACGGTGACGTGCCGCGCCGAAATCGCGTGCGCCAGGGCAGTGTTGTCGCGGGTGTGCTGTGCGGTCAGGCGCACCTCGACCCGGGGAAGGGCCCGGCCTGTCGTGTTCGTCACCTCGGCCTCGACCACGCTGCGGTGGCCCTGCGACAGGTCGCGCGGTGCTCTCACCGTGACGTGCACGTCCTGAGGGGCGGCGAGAACCTCCAGTTCGGCCACGACCGGCTTGGCCTTCGCTGCGCCGACGAGGCGCACCCACCGGTAGGCGTGCGCGGCGTCCACGGGCAGCGTCTGCCAATCGCGGGTAGGCGTCCACTCCACGCTCGACAGCGTCGTGCACCCACGGTCCGGTCCGGCGGAGCAGCCCTCGATCCTGGCTCCGACCAGCGAGGAGAGGTCGGCTGTCGATGTACTGCGGGGCAGCAGCCGCACCGCGGCCGGGCGCACCGCGCCGTGTTCCCCGAGATCGAGGCCGACGGCAGCCCCCGCGGTATCCGCGGCGAACGCGGTAGTCGGGTCGCCGTCGGCGGCGTTCGCCACTCCCTCGGGCCCGTACGCCGTGGCGCTCACCGGCCGCGCGTCGGGGTCCGTGGGCTCGGCGACGCCTGGAGCGGTCCCGACGGTGTCGGCCATCGCCTCGTAGTCGAGATAGCTCGCCCTGCGCGGACTGCCCCACGCGGTGGAGGCCAGGATCTGCAGCGGACGCCGCAGATACGTCAGCGAGTAGGCCTCCGGCGCCGTGTACTGTCGGTCGCCCCACTGCGCCATCTCAAGGCCCTGCACCCGGTCCGAGGTGCTCACGGCGTACGTGCGGTAGAGCGCGTCGTCGTCCGGGATGTACTGGCCGTTGGCCGTGCCCGGCATGGCCTTGGGGACGACGTACAGGCGCGAGAACTCGTTGCTCACCACGACGTCGTAGCCCTGGTCGATGAACGTCTGCTCGTCGCCCAGCCACGCCTGGATGCGGATGTCCTTGTCGACGGTGACCGAGCCCGCTCCCCCGGCCTGCGGCCACCAGCCCCAGATCTGCATCTTCTTGCCGTGCCGGGCGAGCAGCGCGTTCAGGTGGTTCTCGTACGCGAGGAAGACGTCCTGGGTCCGGGAGTAGCCCTGCGCCTTTGCGTACGCGGCGAGTTCGGGGCACTTGTCCTGCGTGGCGGCGCGTGGTGTCTCGTCGCCTCCGAGGTGGATGACCGGTGAGTCGAAGAGGTCCACGATCTTCTCGGCGAGCCCGTCGAGCCAGGCCACGTTCTGCGGTTTGGTGATGTCGACGGTGAACCCGGGGTCGACCCGGGCGGTGTCGATGATCGCGTTCATGGACGCGCAGTCCCAGCGCAGGCTCGGCCGGTACTTCGACATCGCGGTGGCATGCGCGGGGATGTCGAACTCCGGGAGCACGGTGACGTGAAAGCGGGCCGCGTAGTCCTGCACGGCGCGGAGATCGGCGGGGGTGTACGACTGTGCCGCCGCGAGCCCCTCGTAGCCGGGCAGGTCTAGCCGGAAGAACTCCGAGTCGGTCAGGTGCCAGTGCAGGGTGTTGAACTTCGTCCACGCCAGCTGACGGATCGTCTGCTTGATGGACTCCACCGACCAGTACGTGCGAGCGGTGTCGATCATGAGGCCTCGGGTCCGCTGCGCGGGGGTGTCCCGGGTAGTGCCGACCGGAAGCGAGGCGTGGTCATCGGAGGTCTTCAGTATCTGCTCGACCGACTGCTCCGCATAGAAGGCACCGGCCGGGCCGTCACCGGATAGGCGGACCAAGTCCCGGGTCACGTCGATTCCGAACCCCTCACCGACGTTGTCCCGCGCGGTGACCTCGATGTCGCCCTTGCGCGCCGAGCTACCGGCGACGACCGGCAGTCGCCGGGCGCCCAGCGCCGCCAGGTCGTCGGCGAACGTACGCGCGTCGGTGACCAACCGGGACCCGGGCGCACCGTCAACGACGATCCGGGACCGCCGGGTGAGCGTGAACTGGCCGCTTCCACCCGACCAGTTCTGCAGGGGCGGTACCACAGCGGGGGCGGCAGCGACCTCCGCAGGAGCTGCCGCGGAGGCACCGCCGGGGGCCGACAGCGCCCCGATGACCGCGAGTGCGGCCGCAGCCGCGCTTATCAACCGACTTGCCCTGCGCGGCACTTGGCCACCTCCGAGACTCGTGGTGTAGACCACGTGAACTGGAGGGGAGGTTACTGAGTCAGCCCGGGCAGCGCCAGAGTGAAGGCAGAGAAACCTCCTCAATACCTCCGATCAATCGGGCAGGCCGGGCAGCGAAGGGCTGAACGGGGCTCCCTTGATGGCAGAGCAGCCCGGCCGTTCCCTCCCCGGTGCCGCGCGGCTCCGCCTCCATCGCGCGCAGCACCTCGCGCGGGGTCCGCCCCCCGTATCAGTGTCAGGGTGTATGCGCTCTCCAGCATGCGCAGTGTGCCTGATGCCTCTGACAACGCCCGGTGCATGCAAGCTGGTTCTTACAGCTGGAGCTGGTCCTCGGGTCGCGCCGCCGTGTCCGTGTCAGCAACATGCTCGTGTTACGAGCTCTATGGCGTCGTGCCAGCCCAGGCATCACTGCTACTGAATCTGACGTACTGAGCCCGCAGGGATTCAGGAATGGATCGGCAGTTCGGCAGTAACCATGAAGCCGCCGTCAGCGCCGGGCCCCGCCGTGAAACGGCCTCCCGCCGACTGGGCGCGCTCCCGCATCCCGATCAGCCCGAACCCGCTCACCTCGTCGCCCGGCACGCCAACCGGACTTTCGCCCCCGTAGTCGCACACCGTGATGGTCAGAGCGTCTGTGGCGTACGCCAACGTCACCCGCACCATCGCCCCCACCGCATGTTTGCTCACATTGGTCAGCGCCTCCTGCAGGATCCGGTACGCCGTCAGATCCATCCCTGGCGCCAAAGGGCGTTCCTCCCCCTCGACCACCACCGAGACTGCCAGCCCCGCGGCAGCGTGTGCCGCCACCAATTCCGGCAACCGGCTCAGCCCGGGAGCCGGCTCCAACGGCGCATCCGTCTCGTCCGGTCGACGCAGCAACCCCACCGTCGCCTTCAACTCCCGCAACGCGGAAGCTGTTGTCCCCGCCAATTCGGTGATCAAATGCTCCGCCTGCTCCGGCCGACTCCGTACCAAATGCGCAGCAGTTCCCGCCTGAGCGTTGGCCAGCGCCAGGTGATGGGCGACCACGTCATGCAACTCCCGGGCGATCCGCACCCGCTCCTCCCCCACCCGCCGACGCGCTTCCTCCTCGCGCGTACGTTCCGCGAGTTCGGCACGCGTGAACAACGACTCCACATACGCACGGCGCACCTGCACCGCCGAACCCCATGCAACGGGCAAGAACAAGAAGAAAGCGGGGTTGAGAGCCGCCAGAACCATGTTCCGGTACGTGTCGGTGAGCAGGGCTGGAGGAATGATCAGCACCGCAACCCCGAGGGCGTACAGATTTGCCGCCTTGCGGTCGACTTCAAGTGCCAACCAGTACAAGGCGACCATGGCCGGCGCGAACAACAGAGGAGTAGTCAAATACCCGTACCCGGAGGCCGCGCTCGCGCAGACGCCGGTGACGACGACCACGGCTCGCGGATTGCTGCGGTGCCACCACAATGCGGTGCAGGCGAGCACCGACAGAATCAGACCGGGCCACCAGGCAATCTGTTCCGGCGTCGTTCCCCAGGTGCCCTGCATGCTGGCGTAGACGGCCAGGGCGAACGCGCCCGCAATGGTGAGCACATCGGCCGAGCGCGGATGGTCGCGCAGATGGTGCAAGAAACGGTTGAGCATCGCACTCTCCGGTCAGCGGTGATGCCTATGGTCGGCGACGCCGCCACGCATCACCGGGCAGTGCACACCGCCGGTGTGTCGTGGACCGTCGCACCACGAGGCCAATCCGGCGCACGGCGGGCCGTGGCCGCCGCCGGCCGCGTCGATGGCATCGCGTGGGCAATATCTGGACGGGCTTCGGGAGTACGAGTGCCGCGCACCCGCTGTCCGGAGTCCGCCTTGACCGCACTCGTGGACGTGCTCGATGCCGCCGTGGTGCGGCACAACGCCTACGCGGCGGAAACGGGAGACTCCGAGCGCTTCGTCACGGCCTTGGTCGTAGAGATCACGCCCGACGAGCACGTCCAGTTCGCCAACTGTGGCCACGATCTCCCTTACCTGGTGTGCGACGGGGTAGCCACAGCCCTGACACTGTCCGCTTCCGTACCGCTGGGGCTGGCCGCGCTGCCCGACACGCCCCAGGCCATCGACCATGTCGCTCGGCCCGATGGGGCGAAGCTCCTGCTGTCTGCCGACGGACTCACCGAGACCCGCGACTCCGCCGGTAACTTCTATCCACTCGACAAGCGCGTGCAAGAGCCTGCGCACCTCGCTCCGGATGAACTGCCCCTGTCACTCTACGAAGACGCCCGCCGGTTCTCCCGCCGGGACCAACACGACGACATCGCCGTTCTGACCGTCCACCGCGTGCGCAGATTCACTGTGCGGCCGAAGGGCCGGGTTCCACGAGCCCCGACTGGTATGCGAAAACAACGAGTTGAGCACGGTCACGGGCGTCGAGTTTGGTCATGGCGCGCTGAATGTGCGTACGGACCGTCAGCGGGCTGAGGAAAAGGTCCCCGGCGATATCTGTATTGGACTTGCCCTCGGCCGCCAGCGCTGTCACCTCACGTTCCCGGGCCGTCAGGGCGGCCAACCGCTCGGGCATGACCTTGTCGTTGGTGGGCTCGGGAGTGGCAAGGAATCGAGTGACAACCACGCGAGTGGCTGCAGGCGACAGCAACGACTCCCCCTCCGACACCGTGCGGATACCTGCGAGAAGCGCGTCGGCCGCCACGTCCTTGCCCAGAAAGCCACTTGCTCCCACCCGCAGCGCCTGGGCGACGTACTCGTCGATCTCGAAAGTGGTGAGGATCAGCACCCTGGTACCTGACAAGTCCGGGTCCGAGCAGATGGCGGCCGTCGCCGCCAGGCCGTCGGTGCCGGGCATGCGGATATCCATGAGGACGAGATCGGGTCGGTGTGTGCGCGCCAGCTCGACGGCTTCCGCGCCGTCGGAAGCCTCGGCGACTACCTCCATGTCATCACTGGAGTCGATCAGCATGCGGAACGTGGCTCGGAGAAGGGCCTGGTCGTCAGCAAGGAGAACGCGGATGGGCATACAGCGGTCCTTTATCAGGTGCGCGGGGTACGTGGGATGTTCACAGTTCCATACTGATTCATATCGCTCCTGTGGATGTGGGGTTCACCAGCCCTGTTTTGAAGGCGATGACCACCAGTTGGGCTCTATTGCTCGCATCCAGCTTTCTCAGGGAGTGGCGAATGTGAGTGCGTATGGTGAGCGGGCTGACACGAAGGTGCTCAGCGATTTCATCGTTGGTTCGGCCATGTGCCACCAGAGCCGTCACTTCCCGCTCTCTCGGAGTGAGGGCAAGCATCTGACTCGGGGCTCTCCGGAGACCGGGGGACGGCGCGGACCGGAAATAGGAGACCAGAATCCGGGTGGCCCCTGAGGAGAGCGGGGTCTCGCCGTCGGCGACGGCAGGGATGGCGGACAGCAGACCTGCCGGCGTGATGTCCGCGCCGAGTAGACCGCTCGCCCCGGAGCGCAGAGCCCGGGCGGTCTCCCTGCCGTCGGCATCGTGGTCCAGCATGAGCACGCCGGTGACGGACCCACCGGTGCCACCGTGCAGGGACACGATCGCATCGTCTCCGAAAACGCGACTCTCCATGATGACGACATCAGGCCGATGGGCTCGGGCAAGGTCGGCTGCCGCGAGGTGATCGCCGACCGCGGCGACCGTCGTGATGTCACCGCTGGTATCGATCACCCGGCGAAGGGCTTCCCGAGTCAGCGCCTGGCAGCTGACGACGATGACACGTAGGGGCATGGCGCGTGGCCTTCCTGAGCTCGTGCGAGAGGCGAAGTGTCAGAAGTTGACGGGGAGTTCGGCGGCCACGGTGAATCCTCCGCCGGGTCGATGCCCTGCCGTGAAACGACCGCCGGCGGAATGCGCTCGCTCACGCATACCGATCAAGCCGTACCCGCCGGACGCGTCCTCGACAGGAGTGACCTTCTGCCCCGTGCCATCGTCGGAAACCGTGATGGTCAACAGGTCGCCCCCGTACGACAGCGTCACCCGCGCCGCCGCGGTCGACGCGTGCTTCCCCACGTTGGTCAAGGCCTCCTGAACGATCCGATACGCGGTCAGGTCCACGCCCGGTGCGAGCGGTCGCTCCTCCCCCTCTCTGGACACCGTCACAGCCAAGCCCATGGCCGCGTGCTCATCGATCAGTTCACGCAACCGCCCCAGACCAGGACTCGGCTCGGTGGAAAAGCCCTGCTCGTCAGGACGACGCAACAAGCCCACGGTCGCCTTGAGTTCACGCAGTGCCGACGCTGTCGTGCCCGCCAGATCCGTGATGAGACGCTCGGCATGCTCCGGCTTGCGTCGTACCAAGTGGGCCGCGGTTCCCGCCTGTGCGTTGGCCAGAGCCAGATGATGGGCGACCACGTCATGCAACTCCCGGGCGATCCGCACCCGCTCCTCCCCCACCCGTCGACGGGCCTCCTCCTCCCGCGTACCTTCCGCGAGTTCGGCACGCGTGTACAGGGACCCCAAATAGGCACGACGTGCCTGAAGCGCCGAACCCCATGCCACCGGGAGAAACACAAAGAACACCGTATTAAGAGTCGCCAGGATCGGGTTACCGAAGTTGTTGCCGATCACGGAAGGCGGCACCACCAGGACGGCAAGGACCAGGCCGTAGACGTGGGCGGTCCGTCGGTCGGCCTCGATTGCCAGCCAGTAGAGGGCGAGCATGGCCGGGGCGAGCAGGAGCGGCGTCGTGAGGTATCCGTAAACCACCTCCGGGCTGACACACAGACCGACGATCAGGGTGACGGCCACGGGGTGGCCACGGCACCACCACAGAGCGACGCAGGCAAGTGCCGACAGCGTCACACCTGGCCACCAGGCGAGCTGGTCCGGCGTGGTACCCCAGGTGCCCTCCGCGCTGGCGTATACCGCCAGACCGAATGCACCGGTGATGGCCCACGCATCGGCGGAGCGAGGGTGAGTGCGTAGGTGGCGCTGCAAGTGATTGAGCATCGAGGTCTCCGTTCGGGACGGCTCATGCCCGCTGGCAGGAACGTATGCCTCCGTGCCCGGCAGCTTCTGCGCTGTCGGGCACGGAGGGGGTGGAGGTCAGACGCCCGCTGGTGTGCGGTCGTCGGCCTCGGCGGCTTGGTCACTGCCCGGGTCGACGGTGCGTCGGGAGAGTGCCTCGCCCTCGATGTCCACCTTCGGCAGCAGCCAGTTGAGCCACCGCGGCAGCCACCAGGCACGGTCACCGAGCAGGGCGAGCACGGCAGGCACGAAGGCCATGCGGACCACGATGGCGTCGAAGAGAACGGCGATGGCCAGGCCGAATCCGATCGTCTTGACCATGGACTCTCCGGCGGTGACGAACCCGGCGAAGACCGACGTCATGATCAGCGCGGCCGCCAGCACGATCCGGGAGCTGGCCCGGAACCCGGACACGATCGCCTGCCCGGGGCGCTCCCCGTGGACGTACGCCTCCCGCATCCGCGAGACGAGGAAGACCTCGTAGTCCATGGCCAGGCCGAAGACGATGCCCACCAGGAAGATCGGCATCATGCTCATGATCGGGCCGGTCTGCTCGAGACCGAGCAGGTCGGCGGCCCAGCCCCACTGGAAGACCGCGACGACCGCGCCGAGCGAGGCGAGCACCGAGAGAAGGAAGCCCGCGGCGGCCTTGAGCGGAACCAGGATCGAGCGGAAGACCACCATGAGGAGCAGGACGGCCAGGCCCACGACCACGATGAGGTACGGGATCAGCGCGTCGCTCATCTTCTGAGCCATATCGATGTTGGCCGCGGTCGTGCCGGTGACCTCGTACGTGGCTCCGGTCTTCGACTCGATGCCGGAGCGCTCATCCCGGATGGTGTTGACCAGGTCCTTGGTCTCCTCGCTGGTGGGCGAGGTGGACGGGGTGACCGACACGATGGCCGTATCGCCCGCCTCATTGAACTGGGCCGGGGAGACGGACACCACGCCCTCGGTGCCGGCGAGATCCTCGGAGACATCCGTCACCGCGGTCTTCGCATCGTCGGCCGGCTTCGCATCGATCACCACGGTCAGCGGCCCGTTGAAGCCGGGGCCGAACCCATCGGCCAGGGCGTCGTAAGCCCGCCGCTCCGTGGTCGACGCCGCCTTCGCCTCGTCACCCGGCATACCCAGCTGCAAGTCCATCGCCGGTACGGCGATCACGCCCAGGCCGACCACCGAAAGGAGCAGCACCGGAAGCGGGCGGCGCAGTACGAAACGTGCCCAGGCCGCACCGACGCGGCCTGTCTGCTTCGGCTTCTTCTTGCCCTTGCGCGCCCGACGCCCGAGCACCGCGTCGGGCCAGAATCCGATGAACGCCGGGACCAGGGTCAGCGCGATCAGCACGCCGACACCGACCGCGCCCGCGGCCGCGAGCCCCATCTTGGTCAGCGACGGCACACCGACGACAAGGAGACCGGCCAGCGCGATCATGACGGTGAGCCCTGCGAAGACGACCGCGGACCCGGCCGTCCCTGCGGCGAGACCCGCCGCCTCCTTCGGGGCGTGCCCCTTGCCGCGCTCCTCCCGGTAGCGGGCCATGACGAACATCGCGTAGTCGATACCGACCGCCAGGCCCAGCATGGTCGCCAGCGTGCCGGTAGACGAGGACAGCCCGAGCGCGCTGCCGAGCGCCATGATCGCGGCCATGCTCACGCCGACGCCGAGGATAGCGGTCAGCAACGGCACACCCGCCGCGGCCAGCGAACCGAACGTGATCAGCAGTACCAGCGCGGCTACCAGGACACCCGCTACCTCGCCGATGCCGCCGGACTCGACCGAGCCCGCCACGGCAGAGCCGCGAGCGTCCACCGTCAGGCCGGCGTCCTGGGCCTCGTCGATGGCTTCCTGCAGCTCCTGCTTGCTCGTGTCGGTGAGGTCGTCGGCCCCCACCTTGTACGAGACGCTCGTGTACGCCGTCGTACCGTCGTCGCTGACTCCGCTCGTCCTGAACGGATCGCTCGCCGACGTGACCTGCCCGTCGTCGGACACCGCCGACACCGTCTTCTCGACGGCCCGTCGATTGTCACTCGTAGTGATCTTCTGCCCGCCAGGAGCAACGAAGACGATCTGGGCGTTCGCCCCGTCCGCCGCTGCCCCGGAGTATCGCTCGTCCATGAGGTCGAAGGCCCTCTGGGACTCGGTACCGGGCATGGAGGACGAGTCGTCAGGGGCCGCAGGGGCAGTGACTGCGGCAATGCCGACCGCCGCCAGTACGGCGACCCACAACAGCGCCACGTATCGGCGCTGGCTGAAGGACGCACGTCCTAGCCGGTACAGGAATGTCGCCATGGAAGGGGACTCCACTTCTTCTCTCGGGAACCCCTTCAGCCTCGCGAAACAGTCCTCTCACGTCGTCATGCGGCTGCAGACAACCGACCTACTGAATATTGAGTAGGAGGAGCACTAGAGGGCCTGCCAGACAACGACGGAAGTCCCGATCGATCCACGCAGCCCCCATGGTGGCGACGGCATGCGCGTCTGACCAGGTAGAACACCTCGCGAGCGGCGTAGTGCTCGAGGGGGTCGGCTGGCCACTTCCCCCGCCCACTTCTGACGCACTCATTGCCGCCATAGAACAGCCAGTTTCCGACCCGGTCGACGAGTTCAGCGGCTCTTTGCTCGGCAAGTTGTAGACGGCCAAGCAGCAGCGCAGAAGCTCGGTCACGCTTCCCTATGGCTCACAAACCCGAGCGACGTAAGCCCTTCGGCAGCACAAAAACGGTCAGATGCACGACCAGCCTCGGTCTGGAGCAGCTGATAGTCGGCGCCATGCTGGTGGCCCCGATGCATCGCGGCCCCACAGGGCTCGCCCGTAGCCGTGGCCGCGGAACACGATGAGCCGTACGAGCCAAAAGCGCGTCCGGTCGGCGCGGCGCGCGCCGACCTCGCCGTCGTGACCGCTGCACTCACCGGGGCAGCAGTCATAACGAGACGCGGCCGGCCGGATCGGTCGAGGCACGCGGTCACCTCCGGAGGCGAAATTGTCGGTGAGCCGAGTCGGCCTGGTCGTTCACGGCGGGCGCGCGGAGGCCGTGGAAGCAGGTCGGGTCGTCCGTGCATGGTGCGATGAGAACGCCGTGCGGTCCACGGACATCGATGTGTGGCGCAACGGTGGGCCTCGTGACGACCGTACGGAGCTCGATGCCGCCGACCATCCCGATCTCATCGTCACGCTGGGTGGCGACGGCACCTTCCTACGCGGTGCACGGCTCGCCGTGGAGGACGATGCGCTGGTTCTGGGAGTCGACCTGGGGCGCGTGGGATTTTTGACGGATGTGTCGGCCGAGGACGTGCGTTCGGCGCTGGACGCGGTACACGAGGGACGATTCGAGGTCGACAGTCGCATGCTGCTCGCGCTGCGGGCCTCGCACCGCCTGGAGGTTCCCAAGGACGTGGAGGACTGGGTGCAGTACGGCCATGGGCGACTGATGCGGCCGCCCCCGGTACACCCGGACCTCAAGGGCGACGACGAGTGGGGTACCCCCTTGAACGTCACCGCGCTCAACGACATCGTCGTGGAAAAGCTCACCAGGGACCGCCAGGTGTCGGTCGGCGTCTACATCTGCGGCCGACTGCTGGCGTCCTACTCCGCCGACGCGCTACTGGTGGCCACCCCGACTGGCTCGACCGCCTACAGCTTCGCCGCCGGCGGGCCCGTCGTCTCACCCCGCGCCGACGCCCTCGTCTTCACACCGGTGGCCCCGCACATGGCGTTCAACCGGTCCATCGTCGCCGCCCTCGACGAACCCGTCGCCCTGCGCATCCTCGAACGGTCCGGGCAGGCGGCCGTCAGCATCGACGGCCAGCTCCGAGGCGTGCTGGATCCAGGCGACTGGATCGCGGTGTATGCCTCCCCACGCCGCCTGCGGGCCGTACGCCTCGCATCGATGGACTTCTACGGCCGCTTGCGCGAGAGGATGAACCTCACCGACGCCCCGGCCGCCGTCGCCGACGGATGCCCGCCCCGGCTGTGGTCCATCTCCACGCCTCCGCCCGCGGACCTCGCCCATCTCGAGATGCTGCCGATTCCGGATCCTTCCCTCGATCAGTGACGGCCTCAGGCGCCCCGCCGAGGCCGTCTGACGCCCCCTCACATAAGAGGCCCGTTGGCCCTCGTCCCATGCGGCCTCCGGTGCTTCGCGAGGGCACCTCCGAGTTCCTGCCGCGGGCCATCAACCGGGGCCTGATGCCGGGGCAGCGCCGCACCCAGGACCTCGTCGAGGTGCGCACCTACATGGAGGGCGTCTCAGCGCGGCTCGCCGCGGAGCGGTCGACGGACGCGGACGTGGCACGCCTGGAGGAACATCTGCGGCACATGCGGGAGGCGGGCAGCGGCGTCAAGGCATTCATCGACGCCGACATCGCCTTCCACCTGGGGTGCGCGACGATCGCCCGCAACACGGCCCTCAGCGACATCCTGCACAGCATCCGTGCGTTGCTCCAGGTGTGGATGGAGCGCGTCAGCGACATCGAGGGCACGGTCAGCGGCACGCTGTGCGAGCACGACGCCGTCCTCAAGGCCATCCGCGACCGGGACCCGGAAGCCGCGGACCGCGCGATGGCCGAGCACATGCGGATGGCGAGCGCACGCCTGCGCGAGTCGATGAACCCGGCGGACGGGGAAGGCTCGCCACAAAACTCCTGAACGAGCTGGTCGAGGCCGCGGCCGAGAAGCAGCCCTGTCATTCCGTCATCGACACCGGCCGCGCCCGCATCGGCGCGGCTATCCGCTGGGCGAACTGCATGCCGCTCTTCCGCACGGCGATGTATGCCAAAGGCGTCGACCTGTGGTGCGCGCCGACGGTGGACGACGGAGATGACGGCACGCTCGAATTGCAGCTAGCTCACGTGCATGGTGCGTCGTCACCATCGTCCTGCCCCATCCATGACTGCGGACCCATGAGAGCCGACAAATCCTGAAGGCACGTACCGGTCCCTGCCTGCACCAGCCAGGTGCGCGGCCCCGTCCTACGCTCGCGCCATGCCCGGGGTGTCGGACTGACCGCACCACCCGCGGCCCCTCACACAGACATCGCCCGCCGCCGGCACCTCGCGGCCGTCCGGCCCCGCATTTGAGGCACGCTTCGTGTCGCCCTCATGTGGGAGACCCGAAGGCCGCGTGTCACCCGATCGTGCATCAGACCCGTCCGTGCTGCCCACCTCGAGTACTTCACGATCGATCCAACCGGGGCCTGAACGGCTCAGAGCGCGTTGATCGCGGATGGGGCTCGCTCCGCGCGGGCCAAAGCGCGCAGCATCGCTGCTTGACCGTGGCGGCGGGCGGCGAGTCCGGCCAGCAACGTCAGCACGGGCTCAAATGTCGTGGTCGAGAGTTCCGGCGCAGAGATATTCACGCTGACGGCCAAGTCGTCCATGTGAACGGCGAGCTCCATCATGCGTGTCACAAGGAAGTCGTCGAGGCTCAGAGCCCACCCCGTCTGGGGCATGAACACGACCCAGCCATCCCGAACCACCGGAAGGGCAACCTTCTGTTCGACAAGTGCCGCGCGGGCGCGCTCCAGCAGCACTTGGGCGCCCTCGGACGCGATGTCCTCGCCCTTCGCCCGGATGCCTACGTTCACCTCACCGTCGAGTGGGGCATCGATCCACGCGGCGCGGGCGTAGTGCTCGAGAAGCGGGATCGGCGCCTCGGGCGACGTGGGTTCCTGCAGGGCCGGAGTCACGCTGAAGACTTGGTACGCGAGATGACCGGCCAAGCCGCCGACGGTCATGTCCGTCAACGCGCTGGCCTTCTCCCAGCAAGAAGCGACTTCCGGCGCACCGAGCAAGGTCACCGCCTGAGCCGCGGTATCCAGGTATGCGTCTGTGAGGCTCATCAGACCCCCATCATCGACTGGCCCCAGTATGCGGGCCGGCAACAGGGCGGCACAGCCCGTGAGAAGGCTCCCTGACCGGAACCCGCCTCCCAGTCAGGACTCAACTCCTCACAAAAGTGGTGGACTTGACCTGGTCAGGGGTTGGTGTCGCGCACGAGGCCGCCGGGTAGCGGGACGCGGTCAGGCGCGTAATCACACGCGATAATCCCGGCGACGTCGGCGGTCATCCCCGGGATACTGGTCGCCCATGGATGAGGTCAAAGTCGTCGTCGCCCATTCCGAGCGCGCGACCCTGCGCGTCGGCGACGTGTTCCTGAAGGTGGACGCCGATCAGGCGCGCATCGACGTCGAGGTCGAGGCGATGTCCCTCGCGCCGGTCCCGACCCCGGAGGTCCTGTGGCGCAAGCCGCCTGTGCTCGCGATCGCCGCGCTCCCGGGGACGACGCTTGGGCGCCTCGGCGGGCCGTCGACCGGGTCGCCGGCGGCGTGGACCGCGGCGGGCGCCGCCATCCGGAAGCTGCACGACGCGCCGCTGCCGCCCCGGGCCGGCCGGGCCGGCCGGAGCATCGTCGCGCTGGCGGCGGAACTCGACGACGAGTGCGAGTTGCTCGTGACGAACGGCGTCCTGCCCGCCGACCTGGTCACCCACAACCGCCAGGTCGCCGAGGCCGCGCTCCGGCCGTGGACTGCGGCGTTCACGCACGGCGACCTGCAGATCGCGCACGTCTTCGTCGACGGCGACGAGGTCACGGGCATCATCGACTGGTCCGAGGCGGGCCAGGGTGATGCCCTGTACGACCTCGCCACCTTCACGCTCGGCCACGAGGAGCACCTCGACGACGTCGTCGCCGGCTATGGCACCGACATCGACCTCGACGTGATCCACGCGTGGTGGTCGTTGCGAAGCCTGCTGGTGGTTCGCTGGCTGATCGAGCACGGCTTCGACCCGTTCGCGCCGGGCTGTGAGGTCGACGTGCTGAGATCCCGGATGTGAGGCTGCGCGGGCCCGACTGCTGGGAGTGCGCTGCGACGCATCGAGCAGGCCATCCCCTGGGGCGCATCGCCTGCCCTCACTCTCGACAAAGCGCGGTGCGCAGTCGTCGCCAGCAGATGACGGCGCAGCCGAGGGTGACGAACGCGTGGTGGATGTCGTCGCGGATCTCCCAGCGGATCCCGGAGTACGGCATGAACAGTCTCCCGCACAGCACCTTGCGACTATCCAGACGCTTACGACCTGGACGCCGCGGATTACGCGGGACGACCGGCAGCAGCGGCTCGATCCGCGCCCACAACTCGTCGTCGATCTCCCACGGTCTGGCAGCGGTCTTCCTCGTCTCGACTGGCTCGCTCCCCCTTCGGCCAGCATCAACGAGAACTGACACGCCGTCATTCCCGGAGGTCCAAAAACCTCCTTTTGTTAGGAGTCGTTAGCCAACTGCCCCAGCAGGTTCCCGCGATAACGAACTCAGAATCCTGGAACCCGCTGGCTTCCTTCATCTGCGCCTGCTTCCGCGTGGCAGGTGAACCTCAACTCTTGACGGCCTCCGCGATCTGCAGGGCGGCCTGGGCAGGCGTGAGGTTTGTGTTGTCGATGACTTCGGCCTCGGTGTGCAGCCAGGTACGGGCTGCCTCGGCGTAGGGCTCTAGGTAGGCGAGTCGGAATGAGGAGGGACCCATGACGGTGTCCCCTTCGATGCGACCGCGGAGGGTGTCCTGGTCGGCGTGGAGGACGAAGTGCCGTACTGGGATGGCGTGTTGGGCGAGGCCCGTGCTGATCTCGCGCCAGTACGCCTCGACCAGGACGGTCATGGGCATCACCAGTGAGCCGCCGGTGTAGTCGAGTGTGCAAGCCCGGACTTTTGGTCCTGGGTCGTTGACGGAAAGCGCGTCATCCGCGGACGACGGTGACAGGGCAGTGAGCCTGTTGCAGCAGTGCCTGGCTGACCGATCCCAAGAGCAACCCGGTGAAGCCGCCCCGCCCCCTGGCCCCGACGACCACGAGCTGGGCGGTCCTGCTCGCTTCGATCAACGCCTCGTGGGTCACGCCGAGCACCAGTTCATGCTTGACCGAGACCTGCGGGTACTTCTCCTGACGACCCGCGAGTGCCTGTGCCAACAGACGTTCCTCGTTCTCGGTGACTGCGCCCACCTGGGGCACGTCCGCCAACTGCGGCGGAGCCAGCGGCAGGGGCACATTGTCCGGCGTCCATGCGTGCAGGGCGACGATTTCAGCACCCCTCAGCGCGGCCTCGGCGAACGCGAAATCGACCGCTTGCTCGCCGGTCCGCGAACCGTCGACGCCCAGCACGATCGGCCCGGCGGCGTCCGGTTCCCCGCGCACCACCATCACCGGACAGTGGCCGTGGGCAGTCAGGTAAACCGCCGTCGATCCCAGCAGCATCCCGACGAAGCCTCCCCGGCCCCGGGATCCGATGACCACCAGATCCGCGTCACGCGACTGAACCTCCAGCACCGTCAGCGCCTCGCCGGCCACCACGTCGTGGGTGATCTCGACCTGAGGTGCCACGCTGGCG
Source organism: Streptomyces sp. NPDC055140 (assembly GCF_053607285.1). Taxonomy (NCBI): domain Bacteria; kingdom Bacillati; phylum Actinomycetota; class Actinomycetes; order Kitasatosporales; family Streptomycetaceae; genus Streptomyces; species Streptomyces sp. NPDC055140. The sequence continues at coordinate 48,555 of NZ_JBSGTG010000032.1, read as the reverse complement.
GCACGATGCAGCGCCTGGGTCAGCGCGCTCTCGACCTCGTCCGGCAACACTCCCTCGAGTGGGCCTAAGGGCGCAGTGGCGGTCGGCACGGGCCCGGGCGTGATCACTGGCCAGAGGGCATACACGACCCGAAGCTCGGCACGCCGCCATCGCGCTTCTCGAGCCGCCACCTCCACCGCTGCGAGGCTGGACGGCGAACCATCCACCCCCACGACGACCAGGTTGCCCACGGCGCCTCCCATGATTGACTCGGTCCCCTGCTCCCAGCCTGACCCCGCCGACGCGTCCCTGCCACAGGACTGGGCGGCAGCGCATGGCGCCCAGCGCCCAAGCTGCTGAATGCGCGACGGCGTCCGCGTCGCCCGGAGCAGCAGCCACGAGACCGCAGCTGGTGTCGCCACGCGTGCGGCAGGGCTGAGGCCGTGTGGATGACAAGGGCATGGGGCTGGCCTGGATCCGCTCGTCACCTCGGCAGGTGGGCGCGGCATCGTCCTGGCCGACGTAGATCCAGGTACCGGAGCGCTGACCGTGACGGGCGTCGTCGGTGCCGTCGCCGACCCGTCGTATCTCGCCGTCAATCACACGCCGACCGCCCCCGCTCTACGCCGTATCCGAAATGGCCCAGCAACCGCCCGGAACCACGTCATCAGCACGCGACACCTGGCAAGGGCCAAGGCAAGCGCCTCCGCCGTCACGGTCCACCACATATTCGCCGAGGTGGAAGAGCCGGAACCGGCTACGCCTGCCTTGGCCGCTTCCGGCTCCCGCCCGAGGCCGAGCACCGGCGGTAGGAGCCCGAGGTCCGCGCATGGCGGATTGCAGTCGCGACGCCGCAAGACTGAGGTGAAGATGGCACAGGAGCGCGGCTGGCCTCGCACAGGCGGTGTCCTCAGTCGCCGCGCCGGACAGGAAGGCCACGGCATGGCAGCAATGCCCAACAAGGTGCCGCGGGGGCCGGAGAGCCCCGACAGCAGCGAAGTGATCACCGGAGCGACCCTGTTCGCCGTGGTGGCCCTGTTGGTGAGCGGGCCGCTAAGCATTCTGATGGGCGCATCCGGCATCGCAAACGACACCGTGTTCGCGTCGTCTCGGTACGCCTACCGGTTTGATCTGACCGCGTGGGGCTGGATTCATCTTTGGATCGGCGTGGCCCTCGTCGTCGCCGGCCTAGGGGTCGCGGCCGGCAAGACCTGGGGGCGCGGGGCCGGCATCGCCGTGGCGGCGATCAGCCTGATCACCCAATTCATGTTCATTCCGTACTACCCCGCTTGGGCCATCACCATCATGGCCCTCGATCTCCTCATCGTGTGGTCGCTGGCCAGGTCCTCTCCCACGACCATCGCAGGTCGGTGAACCCAGACGGAGGCATGCCGGGCGGGCCGGGTGTCGGTGCGTGATGAGGCAGGTGGCGAGGCCGAGGACGGCTTCGTGGATGTCGTCGCGTCCCCGCTGGAGTCCCTGTACGAGGGGGAGCACCGACGCGCGCGGTGGTCGGCCGGTGTGAAGGCGTTCGGCGCGGGCCTGTCGGGAGCGCCTTGACCGTACGCGCCGCCCAGACGGTGCTCACCGCCGCCGAGGCGGCCGGGCTGAAGCGAGCCTGGCGCGGCGGCAGGACCGGCACTCCTCGGCTCGGACCGGTCCTGGAGCAGCTCAGCACGCGCGAGCGCCTGCATTGCGACCTGGCCCAGGATCAAGCCGTGGCAATATCCCTGCCCGGCATCGGCTCCGCGAGTGCTGTCCGCCATTCAGGCGCACCGAAAGCGTCGGCGAAGTACTGCGTCTCGTGTACCACCTGCCCGTGCGCGAATTCCATAATGCTCACTGAGTAGCTGGGCACCCCGTCGTATGTGATGACGCATTCACTCACCCAGAGATCCCCGCCGCCGACGATTCGGTGGACGGTGAAGTGCCGACTGGCAGGGTGCCCGCCGCGTTGCGCCACGATCGTCGCGCGGCCTCGGAACCTTTCACCTGACTGCGGGTAGTCGAGGATCGCGTCCGCGGCATAAATGGCGTGCTCGGCTTCGGTATCCCCGCGTTCCGATGCCCGCCAGTGTTCCTCGACCGCGGCCCTGGTCCGGATATCGGGATCCATCGTATTCTCCTTTCATGGCGCAGAGTTCGCCGCTCTGCGCCGACGGCGTCTCCTCAGTTGTCCAGCACGGTCTCGGGTGCGTCGATGGCCAGGTGGCGGGTGCCCCTGGCGCCGTAGGCGTCACGCATTCTGTCGAGCATGAGGAAGTCGTGCACCATCCCGAGGACCCGCACCGCGGTGACATCCACCCCCGCTTCGCGCGGCCTGGCGGCGTAGGATCCTCCCTCATCGCGCAGTACGTCGGCCTCGACGGTGATCACGAGAGCTGTCGGCAGGCCGCTCGGCCAGTTGCTTCGCGGCCGCTTCCAGCACGGGAGCGGGCGGGGTGGACACCGCAGCCATGATCAAGTCTCCTGACGTGCGCTGGAGCAGGGCCCCGGGCCGCTCACGCAACAGCAACGCCCGCGTGCGGCCCTTTCGACTCAACACTCGAACCGCGCACCGCCGGACGCAAACGCACAGCGGCGAGTCAGTGGCGATCCTCGGGGTCACGACACAACGCGGCCGCCACCCCACGGCCTTCCCACCCCGAATCGTGCCGTGACGGTGTGCGTGTAAGCATGCCTAGGAGGAGATGTCGGCGTCGCCGGGTCGCGGGACGTCGCGCTTATCGGCCCCGTATCGCCAAAACCAGCAGGAGCGTTGCAGAATGCGCACTCCGAAGCAGTTGACTCCGCTCAGCGCGATCGCGTCGGGTCTGACCGCCGGCCTGGTCGGCACCGTGTGCATGGACACGGTTCGGTTCCTGCGGCAGCGCCGGTCCGGTGGTGAGCGCAATCCCCTGCGGTGGGAGTTCGCTCCCGTCCGCACCTGGAAGGATGCTCCGGATCCCGGGCAGGTCGGCAAGCGCCTGATCGAGGGCTTCACCCAGCGCGAACTCCCGGATACCGCGGCCTGGCCGGTCAGCACGTTCATGCACTGGTCGTACGGCGCGGCCTACGGGGCGCTCTACGGCGTAGTCGCCGGCTCGGCGCGCAAGCCGCCCTCTGGGGTCTACGGCGTGCCGTTCGGCGCGGTCGTTTGGATCAGTGGCTACATCACCTTGCCGATCGCGGGGCTCTACGAGCCCATCTGGAAGTACAACCGCAAGACCCTCGCGGACGACCTCGGCCCCCACCTGGCTTACGGCGCCGCGACCGGGACCGTCTTCTGGATCCTGGGCAAGGCACGCACCCTCTGCGTCCGGACTCATCCCAACGGGTGAACGCGCCCCGCGGCCCGGATCCAGCTCCATCTGGTCGGTGCGGTCCGCGGCTCAGCGAAGGGATGTCGTATGGCCACGCTGATCGCCATGAACGTCGGCATGCCCAAGGACGTTGCCTGGCATGGCAAGACCATCCGCACCGGCGTCTGGAAGCAACCCGTGGCGGGGCCACTGATGGCGCGGTCGCTCAATCTGGACGGCGACGGGCAAGGCGACCTTGCCCGGCACGGCGGCGAGCAGCGTGCCGTACTGGTCTACCCCGAACCGCTGAGGTCTCGGGGTACGTCTCCGAGGTCCCTCATGCCGCATGCTGTCTGGTCCGGCGCTATCGGCTTTGACCTGGTCAGTTCTCTCAACTAGTGGCTGAGCTGTCTCTCGGCGGTGTTCTTGCGTCGGCGCATGTGTGGATTCCGCATTCTCTGGTGACGGGCCGTTGACGGCCGATCAGAGGTCGAGGACGACTTCGGTGGTCGGTTGACTGCAACAGACGAGGATGGTGCTGGGCTCGGGGAGTTCGAGGGGTGGGGTGGTGTAGCTGATGTCGCCTGCAACGAGGTGCGTGATGCAGGTGTGGCAGACGCCGGTGCGGCAGGACCAGCGGGTGGGGACGTCGCAGGCTTCGGCGAGATCGAGGAGGGATGCGTGAGCGGGTGACCATGGAGCGGTGATGCCACTGCGGGCGAAGGTGATGAGGGGGCCGGTGCCCGTGGGACCGGGTGGTTGGTGCGGCCGGATCGCGGCGGTGGGTGTGACGCCGGGGTTGATGGCGGGGAGAGCGCTGAACTGCTCCCTATGGATCTGCTCGGGGCGCAGACCGTGATCGAGCAGGAAACCGCCGAGGTCATCCATGAAGGCGGGTGGTCCGCAGAGGTAGGCGTCAGCGTCGGTGGGGATGCCCGTGGCCCTGAGCGATTGGCCGGTCGGGCGGCCCTGGCTGATGTGGGGCACGTCGGGATGTGGGTTTTCGGCGGTGTAGTAGATGTGCTCGTGGGCGTTGGGGAGTTGGGCCAGGAGCGCCCTGGTCTCTTCCGCGAAGGCGTGGTGGGTGCGGTCGTGGGCGGTGTGGATCCACCAGATGGGGCGTGGGTCTCGTGTGGCGGCGAGTTGGTGGAGCATGGCGAGCACGGGAGTGGCACCGATCCCTGCGGAGAGGAGGACGATCGGGCGGGTGCTTTCTTCGAGTACGAACGTTCCGCGGGGGCTGGCGATGTCCACGAGGTCACCGGGGTGGAGCGTGGCATGGATGTAGCTGCTGACTTTCCCGTGGGGCTCGTGCTTGACGCTGATGCGGTAGGTGTCGACTGTGGGCGCGCAGGACAGGGAGTAGCTGCGCACTGCGGGGGCGGCTTCGCCGACGGTGAGGCGGATGGAGAGGTACTGGCCCGGGCGTGCCTCGGGTAGGGGCGTGCCGTCGGTGGTGGTGAGGTAGATCGACGAGATGGTGGGGGTTTCGGGGACGATGCGGGCGACGCGCATGGTCTTGAAGCCGGGCCATCCCGGTTCTTCTCTGGGCTGCTGGGTGCTGGCGCGTTCGCCTGGCCACCCCGGTTCCTGTTGGGGCTGCTGGGCGGCGGCGAGTTCACGGAAGGACTGCTGCCAGCCGGGGCTGAGAGCGGGGATGTTCAGTGCTTTGCGCAGCTTGGCGGGGTCGCGGTCGGGGAGGTAGAGCAGTGCGTCGGTGTCGGCGACGCTGAGTTCTTCGGGGCCCCTGCGGGTCAAGGTGATTTCATCGCCGGCCTGGACCCGTCCTTCGTTGATCACGCGCAGGTAGAAGCCGGGGCGGTGGTGGGCGACCAGGAGGGAGGCCATGGTGAGTTCGCCCAGACGCATGCCGACGCGATAGCAGGTGACGCGGGGCTGGGTGACTTCGAATTCGGCTTCGCCGATACGGTATCGGTCGCCGATGCATACTTCGTCGTCGGGCAGACCGTCGACGGTGAAGTTCTCCCCGAAGATCCCGAAGGTCAGGTCGTCGCGGCCGAGGTGCTTCTGCCAGTGCTGGTAGGACTGCAGCTGGTAGACGAGGACGGCTCTGATTTCGCCGCCGTGCCCAGCCAGGTCTCCTTGGCCGTCTCCATCGACGTTCAGCCGCCGGACCATGCGGGGTCCTTGGACGGGGGCCTTCCAGGCTCCGGTGTGGACCGTCCTGCCCTGCCAGGACACGTCCTTGGGCATACCTGTGTTGACGGACAGCAGCGTCGCCATTGCGGACCTCCTGCGGGGTGGCCGGCCTGGGCAGCCCCTGATGGCGCTGTGATCTGTGCGCCAGGGCCGATCCTAGTTCTCGTGCCGGCGCCCGGCGCCGCCGCGATTCCATGGAGTACATGCTCGAGGTCGCCATCTTGCCCATGAGCGACGTCGACCGCTCTTCTATACGAGCGTCTGGGTTTCAACCTGGACGTGGATCATGGGCACCGTCCCGATTTCCGTGTCGTGCAGCTGACGCCTCCCGGCTCCGCGTGCTCGGTGCAGATCGGAGTGGGTCTCACCGACGCCGGGCCTGGCTCGGTGAAGGGCCTGTACCTGATGGTCTCTGATCTTGAAGCTGCACAGTCCCGAGCTGGCGGGGCGCGGCGTGGATGTCGGGGAGATCAGGCACAATGTGCCTCTCGACACGTGGCAGGGCTGCCTCGATTCCGGCGTCGACCCCGGAGCGTCGCCGAGTTCACCGACCCCGACGACAACGCGTGGACGCTGCAGGAGCGCGGTTTTCGTCCCTCGTGAGGTGGAGCCGCCGCATCCGACTTCTGCTCCTCTGTAAGTTCCGGGCTTCGAACCGATGGCAGCGGGCTGAGCAACTGTGGCCTTTGCACCGCCGGGGAAACGGCCCGGGGTTGCGTGCGTTGGGGCGTACGGTGCCGGAGGCTGGGGCGATGACAGAGCCTGTTCACGGATCGGATGGGCCAGGAGGCGGGGCGACGTCGTTCGGTGTCGAGCGCGATCCTGCCCGGGTGGTTGCGTTCAGCGATGGCGTCCTCGCCATCGCCATCACGCTGCTCGTCCTGGAGATCCGCCCGCCGCACGACACCCGCAGCCTGTTGCATGGCCTTGCCGCGCTCTGGCCGTCCTACCTGGCCTATGTCCTGGCCTTCCTGCTGATCGGGCAGGTGTGGGCCAACCATCACATCATGTTCGACCACATCCGCAGCGCCGACCGAGTGGTGCTCTTCCTCAACACCGTGCTGCTGATGGACGTCGCCTTCCTGCCGTTCGCCGCCTCCGTGCTGGCCGAGACGTTCCGCGACGGACACGGGCAGCGCACCGCTGTCGTCCTGTTTGGCGCGGCCTTCGAACTCCTGGCCATTTTGTTCAATGTCATCTGGTGGCACGTCCGTCGTGACCGCAGACTGCTCACCGCCACCATCGATTCAGCCGGCGTGGCAGCCATCAGCCAGCGCTTCCTGCTCGCCCTTGTCTGGCTCGCCATCGGAACGCTGCTCGGAGCCCTGCTTCCCGTACTCGGCCTGGCTGTGATCGCCGCCTTCATCCTCTACTACTGGCTTCCCATCGCGGGCGAGATCCCCTCGGCGAAGCGCCCGCGTCACCGTGGACATCCGACGTGAGCGCCGACGGCCTCCCCGGCGTTGCCTTCCGGGAGGACCGCGGATCGGGTTTGTTCACCGGCACCGACCGACTGCCGTAGGTGTTACTCGGCTGCGGCGTCGCGTGTGCGCTGGTAGTGGCGCCGTGCCTTCATACGGTTGCCGCAGACGGCCATCGAGCACCAGCGGGCCTTGTTGGTCTTGCTGCGGTCGATGAGGAACCGGCGGCATTCCGGGTTGGCACACGGCCTTAGCCGTCCGGGCATCGTCCGCTGCACCGCGCTCCACGCCATGACCGTTTCCACCGCCATCTGACGCTCTGCGGGGCCGTTCACCTCCCACGACACTCCTTCAGGCGAGAGGTGCGGGCGGGAGGTGACGTCTTTCAGGAGCGGGGCCAGCGACGTTGCGGGCCGACTGCCGCGCACCACGTCCTGAAGGGCATCGCGCGCCTGCAGGAGGCTACGCAACTCGTCCGCAGTTCCGGTGCCACCGTGGACCTGCTGCCAGGACCTGGCCTCTTCCGGATCTGCCAGCTTGTCCTGGACGACGCCATTGACCACCGGCGTGCTGTTGAGGAGCTCCAGCAGTGCGTCTTGCTGCTCTTGGTCGGCCACCATCGCACCTCCTAACGGATGGATCACTTGACAGGCGCTACGAGCGTACTCATCTTAACCAGAGAATTTCATTTTACTGGTTAGGTTCGGCCCGGGCGCCGCACCAGCCGGACGGTCACCAGCCGCGACAGAAAGGGCAGCCCCCGTCCGACCCGGACCGTACCCAAGGAGTAGTTCTGCATCCTGCGCCTGGCCATACGACGCTGCCGGACGCGTGCGCCGCGCGGGCTCATCATGCAGGCCGCCGGACCGCCGCTCGCACGAATACCAGGCCGGCCCGGACACCTCAAGCCAGCCGGTGATGACAGCCCACAGAGCCGAGCCGACGCGGGCGGACGTCGACTCCCCGAGCACTTGAGGTGGGCGGTGCGCTGGCTGATGACCATTCACGGGCGGAGGCTTGAGACAGGCCGACGTCCTACCGCCCCGGCGCGGCGGCGCCCCGAACACCACCTCAATCTAACCTGCAAAACCATCTTGACAGGTTAGATTCCAAGTGCTCGACTCTACATATAACCAGTGAAGCTAGTTAGAGAGGTTAGGGACATGCGCTCTGCAGTCCACCACCGCACCGCCACCGTCAACGGCCTTGAGGTCTTTTACCGGGAGGCCGGCGACCCCCAGGCACCCGTAGTCGTGCTGCTGCACGGCTTCCCGACCAGCTCGCACATGTTCCGTCATCTGATCCCGGCACTCGCCGACCGCTACCACGTGATCGCCCCCGACCACATCGGGTTCGGCCAGTCCGCGATGCCCGCCCTGCACGACTTCCCGTACACCTTCGACGCCCTCACCGAGGTCACCTCCGGCCTGCTCCAGCAGTTGGACATCGACCGGTTCGCGATGTACGTGCAGGACTACGGCGCTCCCATCGGCTGGCGGCTCGCCCTCCAGTCCCCGGACCGCATCACCGCGATCATCACCCAGAACGGCAACGCCTACGAAGAGGGCTTCGTCAAGCCCTTCTGGGACGGCGTCTTCGCCTACGCCCACGCCCCGGGACCGGACACCGAAGCCCCCATGCGCGGCGCCCTGACCCCCGAGATCACCCGCTGGCAATACGTGAACGGTGTCGCCGACCCCAGCCTGATCAGCCCCGACAACTGGGTCCACGACCAGGCGCTGCTGGACCGCCCCGGCAACGACGAGATCCAGCTTCAGCTCTTCCGCGACTACCCCACCAACGTGGACCTCTACCCGCAGGTCCATGGGTACTTCCGCGACTCCCAGGTCCCGCTGCTGGCGGTCTGGGGCGCGAACGACGAGATCTTCGGCCCCGCGGGCGCGGAGGCGTTCGCCCAGGACCTGCCCGACGCGGAGATCCACCTGCTCGAGTCCGGGCACTTCGCCCTGGAGAGCCACCTCGGGACCATCACCGAGCACATCCGCGACTTCCTGGCCCGTGTCCTCGCCTGATGCGCAGGGTGCCGGGGCGGCTGTGACGGCGGCGGATCGCATAGCCCTCTACCGCCGCAGCCGGCAAAGGACCCACCATGCGACACCTCACCCGACACGCCTTCAGCGCCAGCCCGCAGACCGTGCGCGCCGCCCGCGACTTCGCGATGCAGGCCCTCGACAGCTGGGCGGCTGCCAACGCGGTGGCGACATCCGGGCCTGTGCCTCGGAACTGGCTGGCCATGCCGTCCAGCACGGAAGCCCGGACGGCTGCGCCCACCTGGTCCGCCTCATCCGGCACTCACACTGCCTCCACGTCGAAATCCACGACAGTACGCGCTACTTCCGCGTCCGCATCCCGCCTGCCTCACCGAGCGGGGAAGCCGAGCTGGGGATGCGCATCGTCCTGGAGCTCTGCAACGACTGGGGAGTGCGGGCCCTCACCGGCAAGGGCAAGGCCGTCTGGACCTGCTTCCGTCGGCCCAAGCCCACGTCTACCGCTGCTCCTTCACGCCCTGACCGTCGACAACAACCGCCCCGTCAGGGGTGCGTCCACCCACGCACCGCCCCCGCCCGCACCCGGAAGGAAATCCGCCATGGGACTGTCCTGGCAGCAAGGCCCTCTCTCCGCCGGCGCGATCGGACACTTCCTCACCCCCGAACCGCTCCCCGAACGCCTCCTGTTCGCCGAGCGGCTGCGGCGCCGCATGCGCGTGAAGTTCAACGACACCTGGATCGCGGACAGCGAGAACGTGATCCTGCTCCACGAGCCGGGCCGGTACCCCGTCGCCTACTTCCCTCGCGAAGACGTCGACGAGCAGTCCCTGATCCCGAGTAGCAAGGTCACCCACCACAAGGACCTCGGCGACACCGCCTGGTACGCCGTGCACGCCGGAGAGCGCACCACCGAACGCGCCGCCTGGGAGTTCACCGCGTTGCCCGGGTACGCCGCCGACCTCCAGGGCCGCATCGCCTTCGCCTGGCGGGCGATGGACGCCTTCTACGAGGAGGACGAACGCATCCTGGGACACGCCGCGGACCCGTACCACCGCATCGACATCCGCAACACCTCCCGCACCCTGGAAGTCCGCCTCGGCGACACACTCATCGCCCGCTCCGAGCACCCCCTCGTGCTCTTCGAGTCCGGATTCGCCCCGCGCTGGTACGTCCCGCGCGCCGACATCGACCAGATCCAGCTGCACCCCGTCGACGGCCAGACCTTCTGTCCCTACAAGGGCCTGTGCAACTACTACGACATCGGTGACGCGCGTCGCGCCGCCTGGTCGTACACGAACCCCTACCAGGAGGTCGACCGGATCAGCGACCTGGTGTCATTCGAAGCGGACAGGGTCGAGGTCTCTCTCGATGGCACGCGCCTGCATCCCGAGTCTGGGCAGAACGTCGTCCCCCACGGCGTCGACCGCGGCCTGGACGTCGACGAGGTCAAAGCCCACTGACCCTGACGAGCACCCGTCCTCACATCCCGGAACTCGAACACCTGGGATGGCACACGGCAAGATGTCAGGCCGGGCTGGCAAGCCGTTCCCGTGCGCCGACACCTCCTCCTCCGTCATCTCACAGCAGGGATGTCGGCTCACGCGTTGTTCGGCCGGGGTCCAGCCAGTACTGATAACTCCACGCTGAAGGGGCTGAAATGTCTGATGGCCCCGTCGACCACGCGAAGGATCATGTGATCCACGCGGTAGGCGCGAGCTGCTGAGGGGTGGGGCTGTCGTCGACCGCACGGCGACGTTAGATGGCTCCCGCTATGCGCTCTGTTCGCCGCCGGCGGCCGCGGTGTCCGGTTGGCCGACCTGGTCCAGGGTGGCGGCCCAGCTGGCCAGGAGTTTGAGGCTGTCGTGGGACGGAGTGCCGGGTTCGGCGCTGAGGGCGGTGAGGGTGAGGCCGGGGTCCGTCGGGATGGGCATGGCCTCGAAGGGGAGGGCGAGTTCGCCGACCGCGGGGTGGCGAAAGTGCTTGACGCCGGTCTGGTGCAGTCGTACGTCGTGCGCGGCCCACAGGGTGCGGAACTTCTCGCTGCGGGTGGAGAGTTCGCCGACGAGGTCGGTCAGGTCCCGGTTGTACGGGTCTCGTCCCGCTTCGATGCGCAGGAGCGCCACCGCTCCGGCGGCCTGGGCCTCCAGGTGGGGCAGAAAGTCGGCCGCGCCAGGGTTGAGGAACTCGTACCGGGCGAGATTCACGGGCCGGGCGGGGTCGGCGAAGACCGGGTCGTACAGGGCGCGGCCCAGCCTGTTGGTGGCCAGGATGTCGAGGCGGCCGTTGCGGATGAAGGCCGGTGCCTCGGTCATCGCGTCGAGCAGGTGCTGCAGGCTCGCGCGGATCGGCTGCGGCGCCCGTCGGCGGGGCGGGCGGCGGGTGGTGTTCGCGGTGCGGGCGAGGTCGTCGAGGTGGGCACGCTCGGCTTCGTCGAGCTGGAGGGCGCGGGCGAGGGAGTCGATGACGGTCTCGGAGACGCCGGAGAGGTTGCCGCGCTCCAGGCGGGCGTAGTACTCGGCGCTGACGCCGGCGAGCAGCGCGACTTCTTCCCTGCGCAGGCCTTTGACGCGCCGGTTGCCGGTGTAGGCGGGCAGTCCCGCCTGCTGTGGCGTGATCTTGGCACGGCGGCTGGTCAGGAACTCGCGCACCTCGCTTCGGTTGTCCATGGCTTCGAGGCTACGTCGGCTGGTCCGGCCATGTCCCCGGCCGTGGGGTGTACTGGCAGTACACGTATCAACGAGTCCTTCCACGCGCGTGTGACCTGCAGTTTCATCGGTAGTGACGCAAGCGGCACCAAGCCGACCGGCCAGGTGGGCCGGAGCGTCGTCCGGGTGGCGGCGGTCGCTGCTTCAGGGCGGAATGAACCCCCTGGCATCGCACCGCCGCCCCTGTGATGGGCAACCGATGAGCGCCGCCGCGGCACGTGAAAGGACATGAACGATGACGGAGAAGACCCAGCCCGGTCCGCGCGAGCTGTTCGGGGACGTCGCTCCCGCGCTGGCCGGATACAGCGAGGACGTGCTGTTCGGGCAGGCGTGGAAGAGCCCGGAGCTGTCCCCGAGGGACCGCAGCCTGGTGACCGTGGCGAGCCTGATCACCAGCGGCAGCAGTGAGCAGCTCACCTTCCACATCCCCCTGGCCAAGCAGAACGGCGTGACCGAGGCGGAAGTGATCGAGACGATCACACACATGGCGTTCTACGCCGGATGGCCCAAGGCCATGTCCGCGCTGACCGTGGCCCGGCAACTGTTCCGCTCGGCCTGACCCCGTCCCACCTGCGGGCTCGTTCTCATCACCCCCTCACGGCTGCCCCGCGGCGGCCGACGTAAGGAGCACGTACCACCATGGAGATCCTCAAGCAGCCCGCGACCATGAAGCTGCCCGCCCAGATGTTCACCGGCGACGCCTGGGCGGATGTGATCCACCGGGGCGAGGAGCCCTCCCGGGCACGGGCCAACATGGTCCGCTTCGCCCCCGGTGCCCGTACCGCCTGGCACAGCCACGGTATGGGCCAGACCCTGCACGTCGTGTCCGGAGTCGCCCTGATCGGCACCCGGGACGGCGTGATCATCGAGGCCCACCCGGGCGACACCATCGGCTGCCCGCCCGCCGAGGAGCACTGGCACGGCGCGAGTCCGGACCGGTTCATGGAGCACATCGCCCTGTGGGAGGGCGACGAGGTCAACTGGCTGGAGCACGTCACGGACGCCGAGTACGGCGGCCCGCGCACCAGTACCCGTACCTCGCACTGAGCACAGCTGACAGGAGCGTGAGTTTCAGCGTCAACTGCGGCCGGGGACGGCAGACCCACACGATGGCGGTGATCACGCACGCGGGAGATCGCCGAGCGGAACCGCCACCTGCCTCCTCGACAACGCCGTGACGGCCGAATCGATGCTGAGCGCCGCCGCCGGACGGGCTCGACGCGCTGCCCACGCCACCGGACGAGCTGACGGAGCGGCCGACTCGTTCCCCTCCCCCGGCTACCGCAGCCGACGCCCCACCCCCTTCAACCCTTCCCCTCACTCTGGAATGAGCCATGCGCGCAACCGTGATCCACGCCCCCGGTGACATCCGGGTGGAGAACCTCCCCGAACCGAAGATCCTCGCCCCCACCGACGCGGTGATCCGGACGGTCGCCGCCTGTGTGTGCGGCTCCGACCTGTGGGACTACCGCGGCATCAACGAGGTCGCCCAGCCCACGCCGATCGGCCACGAGTACGTCGGAGTGGTGGAGGAGACCGGCACGGAGGTGAAGGGCATCAAGCCGGGGCAGTTCGTCATCGGCTCCTTCTTCGCCTCCGACAACACCTGCCCCATCTGCCGCGCCGGCTATCAAACCTCCTGCCCGCACAAGGAGTTCGTCGGCGGCTGCCAGGCCGAGTACATCCGCATCCCGCTCGCCGACGGCACCCTGGTCGCCCTCGACGGGCAGCCCGACGACAAGTTCGTGCCGAGCCTGCTCACCCTCTCCGACGTCATGGGCACCGGCTGGTACGCGGCCGTCGCCGCCGAGGTGAAGCCCGGCTCCACGGTTGTCGTGGTCGGGGACGGCGCGGTCGGCCTGTCCGGGATCATCGCCGCCCGGGAACTCGGCGCCGAGCGCATCATCGCCATGAGCCGCCACGCTTCCCGGCAGCACCTCGCGATCGAGTTCGGCGCCACCGACATCGTTGCCGAGCGTGGCGAGGACGGCGTGGCCCGTATCAAGGAACTCACCGGCGGCATCGGCGCGGCCTCCGTCCTGGAGTGCGTCGGTACGCAGGAATCGATGCGACAGGCCGTCCGGTCCACCCGCCCCGGCGGCAACGTCGGTTTCGTCGGCGTCCCGCACGACGTGGCCATCGACGGCCAGGAGCTGTTCTTCTCCCACGTCGCCCTACGCGGCGGCCCCGCGCCGGTACGTCACTTCCTGCCCGACCTGATCGACCGCGTCCTGAACGGCCGTATCGAGCCCGGCAAGGTGTTCGACCTGACACTGCCACTGGACGAGGCCGCCGAGGGCTACCGCGCCATGGACGAGCGTCGCGCCATCAAGACGCTGCTGCGCCCCTGACACACCGGCCGGCCGGTCGCCGTCCCGGCACACCGCAGCGGCGAAAGCCCGCAGACCCCCAGCCCGGTCCGCACTCTCACGAAGCACGATTGGAACTGCATCTCATGAACCCGACGTACGACTTCGAGCAGCAGGTGGCCCTCGTCACCGGCGCGGCCTCCGGCATGGGCCTCGCCACCGCCCGGGCCTTCGCCGAGGCCGGCGCCGCAGTCGTCCTGGCCGACATCGACGAGAAGGCCGTCCAGCACGCGGCAGATGAGCTGACCGCGGCCGGTCATCAGGCGATCGGTGTCGCCTGCGATGTCACGGACGAGGAGCAGGCGGCCGCGATGGTCGACCGCGCGGTCGCGACGTACGGCCGTCTGGACATGGCGTTCAACAACGCCGGCGTGCAGGTCCCGCCCAGTGACGCGGCCGACGAGACGGCCGAGAACTTCGACCATGTCAACGCCGTGAATCTGCGCGGCGTCTGGGCCGCCCAGAAGCACGAACTGCGCCGGATGCGGCAGCAGGGCAGCGGCGCCATCGTCAACTGCTCCTCGCTGGGCGGCCTTGTGGGCCTGCCGGAGCGCGCCGCCTACCACGCCTCCAAGCACGGTGTGATCGGCCTGACCAAGAGCGCCGCGGTCGAGTACGCGCCCAAGGGCATCCGGATCAACGCGGTGTGCCCCGGGGTGATCGACACCGCGATGGTCGCGGACATGCTCGAAGGTCAGGCGCAGGCCATGGCCGAGATCATGAAGCAGCAGCCGATCGGACGGCTGGGCCGGGCGGACGAGATCGCCGCGGCCGTCCTGTGGCTGTGCAGCCCCGCCGCGAGCCTCGTCGTCGGTGTCGCCCTGCCCGTCGACGGCGGATACACCACCCACTGAGCATCCCGTACGCCTCGATCGACGGCAGCAGCCGGACGCGGCACACGGCCGCAGGCTCATCCCGACCGGGTACCGCCTACCGCACACGGACAACCCACGATGAGCACCTGGGACCAGGCGCAGCTGTGCTCGTTCACAGCCGCCTACGACCTGCCCATCTCGCCGTACCGCGGGGACGGCCGTACCTTCGGCACACCGACCTGGATCTGGTCTGTCGTCGCGGGTGGCGGCCTCTACGTCCGCCCCTACAACGGCCACAACTCCCGCTGGTACCAGGCGGCGCTGTCGCAGTGGGCTGCCCGGCACTCAGGGTTCGAAACCCCCAACTCCACAGCCCAGACCCGCATTTGACCGCGAAGGAGCGCCACCATGGAATACACCCGTCTCGGCACCACCGGGCTGAAGGTGAGCCGGCTCGCGCTCGGCTGCATGAGCTACGGCGACCCGACCGTCCCCCGCGCCCACCCTTGGGCACTGACCGAGGACATGGCTGCGCCGTTCTTCCACCAGGCCGTTGACCTGGGCATCACCTTCTGGGACACCGCCAACGTCTACCAGGCCGGCACCTCCGAGGAGATCGTCGGCCGCGCCATCAAGAAGTACTCCCGGCGCGAGGACATCGTCCTCGCCACCAAGGTCCGCGGCCCCATGCACGACGGTCCCGGCGGTGAGGGCCTGTCCCGCAAGGCAATCCTGGAACAGGTCGACGCCTCCCTGTCCCGACTGGGCACGGACTACATCGACCTCTACCAGATCCACCGCTTTGACGACGACGTACCGGTCGAGGAGACGATGGAGGCACTGCACGACGTCGTCAAGGCCGGGAAGGTCCGCTACCTCGGCGCCTCGTCGATGTATGCCTGGCAGTTCGCCAAGCTCCAGTATGCCGCCGACCTCGGCGGGTGGACTCGCTTCGTGTCCATGCAGAATCAGTACAACCTCTTGCGCCGCCAGGACGAGCCCGAACTCATGGCCATGTGCCGTGACATGGGCGTGGGCCTGGTGCCCTACTCCCCGAACGGCAAGGGCCGCCTCGCACGCCCCGTCGGCGAGCAGAGCAGCCGCTCCCGCACCGACCACGTCGTGCGGGCCTTCGACAGCGAGTACGACGAGCCGGTCATCAACGCCGTGCAGCAGCTCGCCGAAGCCCGACGCGTACCCATGGCCCAGATCGCCCTCGCTTGGGTGCTTGGCAACCCGCTCGTCTCGGCGCCCATCGTCGGAGCCACCCGGCCCCAACACCTTCAGCAGGCAGTCGACGCGCTCGCCCTTCGGCTGTCGGACGAGGAAGCGGCAGCCCTGGAGAAGCCGTACACCAACGCCGGGCCTTCCTGGTTCTGACCACGGGAACACGGCCGAACTCCTCAGCAACGGAAAGGCGTTCAGAACGTCATGCAATACCGCACCCTCGGCAACTCCGGTCTCGCCGTGTCCAAACTGGCCCTCGGCACCATGTACTTCGGAAGCGAGAACACAGAAGACGAGGCATTCGCCCTGCTCGACGCCTTCACCGAGGCCGGCGGCACCCTGCTCGACACATCCGACGTCTACTCCGGCAGCCTCTCCGAGCAGATCATCGGCCGCTGGCTGGCCGCCCGCCCGAGCGAGGTCACCGACCGCGTCCTAATCGCCACCAAGGGCCGCTTCACCACCGGCCCCGACGTCAACGACCTCGGCCTGTCCCGCCGCCACCTGCATCGCGCGCTGGACGCCTCCCTGCGCCGGCTCGGCGTCGAGACCGTCGACCTCTACCAGATGCACGGCTGGGACACGCACACCCCGGTCGAGGAGACGCTGTCGTTCCTCGACGACGCCGTGCGCGCCGGGAAGATCCACTACGCCGGACTGTCGAACTTCACCGGCTGGCAGCTCCAGCTGACCGTCTCGACCGCCAGAGCGATGGGCGTCCAGGTCCCGCTCACCCTTCAGCAGCAGTACAGCCTGCTGTCCCGCGAGAGCGAGTACGAGATGGTCCCCGCCGCCCTGCACAACAAGATCGGCCTGCTGCCCTGGTCACCGCTGGCCGGCGGCTTCCTCACCGGGAAGTATGAGCGCGGCACGCCCCCGGCGTCCGACACCCGCGCTGGGTCCGCGAACGAGCTGTACCAGTGGGTGTCGGCCGAGTACGCCGCTGCCGACCGCAACTGGGCCACGATCGACAAGGTCTGCTGCATCGCCAAGGAGACCGGCGCCACCCCCGCCCAGGTCGCCCTGAGCTGGATCGCCGACCGCCCCGGTGTCATCGCCCCCATCCTCGGCGCCCGCAGCCTGCGACAACTCCACGACGGCCTCGGCGCCGTCGCCCTCACCCTGGACGACGAGGCCACCGCCGCCCTCGACAAGGTCAGCGCACCCACGCCAGGCGGCTACCCCTACGGCGCGTTCGGCGTCAGCCAGCGCGACCGCCGACTCCAGGGCGGCGCCCAGGCCCTCGGCGACCTCATCGGCAAAGGCTCCGACCACCCCACCGGCCGCCTCTAGATCGAGGATCTCTACTTCGAGGACGGCCGGTTCGCGGCGAAACACAGGACCGAATGTGGCGGGGACGGCGGTCGGCACCCATCGGCGGCTCCGGGCCACGCGCGCTCCCGCCATGGTGCGACGATCGCCCCCGCCTCGCAGTGCGGCGGGGAGGAAGTCGCTGACGTCGGTACCGACGTCAAGAACTGACTCGCGCCCGCGGACCCACCCGCTCGCAATGAAGTGGCGCGGCCCGCACCATCCACATGGTTCTGCTGCAGTGTGACCAGACCCTCCCACCCTGGGCTACTTCCCCCTTCGGGGGCGGCCCGGACAGGCCCCGGCGGGGCGGAGTGGGATGGCGTTCTTGAGCAGAGCCAAGAGCACGGTGGCCAGGATCGTGCCTTCGCGGTCGGCGATGTCCTGGAGCGACAGGTGGTCTTGTTCGTACCAGGTGCGCCATTGCCCGATGTGGGTGGCGGTCTGTTGGGTGTGGCGGAACCCGCGGCGGGCTCCAGCCGACCGGGTGCTGGGACAGCAGGTAGGTGAGGTGCGCCGTGGTGGTGTTCAGCGCTTGCGCGAGGTGGGCGATGGAGAAGTCGCCCGCTGGGTACGGGCGTAGTGCTTCTGCCCCTGATACCAGCGAAACGTCCGCCAAGGCGCAGCCGAACGCAGTAGATCGAGCCCAGCTGTCAACCACGCTTGGTCTTCGACGACCTCACCGCCGCGACGGCGAACACTCAACGTGATGGCAGAGCTGTCCATGGCGTACCCCCGGCGCGGGCCGGTGGCTGACGGGCGCGCTGCCAGGGGACTGTCCATGGGAGGTCCGGCTCACGTCTGTCGCACCCCAAAGAGTGAACAGGCTGACCAGGCCCTGCTCGGATTCGTGGCCGATCGGCCACCGATCGTGAGATTCGGCCAAGGAATCTGAGATCCCACAGAAGAAGGTGTAGGGTCTCGCCGCTCGCGGCCAAGTGCGTGCCCGTGACCTGCTGGTCTTGAGGCCGTCTCACGCTGCGGCCAAGCTGATCGGTCTCAAAACTGCGGCAAGTCCCCGCTGCAGATGGTCTCGGACTCCTACCTCGGACGCCAGGCGCAAAGTAGGTGCGTCTTCGCTGGTCAGCGGTTCGGCCGACTGTGAGGGAAGAACGCTGTCACCAGCTTCGACGAGCCGGCGCACCGCCTCGACGGCGGCCCGCACGCCCCGGTCAAGATCGGCGAGCACCTTCTCGGCCGCGTCGCTGCAGAAGGCGTGGGTGCGTACTCATGACTTCGTTGCATGCCGGCCGGGCCGGCCGAAGCCCGTGCCGCGTCTGACTAGACGGACGGTGACGGCGGAGGGTTGCCCAGTAGGGCCGGATTCTCCGGGTGGCGTACGTCGCCGCTGCCGAGCAGGACGCGGGCCCGGACCCGCATCGGCTCGTCGCCGCGGCGGGAGAGCAGGACCAGCTCGTCGACCCGGGCCGTCATGGGGCCGAGGAGGGCCTCCGCCTTGCGGGCGAGGGGGCGCGGGTCCGCGGTGCGGCCGAGGGACAGGTGCGGGGTGAAGCCGTGCGAGTGCGATCCGCACAGCGGGAAGCGGAGCTCCAGGGACTCCCGCAGCCGCGCCCAGGGCTCCTGGTCGGCGACGGCCGGGTCGAGCCAGACGGTGGCGTCCTCGCGGTGTCCAAACCAGTGGACGCCCGCCAGGCGGGCGGTGAACGGCGGCGTCTCGGCGAGCGCCGCGGCGACCAATGGCAGGGCCCGGGCGAACTCGGCCTCGGGGACGAAACCGAAGAGCACGTTGACGTGCGGCGGCCAGCGGCGGACCTGCCGGTCGTGTTCGCGGCGAATGTGCTGGATCGGCGGCCACAACTCCGCCGGCGGCAGCCAAGCGACGGCGGTGCGGTTCGCCGACGGGACGGCGAGGACGTCGCCGGGTACCGGGGCCGGCACGGGACCGACCTGCCCGACGAGGGTCTCGTCGAGCCGGTCGACGCCCAAGGCGCGGTCCCAGACGACCTGGCCGTCCGCCTCGAAGAACACCACCCGGTGCCACGGGATCTCCCCGCCCGGCACGAAGTCGCCGAGCAGGACCCGCTTCGGCGGGGCCCCGCGCTCGGCGACCCCCATCACGAACCGCTCGGGGTCGAAGCGCGGGTCCCAGAGCACCCGGTGGTAGATCTCGTCGCTGGTGTGCACGTCAGCACCTGCCCTCGACTATCAGGGTGACGCGCTCCCGGTCGACCCTGCAAATCAACGCCCGGCCCGCCCACCTCGCTGCGGTTACGGCAGGAGAGCGAAAGCCAGCGGCGGTTTTCGCCGCGGACTCCCACCTCGGCCACCAGGGGACAAGTAACCCGCGAGTAGGACTGTTGACACCCGCCGTTTGCCGACGTTGATTCCCGACACGGGCTGCCGACACTGCCGACCTGCGGATACTCTCTGGCCGGCTGAATGTTGTCAGACCCTTGTTTCGCGGTACTTGTCCGTTGCGGCTGGTGACGGCGTTCTCCCCTCGCAGTCGCCCGAACCGCTGACCAGCGAAGACGTACCTGCTTTGCGCCTGCTGTCCGAGCCAGGAGTCCGGGGCCCAGATGGCCAGGAGGGCGGCGCCCTCACCCTTGCGGGTGACGGCGCCGGGACCTCTGACCGGCCAGTCTCAGATTCGTGGCCAATTGACCATCAGGTGGCCACGGTTCGTGTGATTTGGCCACGAAACTTGAGACCCTACAGGAGGCCTCGGGGTACGTCTCGGAGGTCCCCCATGCCGCATTCCGTGCGGAGCGGAGCCATTGGCTTTGGCCTGGTCACTTCTCTGAACTGGCACTGAGGCGCGGTGCCTTTGCCGCTCTGATCCGGCCCCGCTCGTCCGGCTCGAGTCGGCTCCGACGGACGTTCGAGGTGCAGGGTGAGCCGGCTCGCCCCTGCAGGTTGGAGACGGGGCCACTTCGGGCCGGAGTTGAACTCGGAACCAACTGGCACCAATTGGGGCCGGAGATCCGGGGCCTGCTTGCGGCGCGGGGCGATGTCAGCGGCGGGACATGTAGAGGTTGAGTGCCTTGTGCAGAACCTTGTTGAGTGGGAAGTCCCATTCCCCAAGGTATTCAACGGCCTCTCCGCCGGTGCCGACCTTGAACCGGAGCAGACCGAGGAGGTGGTTACTCTCCTCCAGCGTGTCGGTGATGCCGCGGAAGTCGTAGATGCCGGCGCCGAGTTCGTAGGCATCGGACATCATTCGCCACTGAATGGCGTTGTTGGGCTGGACCTCACGATTACGGCTGGTGGAGGCCCCGTAGGAGTACCAGACATGTTCGCCGACGGTCAGCATCGTGGCGGCCGCGAGTACCTCTCCCTCGTGGTGGGCGAGGTAGAGGCGCATGCGGTTGTTGTCCTCGGCCTGCAACGCGGTCCACATGCGCTGGAAGTAGGCCAGTGGGCGCGGGATGAACCGGTCCCGTTCCGCGGTCTCGACGTAGATCGCGTGGAAGGCGGGCAGGTCGTCGTAGCCGCCCTGGACCACTTTGACGCCGGCCTTCTCTGCCTTTTTGATGTTGCGTCGCCACTGCTGGTTGAGATCGCGCTCAATTTCTTCCAGCGACCGTCCCTTGAAAGGAACTTGGAATACGTAGCGCGGCTGGCCTGCGGCGAAGCCGTCCTCACCGTCAGACTCACTCTGCTGCCAACCCATCCGGCGCAGCCGGTCGGCCAGGTCGAAGGCCTGCGGCTCCTGCATGGTGGCCTGCGCATCTCGCAACTTTGTGGCCTGCGGGTCAGCGATCGCGGCCTTAACGGCCTCGGCGCTCCAGCGGCGTTGCACCACGGGCGGCCCCATCTTCACGGAGAAGACGCCCTGTGCTTTCAAGTACGCGAGCATCGGCTGAAGCCACTGGTCCAGATCCGCCGCTGTCCAGTCGATGACAGGGCCCTCAGGCAGGTAGGCGAGGTACTTCTTCAACTTCGGCAACGGCCGAAGCAGCACCAGCCCGGCACCAACGAGGTTGCCTCCTTCATCGAACCAGCCCAGGCTCTCCCCCCGCCAGTCCGGCTTCACATCCGCCCAGGCCGGAACCTGCATGTGACTCACTGACGGCTGGGCTGCGACGAAAGCCAGATGTTCGTCGCGGGTGATCGCCTTCAGGCGATAGCTCATGCGCAGCGCTCCTCTGTTCGACGCGCCACCCTGCTGAGGCGCGTTGCACGAACCCAGGCCTCACAGGATGTCACCAATCACGGGATATGGCACAGCCTCTCAACTTGTTCTTTGTCTTCCGGTACGACGTCGGCAAGACCGTCAAACGCCCCGAGACCTTCAAGGCCATCGGCAAGCGTGGAAGATCCTGGTAAATAAAGAACAAGCTCAGGGCGTGCATGCTGTGCTCCCGCAGCAAAGCAACAGCCCGAGAGTAGAGCCCACATCTCGCGGCCGACGTCAGAGCCAATCGGAGCACTACCGACTTGCCCTGGCCCCGGGCGGAACCCAAGCTGAGGAGGCAGTTTAGACCCCCCTTCCAAGGTTCCATAAACCTTGGAACAATCTCCCTGGAGACCACAGTGGTACCTACTTCTCCGCGCCCGCCTCTGCTTGGCCGGCGGCCCACAAAGGCGGGAATTATGGCCGCCACTATGCTGGGCCTGGCTACCAGCATGCTCGGCGGCGTCGCGCACGCCGACATTCCCGGCGCCGGCGGGGTGTACACCGGCTGCTATAACAGGAGCACCGGAGTACTAAGGGTCATCGATTTCGAGGCCGGACGGCGGTGCCGGTCCGGCGAACTCACGGTGAGGTGGAACCAAACGGGACCCACTGGCCCCAACGGTCCGAAGGGTGACACCGGCCTGCAGGGGCTGCAGGGCATTCAGGGCCCGAAAGGTGACACCGGTCCCTCCGGTACCGCCGATATCGTCACAGCAGGGGGAACAAATATCTCAGTTCCTCCGGGTGGGTTCAATTCGAGCAAGGCCGTCTGTCCGCCCGATCATCCGAAGGCGATCTCCGGCGGTTTCTTCGCGAGCGGCAAGACTTTCCTGAGGGAGTCCTTTCGGGACACCACCAATACCACCTTCGACAGCTGGGTTATGACTTTCGGCAACGTTGGTACAGAGTCGGGAACGGCTGGTGTCCTCGTGTATTGCTCGCAGTGATGGCGATACGCAGCATGCGGGACTCTGCCGTGTAGGGTGCCGACTCGAGGAACGAGTCGGTGCCTCCCCCAAAGAGCGGGCCGCAAGCCTGGGGCATCTTCTGTCGGCCTGGGAGACCACCGAGCGGACACCGCCCTGAACGCGGACACGCGGATACAGACCGGTACGCATCTTCACCCGGAAAGCGCCTCCGCCACCAGCCTGCCGGGAGTTGTGGTGTCGACCTGACAGATCTTGGACTGCGCGCCGGCGAGACTGACGCGGAGTCCTTCGATCCACGCTCGTTCGGCAGACGCTCGAGCGGACAGCAAGGCGGGCGTGGCCAGGTTCGCGTGGTGCGGGCGGGAGCGCCTCGGCCTGCTCAGCATCAGTGGAACCGCGATGGTGCTGCATTCGATGCGGTGGAACCCCATCCGGAACGGCGAGGGCTACTACCTCGAAACCCGACGGCCAGATAGCCGTCAAACCGTACGCGACGTCTCCGACGACTAGATCGAGCGCGCGCTCGCGCTGTTGGACGTCATGACCAGCGACGACATACCTGAGGACGCCGCGACGGACCGGTGCACCGATGCGATCTCCGACCTGATCGTTGCCAAGCAGAAGGGCAGGGAGCCGCCGCACGTGCTCGGGGCGACCCACCGCACCGAGGAGTACGAGCACACACCCGTCCCCGCGTCGGTCCGCCACAGTCTGCCGTCCGTCGCCGCCACCTGGTTCGGCTTCCCGATGAACCTGGGCAGCGCGGTCTTCTGCGGAGTCATCGTCTACAACCTCGGCCTGCCTCAGGGGCTGCTCGCCATCCTGGTCGGCAATCTGGTGCTGCTCGCCTACGTCGGTGCGCTCAGCCACCACGCGGGCGGCACCGGGAAGAACTTCGCCCTGCTGACCGCCGACACCTTCGGCAGCCGGGGCCGCAACCTGCCCGCCGGGCTGCTCGCCACCGTTGTCATCGGCTGGTTCTCCTTCCAGGTCGGACTCACGGGCACCACCCTCGGCTGGCCCGCCCTGGCAGACGCGGCCGTCGGCGGCGTCCTGTACACGCTCCTGACGAAGGCCGGGATCCGTGCGCTCTCCCTCATCGGAATGATCGCCATGCCCTGTTCCTCGTGCTCACGGTGGTGGCCCTGACCTACGGCCTGGACGCCCACACCTCACTGGCGGACACCTTCGGATACGAAGGTGCGGGCACCGCCCCCGGCTTCGGTGGCGCCGTCGCCATCGTCATCGCCGGATTCGCCGACTCGGGCACCATGACGGCGGACTTCACGCGCTGGTCCAAGGACGGCCGGTCAGCCGTCCTCGCCACGCTCACCGCCTTCCCGTTCGCCAACTTCCTCGCCAACGCGGCTTTCACGCCCCTCGCCAACCTCGCAGGCCTCCCCGCGGCGAGCATCCCGGCCGGCCTGACCGCGGACGGCCGCCCGGTCGGCCTCCATCTCATCGGCCGGCATCTCGCCGGCGCCCACCTCCTCGACGCCTGCGCGGCCTACGAGGAGGCGGCCCCCTGGTCCCACATCCGACCGCCGCTCGGGGCGGGACGGTAATCACAGTGCCCGAGGGGCCGTTCGCGAGCGACCGGCCCCTCGGCGACGTGGTGTGATGTTGCGCCTTCGGCATCAGGACAGGTCCGATGCGGGTAACCGCGCCGAGGTGCTCGGAGGGGCGGCGCTCGGCCGTGGCGGGCCACTCGGCGAAGCGGGTCGCGGCGGCGGCGAGGGACATGACCCTCGGAGTAGGGCGGCCGACGGACCGTTGACGTCGCGCGTCGCATCCTGATCTGCTGCCTTGATCAACGTATAGGTCAACGCCGCGAACGCAGATGCCGAGCAGGGGAGCTGAGGCGATGACGCCCTCGTATGCACCGGGCCCGCCGACCGCATGGGTTGTGCAGAACACGCGGAGCGGCGGTCCCGGCCGGGTCGGGGCCTGGCTGCGCGAGGCGGGACTTGGCCTCGAAGTGCTGCGTCCCTACGCGGGTGAGGCTCTGCCCGAGGCGCTCGACGGCAGGCCGCTCCTGGTGCTCGGCGGCGGCTTCCTGCCGGACGACGACGAGCGCGCGCCCTGGCTCCCGGCCACGCGCCGGCTCGTCGGACAGGCGCTGGACGACGGCTCGCCCGTGCTCGGCATCTGCCTCGGTGGCCAGTTGCTCGCACAGGTCGCGGGCGGCAGCGTACGGGCGAATCATGGGCAGCCCGAGTTCGGCAGTACACAGATCCAGCTGCGGCCCGAAGCCGCCGACGATCCGCTGCTGTACGGGCTCGGCGAGACGGCGCCCGCGATCGAGCGGCACGTCGACGCGATCACCGAACTTCCGTCGGGAGCCGCCTGGTTGGCGTCCAGCACGGCCTGTCCCCACCAGGCGTTCCGCGTCGGAGCGCGGGCCTGGGGTGTGCAGTTCCACCCTGAGGCGGAGGCCGACCGGATCGCCGGGTGGGACCGGGAGCGACTGGCCCGGCAGGGCTTCGACAGGGACCGGCTGCACGCCGAGGCCGTGGCCGACGAGGGCGCGGCGGTCTCGGCGTGGTCGGTGTTCACACGGAGGTTCGCTGAGGTGTGCGCGAGGCTGACGTGACCGGCTTCGGGGCGGGCGCGGACGCGGCGGCCCCGCGCCGCCGTCTCACCGACACGATGACGCTGGTGAGCACGCCCGCGAGCAGCCCCCAGAACGCGGATCCGATGCCGAGCAGCGTCACACCGGACGCCGTGGCGAGGAAGGTGACGACGGCCGCCTCCCTGGATCCGGGGTCCGACAGGGCACTGGCCAGGGAAGCCTCGATCGTGGCGAGCATGCCGACCCCGGCGACGGCCAGGACGAGCGCGTGCGGCATCGCGGTGAGCAGCGACGCGACGGTCGCACCGAGCAGGCCGACGCACAGGTAGAAGACACCCGCCCACACGGCCGCGAGGTAGCGCCGCTGCCGGTCGGGGTGGGCCCCGTCGCCGGTGCAGATCGCGGCGGTCATCGCCGCCAAGTTGATGCCGAACGCCCCGAACGGCGCGAGCACCGCCTGCACGGCACCCGTCCACGTCAGGACCGGCGAGACGGGCACCTCGTAGCCGGACCCGCGCAGCACGGCGACCCCCGGCAGATTCTGCGAGGCCATGGTGACGACGAACAGCGGCACGCCGACGCTGACCAGCACCTTCCAGTCGAACTCGGGAGCCGTGAACACCGGCTGCGCGAGCGACAGTCGGACCCGTTCCAGATGCCAGCCCCCGGTGAGGACGGAGGCGACGACGCCGCCGCCGAGCGCGATGAGGACCGCGTAGCGCGGCAGCAGCCGACGCCCGAGGAGATACAGCACGAACACCGGGAACGCGATCGCGAAACTGCCGCCCATCTGGGAGAAGAGCCCCGTCCCGAAATCGAGCAGCACACCGCCGAGCAGCGCCGATGCCAGCGGCACCGGGATCCGGTCCATGATCCGCGCGAACCACCCTGTCAAACCGCTCACCATGATCAGCACGGCGCTGAACACGAACGCGCCCACGGCTTTTTCCATGGACACCCCGCTCAGGCTCGTGGCGAGAAGCGCGGCTCCTGGTGTCGACCAGGAGGTGACGATCGGGACCTTGTGCCGCAGCGACAGGCCCACGCAGGTCACGGCGATCCCGACGCCGAGCGCCAGCATCCACGAGGACACCTCGCGCGCGTCCGCCCCGGCGGCCCTGGCCGCGGTGAACACGATGGCAGCGGCACTGGTCACGCCGACGGTGACCGCGATGAGCCCCGCCGCCACGGCCGAGGGCGGTGCGGTGGCGCGTATACGGGCGAGCGGGGGCATGCGGGCATCACTTCCGAAAAGGGGTGCGGGAGAGCGGGTTCCGAGTGTTCCGTAAACGGAACGTTCTGTTTATGGAACACTAAGGACGCAGGTGGCGGCACGTCAAAGCGCCGACGGGCGCGGAAACGGACGGAACTGGGCAGATGGGTCTGAACGACGAGGTGGGTCGCAGGCTGAAACGGCTGCGGCAGGACGCCGGCCTGTCCCTGTCGGAGCTCGCGCGCCGCTCAGGCGTCGGCAAAGGCACGCTCTCCGAACTCGAGACGGGGCGGCGCAACCCCACCCTGGAAACGCTCTACGCCCTGACCACCGCACTCGGCCGCCCGGTCAGCGCCGTTCTCGACGACCCACCGCCCGGCGTCGCGGCGGGCGCGGGCGGAGTCTCCGGCAGTGCCGTCACCGCGGTTCTCCTGGAGCGGTACGAGGACGAGGGCGCGGCCACCGACGTCTTCCGTGTCACCATCGCCGACGGCGCGACCCAGGAGTCGGCCGCGCATGTCCCGCACACCACGGAAAGCCTCATGGTGCTCTCCGGGACGGCGGTCGTCGGGCTGCCGGACGCGCCACAGACGGCCACACCCGGCGGCCACGCCCACTGGCCTGCCGACGCCCCGCACTTCTACAGCGCACCGGACGGCGAGGTCCAGGGCGTCCTCTTCGTCCGGTACCCGAAGAGCCCACCTTCGAAGGATCCTGCCTTGGAAGGGACTTAGGGGTCCCGACAAAGGCGTTGGACGTGGCGGTGGGTGAGCAGGCAGACGGCCAGGCCGAGAAAGTGCCGGCGCGTGCCACGAGCAGGGGCTGGAAGAAACCTGTCTCCTGCGGCATCCGCCACCGGGGGTCGGCGAACCCCGCCGAGGCCGCGAGGCCGGTCAGCCGGTCCCGGCCGACCGCCCAGTAGGCGGCCCGGCCGGCCCGGACACGCGCCTGCGCGACGACGCGCCCTGACAATCACAGGACAGCCGCCCGCCACCGGCGGTCAGGACCGCCTCGCGCGGCGGCGGGCAATGATCAGGCCGAGGACCACACCCACCACGAGGGTGACGGTGAGGACGGTCCACAGCGGGAGCGTGACCCTCGGGATCCACATGCGGATCGTGACCGAACCCGTGTTGGCCGCGATGAACCAGACCACCAGGCCCGCGAGCACCACGAATCCGATGGTGCGCAACCGCATATCCCGCCCCTTGACCGTCACAGTCGACGGCCCATGCGCCTTCTTTGCGGTGTTCGGAGACATACCATCCATTATCGGAGGGTTACGCCGACGGGGCGACTCACACCTTCGACCGGAGCCTCCTCAGCGCCAGTCGAGGCCAAGGCCCACCTCGGGAGAAAAACATCGTCGGCAACCGGATGACTGCCCCTTCCTGCCTCGCGCCCCGCACCAGGCTTGATCGCGTTCAGCGGCCGGACGACCGCGCGGACGATGCGCGGTGAGCGGAGCCATGCCGTCGGCGGCCAGGCCGCCGGCGAAGTCCTCACGTCGCGGACCCGAACACCCAGGAGCCGTACGGGCCACGGGGAGGTTCGCCCATCGCGTTCGGCGGGAATGAGCAGCTGACCGGCACTCCCTTCATCGTCTCCGCCCCGCTCATCGCACCTCACCTGTCCGCACGGTGGGCGACCGCTCGCCTCGACGCTGGGGGGTCTACCCCTGGTTCTCCTGCGGATGCGCGGCGCGCCACGCTGCCATCGACGCGTCCCACTCGTCGCCGGACAGCGCCGTCAGCGACGCCGGGAAGAGGCCGTCCTCCTCCTTGGCGATGTGACGGTGCAGCTCGTCGGCGGCCACCCTGAAACGGCGTGCATCGGTGGGGTCCGCGAGATCCAGGGCGGGCAGCAGCGCGGCCAGCTCACGGTGCTCGGCGACCAGCGCATCGATGTAGTCCGTGTATTCCGGATCGTCCCGCATCACCGCGAACAGACCGTTCTCCTCACCCTGCCAGTGCGTGGCCAGCTCCCGTGACATCACGTCGGCCAGCTCCCGCGCGGCCGCCGTATCACCACGTTCCAGAGCCCGCACCGCGTCCCCGGCCGCGTCGGTAACCCGCTCATGCTCGGCGATGAACTCCTTGATCAGCGGAATCTCACGGCAACCGCAGTAATGACACATGGACCCATCACAGACGCCCACGCCCGACTTCCCGCGCCGCCAGGGCGGGAGCCGCTCCCGTGCTCACCCATGTGCCCCAGCCAACGACGACAGCAGCAACTGTCTCCCCGCTCGCGAGCTCCGGCCCCGGGCGATCAGGGCCCTCAGGTCGTCGGACGAGCCGGCAAAACGTGTGCGGCAGGCGGCGCCCACCGCACGCAGGGTGATCCTCGAGGTCGGGCGGTCCAGGCCCCTGGCGATCTCGGCGTAGGCGAGGTCGTCGGCCAGCCCCAGCGCGATCTGCTGGCGCTCTTGCTGGGCAAGTCTGCCTCCTGGCATTGCGCCCCCCTTCTCCTTCACAGCGCTGCACCGGTCCCCGCCGTCCGCGCCCGGCACTCGTGGCCGGTGTCCGGCGCTCGCGTCGGTGTCCGGCACTGGTGCCCGGCGTGGCGCCTATAGCGTTCACTTCCATTCCATTGCAACGAACAGGGGTGGGGGTTGTTGCGTTAGAGCCCAGACCATTGCAATGAAATCTCTGCAACTACCTGCAGTTATAGGGTTCTTACGCAACAAGGCCGTTGCCTGATCTTTGAATGCAACGTAGCGTTTCGCCCATCAGAAACAACGGATTCAAGGAGCACACCATGCAGAAGTTCGACACCCCCACCCCCGTCACCGCCGTCCTGGACATCCCCGCCGGACGCATCCGGTTCATCGCCGCCGACCGCGCCGACACATGCGTCGAGATCCTGCCCGCCGACAAGTCCAAGAGCCGCGACCTCAAGGCCGCCGAACAGACCACGGTCACCTACGCCGACGGCGTTCTGCGCATCGAGGCCGCCGCCGCGAAGAACCGCATCCTGGGCAACTCCGGATCCGTCGAGGTGACCGTCCAGCTGCCCGCCGGCTCCCGCATCGAGGCGAAGACCGCCGCCGCCGAACTCCGCGGCGTCGGACGCCTCGGCGACGTCACCTTCGAAGGCGCGCAGGGCACGGTCAAGCTCGACGAAACCGCCAGCGCCCGCCTCACCCTCCAGGCCGGCGACATCCTCATCGGCCGCCTGACCGGCCCCGCACAGATCAGCACGCAAAAGGGCGACCTGAACATCGCCGAAGCCACGAGCGGCAGCGTCGAACTGCGCACCGAGTCCGGTGACATCACCATCGGCGCCGCCCGCGGCGTGTCTGCCACCCTCGACGCCGGCACCACCTACGGCCGCATCCACAACACCCTCCAGAACACCGACGGCGCCACCGCCGCACTCACCATCCACGCCACCACCGCCCACGGCGACATCACCGCCCACAGCCTCTAACCCACCCACAGCCCCTGAGGAGCACCTCTCTTGACTTCCTCCCCCTCGTGAACGAGGGGATTCCCACGGCTTGCGCCGTGGGGATTCCTGCTTCGTCACCGACTGCCCGACCGGAGTTCTCCGTTGAGGTCTTAGAACCCCAAACGAAATGGAGTGGCGGATGCACTCCTCGCAGGGCGACGATCGCTCGGTAATCGCCGATGAAGGGGCAGCTATGGGCGACATCGCTCCGAGGGAGCTCATCTCCCTCGCCGATGACGAGGCGAACAGCGTCACCGTCAACGTTCTGGGGCGTGACCCCAGATGGTCCGCCGGGCTGGAAGCCGAGATCGTGGTCAGGACACCGTTCGTGTCCGGCCGTATCAACCTGGTGCTGTCAACCTCGAAGCTCGAAAGCTGGGCAGATGCGTTGAACCTGCTCGACGCCGACGAGGACGTCGTCTGGATGGAGTGGGACAGAGGGCCGTCCATCTCCATCCAACTCACCGGCGAGCGTGACTGTCCGGAGGTGATCGTGGAGGACGAGTCGGGGTCCATGGTCACCGTGCGGGTGCCGCTCGTACCGCCGGACGACTGGATCGCTGACCACCGGCAACGCCTGCACCAGGTGATGAATCACTGGGTTCCGATGCTGTCAGAGTAGGGAGACAAGCCGCCGCCAGCAGATGAGCGCACATCCCAGAGTGAGGAAGGCTTCATGGATGTCGTCGCGGATCTCCCAGCAGATCCGCAGGCGGCGGAACCAGTACAGGTGCGCAAACGCGCGCTCGGCAAACCAGCGTTGCGCACCGAGGCCGGAACCATGCTCGTTGCCACGGCGGGCGATGACCGGCTTCACACCGAGGTCCCAGACGAGCCGGCGGTACTTGTCGTGGTCGTAACCGCGGTCCCCAAGTACGACGTCCGGGCGGCGGCGTGGTCGGCCGCGCTTGCCTCGCACGGACGGTCCTGCTTGAAGCGGTGGGATGAGCTCCCCCCGGCGGGCGTCCACGGGCACCACAACCATGCGCAGCGACTGCGCGACGCTCACCCGGCCGACAGTGACGCTCAAGGGCCAACTAGACACTCTGTCAGGCGGACTTCCGCACGACCAGACGTGTCGGAGTGACCACGGAGGACAGCGGATGGCTGCCTTCTCGCGAATCGAGCTCGTCCGATGTCCTCTTGAACAGCAGCCGGGCCATCAGACGGCCCATGTCCTCGATGTCCTGGTGCACCGTGGTCAGCGGAGGCTCCGTTGCCTCGGCGATGGTCGGCAGGTCGTCGAAGCCGACGACAGCGACATCATCGGGTACGCGGCGCCCTCGTCCCCGAAGTACGCGCAGGGCACCGGAGGCCATGAGATCCGATGCGACGAAGACTGCATCCAGGTCGGGGCACCGGTCGAGGAGCACGGCCATGGCGTCGGCACCGCCTTGCAGCGTGAAGTCGCCCTCGGCGATGAGTTGGGGTGGGGCCTCGATGAGCACGTCCCGGTAGCCGTCGAGGCGGTCCATCGCGGAAGCTTGGTTGAGCGGGCCGGTGATGGTTCCGATGCGTCGGCGTCCCAGCGATACGAGATGCCGGACGGCTTCCCTGGCTCCGCCTCGGTTGTCGGCGTCCACGTAGGTGTATCTGTGGCTGCGGTGGCCGGAGCCGAAGGTGGGGCGTCCGCCGAAGACGGCGGGCAGGCCCATGCGCTCGACCATGGCGGGCAACGGGTCGTCGGTGCGCAGCGAGAAGAGCAGGGCGCCATCGACGTGGCCGCCGCCCAGGAAGTTCCCGACGCGCGGATAGTCGTCCGGCTCCTCAATGAACAGCAGCACTGGCTGCGCGCCTTGTTGGACGAGTTCCTGCCGGATGCCGCGCAGGTGGCAGTCGAAGTACGGGTCCACGAAGAGCCGGTTCTGCGGTTCGGTGACCACGACGGCGACGGCGTTGTTGCGGCGGGTGACCAGGCTTCGGGCGGCTTGGTTGGGTACGTAGCCGAGTTCGTCCACTGCCTGTCGGATGCGTTCTGCGACCGCGGCGCGCACTTTGGGCTCGCCGTTGATCGCACGGGACACCGTGGACTTCGACACCCCGGCCCGGCGCGCTACGTCCTCGAGTGTGGGGCGATGTCCGTTCGACCGTTCCGTCAACACGTTCTCCGATTTCGCGCAGTTCCTCGGGCGTTGGACACGTTAGCCGTCGGCCGCCCGAGCCCGGGGTTCGATTCGGCCTGGTACCGGCCCTGTTCGGCAAAGCCGGCCCGGGTACTCCGGGCCTCGTCCCGTTCTCCGCTCCAGCCTCATCCAACGACCGGTGCACGCTCTTCAAGGAGTCCTGCCTCCCCCAGGTGCCGACTTGCCCGCGCTCCACAAGGCGAGAGGCGCCGTACTCGACAGTGTGGAAGGGCCCTCGCCTCCCCGGAAGGCGGGCGATCCAGGCCGACTTGCTGGGCCGCAGCTCTTGATAGGGCCGGGTTCAGTGGGGATGGCGGTGGGCGGCGGGCAGTCGGCTGATCTCGACGAGCCGGTCGAAGTCGACGGCGACGCCGCGCAGCAGCAGGTCGGCCAGCCGGCGGGCGGCCGCCCTGTCGAGGGGGGCGGTGCCGAGCAGGGCACGCTGGTAGACGACGGATGCGAGCAGGTCCACCACGAGGCCGGGGTCGGTGTCGGGGCGCAGGTCGCCCCGGTCGACGGCGCGTCGGACCGCGACCTCGGCGGCGGACCGACTGGGTTCCACCAGGGCGGTCAGCAGATGGCGGTGGAGCTCCGGGTCGGCGGCGCACTCCGCGACCAGGGGGGCGAGGACGCCCGGCGGCAGCCTGGTGTCCAGGGCCTCGGCAAGGAGCTCGACGCTCTGCTGGAGATCGCAGCGGGTGCAGTGGGTGTCGGGAGTGGGCGGGGCGACGAGCACCGAGGCGAGGGCGTCGATGACCAGCCGCTGCCGCACCGGCCAGCGGCGCCGGATGGCCGCCTTGGTGGTGCCGGCCCGGACCGCGGCCTTCTCCAAGGCGAAGCCCGTGTAGCCGTCCTCACGCAGCAGCTCGATGGTGGCGGCCAGCACCGCCGCACCGATCGCCGGGTCGCGCGGGCGGCCACCGGCGGGGCTCATCGCCGGTCGTCCTGCGGGTACCAGCGCAGCTCGACAGTGTTGTCGTCCGGGTCCCGCACGTACACGGACTGCGCAGAACCGCGGGCGCCCCAGCGCGGCACGGGCCCCTCCAACACGGTGAACACCCCCGAGTCGACGACCTCCTGCCAGTCGAGCGGCTCCACGACCAGGCACAGATGGTCCACGTTGGCCGCCTTACCCGCCGCGTCCTCGGTTCGTTGGACGAGATCGATGACGGTTTCGGCGCTCACCCGCACCGACGGGAACGGCGCCTTCTTGGCCCGCCATTCCTCGGCCCGCTCGGCGGAGAGCCCGAGCGGGCCGCAGTAGAAGGCGAGCGACCGCTCGACGTCGGCGACGTTGAGCACCAGATGATCGAAGCCGGTGACATGCATGTGAATCCCTCTCGGTGGACGCCGCCATTAAGATCCGAACCGGTTCGGATCGTATTACCGCTCGCCGACCGCTCACAACCCCTCACGCCGGAACGGGCCCCGGACTCATCTGCCCGCGTGGATCGGCCGGAGCGACGTGCCGTCCGATGCGGCACATCGCAGAACGCCGCACCGTCCTCGTGCTGGGCGCTCGACCGACTCGGTGGAACGCGGCAACACGGTGAGGTGCCGTGCCGGGCCTCGGGAGTTCGTTACGGATCTTCAGTGCGCTCCTGGCCGGAGGAGGCCGTGACGCCCCGACGGTTGCTTGCCGATGGCGTCCTCGACCAACACCCGGTCCAGGTAGAGGACTTCGGCGCTGTCGGCGACGGCCAGCCTCACCCTGGTCGTCGCCGAACAAGTTCATGCCGTTCAGAGGGTTACAGCCTTCGGCCTGGCCGTGTGGGTGCGGAGGGCGGTACCGTCGCCGAGCTACTGGTCCACATCGGCGACCGGGTGGACGCCGGACAGCCGTTGCTGGCCCTGGTCTGAGCCGATGGCCGGACCGCTCAGTGGGCGCCGTGCGGCCGATCGGCGATCATCACTCCGCAGTGGAGATGTGATCACGCATCAGCCCGCGAGCACCCTGTGATGACCCCTCCCCCAGGGCGGACCAGACCTCCTCGTGATCGCGGCGTGCCGGGCAGGTGCGCGCAATCGCCGCCACGCCGACGCTCGGGACAGTCGGGCGGATCTGACCGCAGCTGCTGCGGGTGCCGGAGATGCCGCGGGTGCCGGGGTACCGCGAGTGCCGGGGTACCGGAGATGCCGGCCGTTTCGGAGAGGTGTCAGTGCGGCCGGGGACGGAAGCGGCGAAGCCAGTCCTGGGTGTGGGTGATGTGCGCCCCCGCGGCGAGCGCGGCGGCCATGGGGTCGCGTGCCGTGATCGCCGCCGCGATAGCCCGGTGGCCCTTGTCGCTGTCCCGGCGGACCTCCTCGATCGAGTAGATGTCGTAGTGGCTGCCGCGCGAGCGGAACACCTCGACCAGTGCGGCCAGCGACTCGTTCCCGCCCGCGTCGCAGATCCGCTGGTGGAAGCGGGCGTCCAGGTCGCTCAGTGCGGTGTGGTCGGTCTCGCTCTCCATGGCTGCGAGCAACTCGGAAAGCTCGGCGTCGAGTTCGGCAGTGGCACGCGCCGCGGCCTGCCCGGCCGCGTGGGACTCCAGGACGCGGCGGATCTCGACGAGTTCGAGGAGGCCGTCCAGCGGGACCAGGTCCACGGTGGCGGCGAAGCCTCGCATCATCTCGGCCGGGCGCAATTGGGAGACATAGGTGCCGGAGCCGTGCCGGGCCTGGAGCACGCCGAGCGCCTCGAGCTCGCGGACGGCCTCGCGCAGGGAGCCGCGGGAGGCTCCGAGCTGATCGCAGAGCGCGGGTTCCGCGGGCAGCTTCTGACCGGGCGTCAGCTCGCCGGAGGCGATCAGCGCCCTGAGCTGGGCCACTACGTCCTGTTTGGCAGCCATCCGCTCCCCCGTTTCTCTGCGTGGGGAGCTTATCGCCCCCAAGTCATCGTATGACTCTGCGCCAGACCCGTTCCGTCACCCGTATCGATGCTGCTACTTTCCCACTGCCCAGAGAACTCATCGGACAACTTTGAGGGAGCCTCGCCATGCCTCAGGCCGATCTCCGTCCCCTCGCGCCAGATCCGGTGCTCCGGCCGGACGGCCTCCCAGCGCTGGACGACTGGTCACTCGACCCAGCGGTACGACACCTCAACCACGGATCCTTCGGTGCGGTGCCG
The DNA here is from genome assembly GCF_053607285.1 of Streptomyces sp. NPDC055140. Classification (NCBI taxonomy): domain Bacteria; kingdom Bacillati; phylum Actinomycetota; class Actinomycetes; order Kitasatosporales; family Streptomycetaceae; genus Streptomyces; species Streptomyces sp. NPDC055140. Next base: position 13,738 of record NZ_JBSGTG010000032.1, on the reverse strand, counting down.
TCGGCGACCGGGGCGTGGCAGCAGACGCTGCGCGAGGAGGCCGAACGCGACCCGGTCGCATGGTTCCGCCACCTGCCTGCACGTGTGGCGCAGGCCCGGTGCGCCATCGCCGACTGGCTGCACGCACCGCAGGAGGCGACGGCGCTGGTCCCCAACGCGAGTGCGGGCGTCACGGCCGTGCTGTCCTCGCTGCCGCTGCGCGCAGGTGAACGGATCGTGGTCACCGACCACGCCTACGGCGCCGTCGACATGGCGGTGCGGCGACATGCGGCACGGGCCGGCGCCCAGGTCGACACCGTGCACATCCCGCTGGCCGCGGACGCCGAGCAGAGCGCGGCGCTGATACGCGCGGCGGTGGACGCGCACGACCGTACGGCCCTGGTCGTGGTGGACCACATCACCTCCGCCACCGCCCGGCTGATGCCGGTTCAGCAGATCGCCACGGACTGCCGCGAGCGCGGCATCGCACTGCTGATCGACGGCGCGCACGCACCCGGCATGCTCGCCGAGCCGCTGCGCGGCCTTCAGGGCTCGTACTGGGTCGGGAACCTGCACAAATGGCCGTGCGCCCCGCGCGGCACCGCAGCTCTGGTCGCCCAACCGGCCGATTCCGCGGATCGGCAGCGGCTGTTCCCACCGATCGATTCCTGGGGCGCACCGGACGACTACCCACAGCGCTTCGACCAACAAGGCACGCTGGACCTGGCCGCCTGGCTGGCCACCCCCCATGTACTGGCTCTCATCGAGGACCGCTACGGCTGGGACGCAGCCCGGACCCATATGTCCACTCTGGCCGACTACGCCCAGCAGTACGTCGCCGAGCGCTGGGGTGTCAGCCTCGACGGGCTTCCCCCTGAACCAGCTCCCGCTATGCGGCTGGTCCCACTCCCCGACAGCATCGCCGCCGACCAGGCCGCCGCACACACGCTGCAGCACGCCATCGCCGACCGCCACGCCTGCGCCACGTCCGTCACCACCTGGCGCGGCCGCGGGTTCCTTCGCCTGTCGGCCCACCTGTACAACACCCCCGCCGACTACCAGGACTTCGCCGACCGCTGCGACGTGCTCCACCCCTGACGCCCCCCGACCGCGTACCACTTCACCCCCACAGGGACGCCATGACGCGCAGAAAGACGATCGAAGCCACCATCGCCGAAGCCGGCGCCGGCACCACCCGGCTCACCCGCGCACTCGGACCGCTCCACATGACACTGATGGGTATCGGCGTCACCGTGGGAGCCGGGATCTTCGTCCTCACCGGCACCGCCGCCGCCCGCTACGCGGGGCCGGGCATCGTGCTGTCCTATCTGCTCGGCGCCGTGGCCACCTTTCTGGTCGCGCTGTGCTACACCGAGTTCGCCAGTACGGTCCCGGTCGCGGGCAGCGCTTACACCTATGCCTACGTCTCGCTCGGCGAACTCGTCGCCTGGATCATCGGCTGGGACCTGATCCTGGACATGACCATGGGTGCCGGGGCGGTGGCCACCGGCTGGTCCCAGTACTTCACCGACTTCCTGGGCACCTTCGGGGTGCACCTGCCATCGGCCATCGCCGGGCCGAACGCGACCGTGAACGTTCCCGCGGTGCTCGTCATACTCGTCCTCACCGCGATCCTGGCCTCGGGCATCCGCACGACCGCGCGGATCAACATGGCCATGACGCTGGTGAAACTGGCTGCCGTGGCCCTGTTCCTGGTCATCGGAGTCCAGCACCTGAATGCCGCGAACTGGTCGCCGTTCATCCCGGCCGCCAAGTCCGCCGCCGAGAGCGGAGGATTCTGGCAGGAGCCGGTCCTGAGCAGGCTGGGCCTCGGGTTGAACGCCAGCTTCGGCGCGGCTGGTGTGCTCACGGGCGGGGCCATCATCTTCGGCGCCTACTCCGGCTTCGACATCATGGCGTCCAGCGCGGAAGAAGCCCGCGACCCGCGCCGCACCATGCCCCGCGCGCTGAGCGCCACGGTCGCGGTGTGCGCGCTGCTCTACGTGGCCGTCGCGCTGGTCGTCACGGGGATGCAGAACTACACCAAGCTCGACAACGCCGCACCCATCACCGGTGCGCTGCAGGCGGTGGGCGCCCATTGGGCGACCCGGATCATCGGGCTGGGCGCGATCTGCGGACTCACCACCGTCGTCATGATCATGATGCTGGGGCAGTCCAGGGTCTTCCTGGCCATGAGCCGCGACCGACTGCTTCCGGAATGGTTCGCGCACGTGCACCCGGTCACCCGCAGCCCTCGCCGGATCGTCTGGCCCCTGGGTGTCGCGGTGGCGTTCATGACCGCGCTGCTGCCCATCAACGACCTTGCCGAACTGGGCAATATCGGAATGCTCTTCTCCTTCATCATCGTCTGCCTCGGCGTCCTACGGCTCCGGCGCACACAGCCCTCCTTGCCCCGAGGCTTCCGCACCCCCTGGGTACCGTTCGTCCCCGTTCTGGGCACCGTGCTCTGCGTGGTACTGATCCTCAGCCTTCCGACCATCACATGGGCCCGGTTCCTGGCCTGGATGGCCGTCGGTCTGGCCATTTACTACTTTTGGGGCCGCCACAACAGCCGCTTCGCCACCGCCGAGAAACCGTCGACATCAGACATGGACGCGGAACTCAGTCCCGACCAGTCGGGCCGCGTGTGAGCCCTGGAACGCGGCGCCGGCCCAAAGGCCCCAGGCCTGTACCGGTCGATGGAACGCTGACACCGGTCCTGGCGTGACAGAGAGGCGAGAGGCAGTGTGTGGCCCTCCTCACGCCTTCCTCTCTGCACGCCGCTGGCCTCACCCCCGGGTCGTTGTTATCGTTAACACGTGTCAGGGCGCACTCCTGCCCGGAGCACCTGACCGCGCTGCCGCGACAACTCTCTGGAGAGCCACCATGCCCCGCCCCTACGACCGCAACCCCCGCTATTCCGCAGTCGACGGGACTGTGCTGCGCGGCTGGTCCGCCGCGGCCGCCGCGCTGCCCGCCGGTGAGCTGATCCTCGCCGTCGACGGCCCGGCCGCCCTGGACTGGGCGGCTGCGGCCCGCGATCTCGCCGCCGCGTTCACCGCGCAGGGCCGCACCGCGCACCTCCTCGACCTGCGCACCCACGAGGCGGACTGGGACACGGTCCTGGAGCGCACCGGCGACGCCCCCGGCGCCCCACACACCGACCGCTACTACCTGCCGCTGTCCCAGTCCCCGCTCTCCGACCTCTACAGCGAGCTGCCCCACGCCGAGCGCCCCGCCGACGGTGTGCTGATCGTCCACGGCCCCGGCGCCGCCCTCGTCGCACACGACGTGCTCTGGTACGCCGACCTGCCCAAGCGGTACGCGGAGGCGGCGATCGCCGCGGCCGAGCTGCCGGTCGGCGTGAACCTCGGTCGCCACCGTGAACCCGGCGACCTCCGCCGGCTGTTCTACGCGGACTGGCCGATGACGGACGCCCACCGCGACGCCCTCGCGCACCGCGTCGACCGCTGGCTCGACCTCCAGGACCCCGCCGCCCCCGCCTCGATCGACGGCACGGCGCTGCGCGCCACCCTCGCCGAGCTGGCCCGCGGCCCGGTCCGCACCCGCCCGTACTTCAACTCCACGCCCTGGGGCGGCCAGTGGGCCGTGCGCGAACTCGGCTTCGAGCCCGAGGGCGGAAACACCGCGCTCGGCTACGAGCTGATCGCACCCGAGGCCGGTGTGCTCGTCGGTGACGACGCCGATGCGCAGGTGGAGCTCCCCTTCCAACTCCTGTGTGTCCTGCACCCGGAGGAGTTCCTCGGCCGAGAGGTGCACGACCGGTTCGGCACCTCGTTCCCGATCCGCTACGACTACCTGGACACCGTCGAGGGCGGCAACCTGTCGCTCCACCTGCACCCGCGCGAGGAGTACATGCGCGGCCACTTCGGCTGGCCGTACACCCAGCACGAGACGTACTACGTCACCGCCCACGAGGGCGACGACCCCCGCGTCCACCTCGGCCTCCAGCAGGACGCCGACCTCACGCTGATGCGCAAGCAGGTCGAGGCCGCCATCGAGCGCGGTGAGGAGATGGACGTCGAGCGTTTCGTGCAGTCGCACCCCTCCGAGGACGGCCGCCTCTACATGATCCCGGCGGGCACGCCGCACGCGTCCGGCACGGGCAACGTCGTTCTGGAAATCAGCGCCACGCCCTACCTGTACTCGCTGCGGTTCTACGACTGGATCCGCAAGGACGCCGCCGGCAACTCCCGCCCGCTGCCGTACGAGCACGGCTTCGCCAACCTCGACGCCCGCCGGCAGGGCGCGGACGTGACCCGCGACCTCATCCAGGACCCGCGCACCCTCCGCGAGGGCGCCGGCTGGCGCGAGGAGGTCATCGGGCAGCTCGACGAGATGTTCTACGAGGTCAGGCGCCTGGTCATCGAGCCCGGTTCCGACGGCACGAGCGACGACACCGAGGGCAGGTTCCACATCCTCAACGTGTCGGCGGGCGCGGGCGTGATCATCGAGACGGCCGACGGTCGCACGCACGACCTGGCCTACGCGGAGACGCTGACCGTGCCGGCGGCGGTCGGCGCGTACCGGGTCCGGCCGCTGGGCGACCGCACTGTGCACGTGGTCAAGTCGCTCGTCAGCTGACCCCACCCACTCCCGGCGGGCGGGCCGGTTCCCTTTCGGGCTCCCCCGTCGGCCGTGTTAACGATAACCAGTCCGGACCTCCGCTCAAACGGTCCGCCCATCCCCCTTCCCCTTGCCCAGGACAGCGCCTCAACGTCGAGGCGCGGAAAGAGGCAGTGCCATGAGCCGTACCACCGTCCCCGCCCGGCCACGGGCCGCGGATCCCTCCCCGACCGCGGGCCGTTCCGTGGTCACCATCGCCGTCGTCAGCGCCCTGGGCGGGCTCCTGTTCGGCTACGACACCGGCATCATCTCCGGCGCCCTGCCGACCATCGCCGACGACTTCTCGCTCGGTGACGGCGGCCAGCAGGTCGTCACCAGCGCGATCATCGTCGGCGCGATCATCGGCGCCGTCCTGTCGGGCCGGATCGCCGAACGCCTCGGCCGCCGCAAGGCCGTGCTGTGGTCCGCAGGCATCTTCGGCGTCGGCGCCGTTGCGGCCGCCGTCGCACCGGAGACGTGGACGCTGTGCCTGGCGCGGCTCGTACTCGGCCTGGCCGTCGGCCTCGCCTCGCAGGCCGTCCCGCTGTACGTCGCCGAGATCGCGCCGCCCGCCAAGCGCGGCGGGCTCGTCGTCGCCTTCCAGCTCGCCGTCACGCTCGGCATCCTGACCGCCTACCTCGCGGGCTACGCCCTCGACGAGAACTGGCGCTGGATGTTCGGCCTCGGCCTGGCGCCCGCTCTCGTCCTCCTCACAGGCATGGCCGCGCTCCCGGAGAGCCCGCGCTGGCTGTTCACGCACCGCGGTCCCGAGGCGGCACGCGCCGTTCTCGACCAGGTCAGGACCGACCCAGCAGCCGTCGACACCGAGCTGAGCGAGCTGGCCGCCACCGCTCACGAGAAGGGCGAACACGGGCTGCGCGCCCTGCGGGCCCGCTGGCTGCGCCCGGCCCTGATCGCGGGCATCGGTCTCGCCGTGGCCTCGCAGATCACCGGCATCAACGCGATCATCTACTACGCCCCGACCATCCTCGGCGACTCCGGCTTCGGCCGCTCCTCCGCCATGCTCACGACGGTCGGCGTCGGCGTCGTGAACTTCCTGATGGTGGCGCTCGGCATCTGGCTCGTCGACCGGATCGGCCGCCGAAAGCTCCTGCTCGTGCTGCTGCCGGGGGCGGTCGTCTGCCTCACCGTGATGGCCGCGGTGTTCATGGGCGGCCACGCCCCGCAGGGCGGCGCCCGCTGGCTCGTTGTCGCCTGCATCCTCGGCTACATCGCCTGCAACGGCGGCAGCCTCTCGGTGGTGGTCTGGCTCGCGGGGCCAGAGATGTTCCCGTGGAAGGTGCGGGCCGTCGCGGTCGGCGTCTCCACCTTCGCCGTGTGGTTCGTCGACCTGATCGTGTCCCTCACCACCCTGTCGCTCACCAGCGCGCTCGGCGTCTCGGGCACGTTCTGGCTGTTCACCCTCATGAACCTGCTCGCGTTCCTGTTCACCTTCCGCTACGTGCCCGAGACCCGCGGGCGCAGCCTGGAGGAGATCGAGGGCGCCCTGCGTTCGGGCACGTTCCGCGCGATGCGCTGACCGGCCCGAACCCGGGATCCTGTACGGAGAAGGAAACGACTGCGATGAAACACATCCCCCGCGCGGCCGGCCCCGCATGGGCCGAGTCGCCGCTGCACCATCGGTGGCTGACCGCCGAGTCCGAACGACTCCTCACCTTCTTCGAAGACGCGGTCGCCGACAAGCGCGGCGGCTTCTCCTGGCTGCGGTCCGACGGCACCCCCGACCGGGACCGCCCCCAGGACCTGTACGCCTGTGCCCGCCTGGTGCACTGCTTCGCGCTCGCCCATCTGATGGGCCGACCGGGCGCCCGCGACCTGGCGCTGCACGGAATGTCCGCACTGTCGGGGGCATTCCACGACGACGAGCACGGCGGCTGGTTCGCCGCGGCGCACCCGGACGCCACCCCGGCCGACACCACCAAGGCCGGTTACGCGCACGCCTTCGTGCTGCTGGCAGGGGCGACCGCCACGCAGGCCGGACTGCCGGGCGGCCGCGCCCTCCTGGACGAGGCGGCCGCAACGATCGACCGCCATTTCTGGCGCGAGGACGAGGGAGCGGCGCTCGACTCCTACGACCGGACGTGGACGACCCCCGAGGACTATCGCGGGCAGAACAGCAACATGCACCTCACGGAGGCGTACCTGGCCGCGACCGAGGCCACGGATGACGCGCGGTTCGGCGAACGCGCCCTGCGCATCAGCGACTTGATCATCCGTAAGCACGGGGCGGCGCACGAGTGGCGGGTCCCCGAGCACTTCGACACGGACTGGCGCCCCGATCTCGCGTACAACAGCGACCGTCCCGAGGACCCGTTCCGTCCCTACGGCTCCCTCGTGGGCCACTGGCTGGAGTGGGCGCGCCTGCTCGTCATGGTGCGCGCCCAGACATCGGGCGCCCAGGCGGCGTGGACGACGGAGGCGGCGCAGCAACTGTTCGCTCGCGCCGTGACCGAGGGCTGGGACGCCGAGCGCGGCGGCTTCGTCTACAGCGTCGACTTCTCCGGGAAGCCGGTGAACCGGCAGCGCATGCACTGGACGATCGCCGAGGCCGTCGGCGCGGCCGTCTTCCTGTACCGGGCGACCGGCGACGCGACATACGAAAGCTGGTACCGCTCGTTCTGGGACTACGCGGCGCGCGACGTCCTGGACGGGGCGGGCGGCAGTTGGTGGCACGAACTCGACACCGATGGCCACCCCACCACCACGACCTGGGACGGCAAGCCCGACCTCTACCACGCGTTCCAGGCCACGCTCTACGCCCGCGCCCCGCAGCACCTCGGCCTCGGCGAGGCGGCCCGCCAGGGGGTGATCGCATGCTGACGCCCGTCCTGGAGATCGGTGGCACGCACGTCACCGCTGCGCTCGTCGACCTCGAAGGGGGCCTGGTCCACGAGCAGGTCAGGGCGCCGCTGCCCGCGCAGGGCAGCGTCGACGAGATCCTCGGCGCGGTCGCCGGAACGGCCGCCCGCCTGGCCTCCCCGGCCGCAGCGCCGTGGGGCGTGGCCGTGCCGGGGCCCTTCGACTACGAGGCGGGGATCGGCCTGTTCGAGGGCGTCGGCAAGTTCGAGTCGCTCTACGGGATCGACCTCCGCGCCGAACTGCAACACCGCCTGACCCCCGAGCCGGGCACGCTGCGGTTCCTCAACGACGCGGACGCCTTCGGCATCGGTGAGTACGCCGCCGGAGCCGCGGCCGGGCACGAGCGCGCCCTGTGCGTCACTCTCGGCAGCGGCATCGGCTCCGCCTTCGTCGACCACGGCGAGCCCGTCAACGAAGGACCTCTCGTCCCGCAGGACGGCAGCGCCCACCTGCTCATATACGCGGACCGCCCGTTGGAGGACACCGTCTCGCGCCGGGGCATCCGCGCCGCTTACGCCCGTGCCGCGCTCGACGACCCGGACGTCGTACCCGATGTGCGCACCATCGCGGAGCTGGCTCGCGGCGGGGACCGGTACGCGCGCGTGGTCCTCGACCACGCCTTCCGCGCTCTCGGCGAGACGCTCGCCCCGTGGATCGACCGCTTCGAGGCCACTGTGCTCGTGGTGGGCGGCTCGATGGCCGCGTCCTGGGACCTGATCGAGGTGCCGCTGCGTATCGGTCTCGCCGAGGGGCCCGATACGTCGTCTGCCCGGCGGCTGACGGTGCGTACGGCGCTGTGCCCCGAGGACGCGCCGCTGCTGGGCGCCGCATGGTGGGCGCGGCGGCCGACCGTGACATCGGCGATCCGTGACGTCGGCAGTCCGTGACGTCCGTCCACCGGACCTAGGATGAGGGTGCGGGCCGCCGCCCGCCTCGATCGGCGGGCGTGTCCGCGCCCAGGAGAAGTGAAGAGAGTGCGAAGCGCAGTGCCCCAGTCCGGGAGTCCGGCCCGCTCCGGCGCCACGCCCCCCACGATGCGGGACGTCGCCGCGCGGGCCCAGGTGAGCGCCATGTCGGTCTCGCGCGTCCTCAAGGACGACGAGCGCGTCAGCACCGCCACACGGGCCAAGGTGCTCGCGGCGGTGGAGGAGCTCGGCTACCGGCGCAACGAGGTGGCACGCAACCTTCGTCTCGGCAAGACCAGCGGCATGATCGGACTCGTCGTCACCAACCTGGCGAACCCCTTCTACTCCCGGCTCGCCCTGGGCGCCGAACAGGTCGCGGAGGAACACGGCCTGCGTCTCGTCCTCGGCAACACCGCCGAACAGGTCCAGCGCGAGCGGGAGTTGGTCGAGGACCTGGTGTCCCGACGGGTGGACGGCATGATCGTCGTCCCGGCCGGCACCTCACAACGCCACCTCGCCCCGGACGTGCTCGGCCCCACCCCGGTCGTCCTCGCGGGCCGCCCGCCCGCCGGCATCGAGGCCGACACTGTCCTCGTCGACGACTTCGGCGGCGCTCACGCGGCCACCGCCCGGCTGATCGCCGACGGCCACCGCTCCATCGGCTTCGTCGGCAATCCACCCGCCCTGTTCACCGGCGCCGAGCGCTTCCGGGGCTACTGGGCGGCCCACGAGGAGGCCGGACTGACCCCCCGCGAGGAATGGATCAGCAGGGGCGCCTACGACATCCCCGGGGCCGAGGCCGCGGCGCACCGACTCCTCGACCGCACGGACGCGCCGACAGCACTGTTCTGCACGAACAACCGCATCACCCTCGGCGCCTACCGTGCCGTGCGGGGCCTGCGCAGCGGCACCGCGCTTGCCGGGTTCGACGACTTCGAGATGGCGGACCTGCTGGACGTGCCGGTCACCGTCGTCGCCTATGACGCCGACGAAGTAGGGCGCCGCGCCGCCCGTCTGCTGCTCGAGCGCATCGCCGAGACCCCGGCCGCGCCACAGCAGCCGCCACGCAGGACGGTCGTCCCCACTCACATCGTGCACCACACGGGCGCCTGACCCCGCAGAGGACCGCCCGGCACATACACAACTCGAAGCCACTTGCCGGGGGACGCATGCCGCGTCGGTGGTGAGCGGTGGTTGGCACCCGCCGCGCTCGGGCCGCACGCTGCGGGCGCAAACCTACCCAGGCAGTTCCGTGCGCTCCCACCACTCGTACACAGGCAACAGACCCTGCGAGGTCTCCTCCTGACGTGTCGTGACCTTGAAGTGCTCGTACCCCCCGCGCAGGGGAACTTTGATGTCGGCCCCGGGCGTGGAGACGGAGACGATCCGCTCAGGAAGATCGTCAGGACCGCCCTCGAGAACTGCTTTCATCGCGTCGACCATGACCAGATCTTCCCCGCAGGCCCGACCGGCTCCTTCATGACGCGCCGACACGTCTGCCACTCCCCTCTTTCCGTGCCGGCGACCCCCACCACCACGAGGGGCTCATCAGGCCGGACCCAACACTGGCCGCCACTGTCGGGCTGTGCGCGATGCTCACGGCCCGGTCCACCGAACCGTCGGCGACCTTGATGCTCTGGCTCTGATGCCCCTCGACGTACACCGCGCCGCCGCGCAGTCGTACGCCCATCCTGGCCGCCACGATCCCCGAACTGACGCCTCCGGCCGCACCGAAGTCGTCGTACGCCTCGCCGGACTGATCACCAGCGTGCCGCCCAAGATGATCAAGCAGGGCAACCCCGGGGCGATCGTCAACTTGGCTGACCGAGACGGCCAACTGGAAGTGCTGTCCTTCCCCGCGACGTACACGCTCGTCGTGGGCGCGATCGTCGAGGAACAGCGTCATCTCCGTCCAGGGCCGCATCAACGACCGAGACGGCACGATCAACCTGGCCGCTCAGGAGCTCCAGGATCCCGTCCGACTGAACATTCAGGGACCACGCAAAACGACGGGCCGACACCACCCTGCAGGTCGGGGAGCCCATCACCGGGAGGACCTGCGAGCCACACCCAGTCCCGGCCCCCGGGACGAGCCCCAGGGGCCGGCTCTGTGCAGCACTGTCACTGGCCGCTGAGGTACCTGCCGTACGCGAGCGCGCTCGACGGGGAGGGCAGGCCCAGCTTGGTGGGCGTGAACGCGGAGGAGCCGTTGACGCTCGCCCGGGGCAGCAGCCACACGCCGCCCGAGGCGGCGTTCTCGCCCGGAGAGCCGACCGCCACGTCCGCCCTGCCGTCGTGGTCGTAGTCGCCGGTGGCGACGGCGGCACCGAACGCGTCGGCGGCCTCCGCGACGCCCGGCATGCGCGGGGTGTCCTGCTGGAACCCGACGGAGTGGCCTTCGCCCCACGCGTCGACGAGGCCGGTCGGGCCGCCGAACAGGAGGGTCGCGGCGCCCGCACCCGAGCGGCTGCCGATCGCCTCGCCAGGGGCGCCTGCGATCAGGTCGTCACGGCCGTCGTTGTCGATGTCGGCGACGGCGAGGGAGGCGCCGAAGTGGTCACCGGTCTCCGCGACGCCCGCCACGCCGACCGTGTCCTGGTTGAGGGTCTGCCGGCGGAATCCGAAGCTGCCGGGCGTGGCGTTGCCGTAGTGGACGTGGATGCCGCCGCCCTTGGCCAGCTCCTCGGGGCCGCACGGGTCGTCGATGTTCTCGTCGGCGATCTCACGGCACTCGCCGAGGGCCAGGTCGTCGTGACCGTCGCCGTCGAAGTCGCCCGCGGCGAGGGCGGAGACGCCGGCGTTGTCGGTGTTCCAGGTGTTGGCCATGGCCTGCTCGGTCGCGTCCCAGGCCCACAGACGTACGTGGGACTGGGTGAACGGGGTCTTCGTCCAGTACCCGACCGCGAGGTCCGCCGTGCCGTCCTCGGTGAAGTCGCCGGTGGCGAGGATGGGGGCGTGGGGGGCGGGGGGGGGGGGGGCGCCGCGCGGGGGGGGGGTGTGGTGGGGCGGGGGGGCGCGGCGGCGGCGCGGGGC
>NZ_JBSGTG010000032.1:0-2305 GCF_053607285.1 Streptomyces sp. NPDC055140 | reverse complement strand
GGTGTTTCCCGCCGCCCGCGGGCGCGGTGCCCGGCGTGGGGGGGGTGGGGGTCGGGGGGGGGGGGGGGGGGGGGCGGGGGCCCCCGCGGGGCCCCCCCCCACGACAGTGGTGACCATGCTGTCTTCGCCCTGGGCGACACGAGCGACGACCTTGTCCGTGCCGCCGATCACGATCTCCTTGTTGCCGTCGCCGGTCAGATCGGCTGCCGCGACCGATTTGCCGTACGCCGCCGACGCCGAGGGTCCGTCGAGGACGACGGACCCCGGGCCGGGCCCGCCCTTGCCGCCGCCCACCGCGAGGACCATGCCCACGTCCTTGCCGCGGCCGGTGATGTCCTCGCCCGGGGCGCCGACGAGGAGCTCCGCGCTGCCGTCGCCGTTCAGGTCCACCAGCGCCACGGAGGCGCCGAAGTGGTCGCCCGTCTCCGGGGTGCCGGGCACCTCGGGGGTGGACTGGCTGATACGGATGCTGCCGTGGGCGCCGATCCCCTTCGGGCCGCCCCAGACGATGTTGACGTAGCCGGCTCTCGCCTTGCCGCCGACGGTGCCGTCGGGTACGCCGACGGCGAGGTCCGCGTACCCGTCGCCGTTGAAGTCGCCGTCGGTCTGCGCGGGAACAGAGGCTGCGGCCGGGAAGGTCGGCCCGGCAGCCGCCGCCGCAACGATGGTGGCTGCTGTGGCGTACGTCCGTATCCGTGTGCGCATGTGGGCTCCAAGGGGTCCGAGGTGTCCGAGAGGTGCGGCGTTCACCTGTGGGACATCCGGAAGGCGCCCAGGGTTGTGCTGGTACGGACTCGGATGCGAGCTCGGTGTGCGACCGGGGGCGTGGTCTTCAGCGCAGCCGGCCCCGCCAGTGGCCCTCCCCGTGACCCGGCGTACCGGGTCCCGCCCGCAGGAGTGTGAGCGGCTTGATCAGTTTGCATGACTTTCTCGCAGCGTCGAGGGATCTCGTCGGTGAACGGTCCGTGCCGGTATTTGGGTGTGAAGACCAGGTGGGCGTGGAGGGTGTGGACGACCGTGCGACCTCTGCGAATATGGGGGTTTGGCTCCCGGCGTGGTGACATACGTCGATACGATCACCTGCGTGAAGGTCGTCGTGCAAGTGAAGCTGATGCCACAGGCCGAGCAGGCCGGTGCGCTGTCGGTGACGCTGCACACGGTCAACGAGGCCGCGAACTGGGTGTCGGCGGTGGCGTTCGAGCACGGTGTCCCGCGTGAGTACGAGCTGCGCAAGCACACTTATGGCGAACTGCGGTCGCGGGGACTGGGGGCGCAGGCCGCCCAGCACATCATCAAGAAGACCCGCGATGCCTACACGACGCTCAAGGCCAACATCCGTGCCGGGAATCTCGGCAAGCCTGGATCGAAGCGCCGTACCAAGGCCGAGTCCAAGCCCATCGCCTTTAGAACCCCTAGCGAAATGAGTGGCGGGGAACGTTAGGCTCGGTGGCCATGAGTCAGAGCGGTTCGCAAGCGGCAGCATTCTTCCGAGACGTCCGCCAGAGCAGAGTGGTCTGGCTTGTCCGAGATGACGCCGGAAGCCCGGCTCCCCTCTCTGCGGACGGCACGCGAAGTCTTCCCTTCTGGTCGACCTCGGCCCGCGCCCAGAGGGCAGCGAAGGTCTGGGGGCATGGGCTACGCGTTGAATCCATGCCCTTGGACACCTGGCGCGATCGCGATCTGCCCGATGCCGCCCAAGAGGGATACAAGATCGGCATCAACTGGAGCGGGCCGCGCCTGGTTGGCTGGAGCTTCACCCCCACGGAAGTTCTCAATCGACTGGCAGCGGCTGACTAGTCCACGGCATCGCTTGCCAGCGCACGCAGTCGCCGCCAGCAGATGAGTGCGCATCCGAGGGTGAGGAAGGCTTCGTGGATGTCGTCGCGGATCTCCCAGCGGATCCGCAGTCGGCGGAACCAGTGCAGGTGGGCGAAGGCGCGTTCCACGACCCAGCGTTGGGTGCCCAGGCCGGAGCCGTGTTCGGTGCCGCGGCGGGCGATCAGTGGCTTGACGCCGAGGTCCCGGACGAGTCGGCGGTACTTGTCATGGTCGTAGCCGCGGTCACCCAGCACTACGTCGGGGCGGCGCCGGGGCCGGCCGCGCTTGCCCCGCACCGGTGGCACGGCCTGCAGGAGTGGGATGAGCTGGGTGACGTCGTTGCGGTTGCCGCCGGTCAAGGTGGCGGCGAGCGGGATGCCGGTGGCGTCGGTGATCAGACATCCGATGCGGTTAAGGAGTCAAGCGGCGGTTGCGAGGACGGTCTGGGGTTGGGTGGGAAAGGCGATGGTCTCGTCGTAGGGGATGC
>NZ_JBSGTG010000031.1:0-95469 GCF_053607285.1 Streptomyces sp. NPDC055140 | reverse complement strand
AGTTGATCGATCTCCGGGATACGCCACGGCTCCGACCCGTTCGCCAGATAACCGTCCGACAAAAGGAAGACCGGGGTCCGGTAGGTGATCGCGATCCGGGCCGCCTCGATCACCGCGTCGAAACAGTCGGCCGGCGTCCTCGGCGCGACCACCGGAACCGGCGCCTCACCATTGCGCCCGTACATCGCCTGCAGCAGATCCGCCTGCTCCGTCTTGGTCGGCAGACCCGTCGAGGGGCCACCACGCTGGATATCCACCACCAGCAACGGCAGTTCGAGGGAGACCGCCAGCCCGATCGTCTCCGACTTCAGCGCCACACCCGGACCCGACGTCGTGGTCACCGCCAGCGAACCGCCGAACGCCGCGCCCAGCGCCGCGCCGATCCCCGCGATCTCGTCCTCCGCCTGGAACGTGCGCACACCGAAATTCTTGTGCTTCGACAACTCGTGCAGGATGTCCGAAGCCGGCGTGATCGGATACGAGCCCAGATACAACGGCAGATCCGCCTGCCGGGACGCCGCGATCAGCCCGTACGACAGCGCCAGATTCCCAGAAATGTTGCGGTAAGTACCCGTCGGGAACGCGGACGCAGCCGGCGCGACCTCGTAGGAGACCGCGAAGTCCTCCGTCGTCTCACCGAAGTTCCAGCCCGCATGAAAAGCCGCGATGTTCGCCGCGGCGATCTGCGGCTTCTTCGCGAACTTCGACCGGAGGAACCTCTCCGTGCCCTCCGTCGGCCGGTGATACATCCACGACAGCAGACCCAGCGCGAACATGTTCTTCGAACGGCCCGCGTCCTTGCGGGACAGCTCGAACTCCTTGAGCGCCTGAACCGTCAGCGTCGTCAACGGCACCGGATGGACGTGATACCCGTCCAGCGAACCGTCCTCCAGCGGCGACGTGTCGTAACCGACCTTCTGCATCGCCCGCTTGGTGAACTCATCCGTGTTGACGATGACCTGAGCACCACGCGGCACATCCGCCATGTTCGCCTTCAACGCCGCCGGGTTCATCGCCACCAGCACATTCGGCGCATCGCCCGGCGTGAGGATGTCATGGTCCGCGAAATGCAACTGGAACGAAGAAACGCCCGGCAGTGTCCCCGCGGGCGCCCGAATCTCAGCCGGAAAATTCGGCAACGTGGACAGATCGTTCCCGAACGACGCCGTCTCCGAAGTGAACCGGTCACCCGTCAGCTGCATACCGTCACCCGAGTCACCCGCAAACCGGATGATCACCCGGTCCAGACGCTGTACGTCTTTGTCGCCCGCGTGTTTGCGCTGCTCTCCGACCACTGCCCCATCGGCCTGCTCGGCCTGGCTGCTGACCTGGCTGGTCACTGAACTGGACCTCCCTCGAGGCGGCTCTGCGGGAGCGGCCGGCCGACCGGCCCCTCCATGGCCCACCCTACGTCGGTAAGGGTCGCCTTCCCTGGATAGTTCGCATGGTGGACGCGACAATGAGACACCCTGATGACCTTGTTTGTCATGTTTTACCCACCCCCATGGTCCCCTGTTCGAAGACGCGCCCACTCATCCTTTGGTTCTAGGACCGGTTCAGGGTCGACCCCGCGGCCGGCCCTCCGGTCGACCCCGAGGCCGGCCGGAGCGTCCTGGAGTCCGCCGACCGATTCCCGCCATATCTGACAGGGTGTCAGGTCGTCACGAGTTCAGGTAGGTGAGCACCGCCAGAACACGCCGGTGATCCCCGTCACTCGGGGACAGTCCCAGCTTCAGGAAGATATTGCTGACGTGCTTCTCCACCGCGCCGTCGCTCACGACCAGTTGACGCGCGATCGCCGAGTTCGTCCGCCCCTCGGCCATCAGGCCGAGCACCTCGCGCTCACGCGGGGTCAGCCCCGCCAGCACGTCCTGCTTGCGGCTGCGACCCAGGAGCTGGGCCACCACCTCGGGGTCGAGGGCCGTACCGCCTTGCGCCACCCGCACGACCGCGTCCACGAACTCGCGCACCTCGGCCACCCGGTCCTTGAGCAGATAGCCCACACCGTGGCTGGAACCGGCGAGCAGTTCGGTCGCGTACTGCTCCTCCACGTACTGCGAAAGGACCAGCACCCCGAGGCCCGGGTGCTGCTTGCGCAGCAGGACCGCGGCGCGCACGCCCTCGTCCGTGTGGGTCGGCGGCATCCGCACGTCGGCGACCACGACGTCCGGCAGCGCGTCCTGCGCGGCCAGGTCGGTGACGGTCTTGACCAGCGCGTCCCCGTCGCCCACGCCCGCCACCACATCGTGCCCGCGGTCGGTCAACAACCGGGTCAGGCCCTCCCTGAGCAGCACTGAATCCTCGGCGATGACCACTCGCACTCTGTCCTCCACGTTTCTCGGCCCCCCACAGCCCGTCCCACCCGTTCAACAGTCACCAGCATCCCAGCATCCGGACTGTCCTGGGTCGTGGCGCCGGGATTGGCCGGGAAGAGGGAGGACACGCGTGTGCGGTGCACCCCGGGAAGGGGTGCACCGCACACGCGGGCGCCGGTCGTCAGGCGCGCCGCCAAGGCAGTTCCGCCGTGATCCGCGTCGGGCCCGCCGTCGGCGAGTCCACCAGGAGGATCCCGTCGACGGCGTCGAGACGCTCGGCGAGCCCGGCGAGGCCGGAGCCGGTGGAGGCGTCGGCGCCGCCCACGCCGTTGTCCGTCACCTGGAGCATCAAGCGGTCCTCGACCCGCCACACGTCGACCGTGGCGCGGGTCGCCCGGCTGTGCTTGCTGACGTTCTGCAGGAGCTCGCTGACCGTGAAGTAGGCGATGCCCTCGATGGCCGGCGCGGGCCGCGCGGGCAGATCGACCTCGACCTGCACCGGGACCGTGCAGCGGGAGGCCACGGAGGACAGGGCCGCGTCCAGGCCGCGGTCGGTCAGGATGGCCGGGTGGATGCCGCGGGCCAGATCCCGCAGCTCCTGGAGCGCCGTCTTCACCTCGCCGTGCGCCTCGTCCACCATGCGCGCCGCCTCCCGCGGGTCCTCCGTCAGCTTCTCCTTGGCGAGCCCCAGATCCATCGCGAGGTTGACCAGCCGGGCCTGTGCGCCGTCGTGCAGGTCGCGCTCGATGCGGCGCAGGTCGGCGGCGGCCGTGTCGACGACGACGCCGCGGTCCGACTCCAGCTCCACGACGCGCGTGGCGAGCCGCGACGGGCCGAGCAGCCCGCTCACCAGCGCCCGGTCCACGGAGGCCAGCGCCCTGATGATCCACGGCGTCGCGAGCGTGATCAGCAGGCCGACCGCCGCGGTGACCGTGATCTCGAAGGGGTTGTCCAGGTAGATGTTGTGCGCGCCGTCGCCGTAGAGCTGGATCCCGCCCTGGCCGGCGTACATGGGGAAGACCCACTGCCACAGCGGATACGTGAGCAGGGACCAGCCCACCGTCCAGAAGACCAGCGCGACGTTGAACGCGAAGACCGCCCACGGGAAGTGCACGACCGTGTACAGCAGGTTGCGCCACGACTCGCCGCTCTTGAGGAGGGCGCCCATCCACGCCATCGGGCCCTGGGTGCGGGGCCGCAGCGGGCCCGGCGTGCCTACGTCGACGCCGAGGAGCGCGCGCGCCCTGGCCCGCTCCATCGCGGCGAACCCGCGCGCCCCGGCGAGGGCGCCGGCCAGCACCGGGATGCCGAGGAACGTGATCAGTAGGCCGGCGCCGAGCGACACCATCGTCACCGCGTACACGAACGTGATGATGCTGAGCGGGAGACTCAGGAGCAGATAGCCGAGCTCGCGGAACGTACGGGCCTCGAACGGCGCGCGCAGCCCGGCCGGGAGACGGCGGCGCCGTTCCCCGGCCACCGCGTCGTCGCGGTAGCCGTATCCGTGTCCATGCTGCGTGGGCGTGATCATTGGTGGGGTCCGTCCGTTCTGCTCGTCCGCCTGGTACGTCCAGACTCCTCGCGGTGGCGCCTCGCGGCCATGGAGCTGGTCGGCGTCTTGGACCGGGGGTTTTCCCTACCCCGCCGGCCACAGCCGCGCTTACGCGGGTGTGCGGTCGCGCCAGGGCAGCTCCGCGGTCACCGTCGTGGGACCGCCCTCCGGCGAGTCCACGACGAACAGGCCGTCCACCGCGCCGAGCCGGTCCGCGAGGCCCGACATGCCCGTGCCCTTGTCGAGGCTCGCGCCGCCGCGCCCGTCGTCCTGCACCTGGATCAGCAGCCGGTCCGCGGAGCGCCACACGTCGACCGACGCCGACCGCGCCCCGCTGTGCTTGCTGACGTTCTGCAGCAGCTCGGACACCGTGAAGTACGCGATGCCCTCGATCGCCGCGGCGGGCCGCTGAGGCAGGTCCGCCGTGACCTTCACGGGAACCGTGCAGCGCGAGGCCACCGAGGAGAGCGCCGCGTCCAGGCCGCGGTCGGTCAGGATGGCCGGGTGGATGCCGCGGGCCAGATCGCGCAGCTCCTGAAGCGCCAGCTTCACCTCGCCGTGTGCCTCGTCGACCATGGCGGCAGCGGCGTCCGGGTCCTCGAGGAGCTTCTCCTTCGCGAGGCCGAGGCCCATGGCGAGGTTGACCAGGCGGGCCTGTGCGCCGTCGTGCAGGTCGCGCTCGATGCGGCGCAGGTCGGCGGCGGCCGTGTCGACGACGACGCCGCGGTCCGACTCCAGCTCGGCGATCCGCCGCTCCAGCTCGTCCGACGGCGACAGGAGTGCCCGCGCCATCGCCCGGTCCGCGTTGGTCAGGCCCCGCACGATGAACGGGAGGACCGGCCACAGCACGAAGAGCCCGGTCAGCGTGATGGCGAACGTGAGCACACCCCACGGCAGCCGTATGAACTCGTAGAGCACCGCCCGCCAGCCCACCGGGTCCTTCAGGCCGGACCACAGCCGGCCGAAGAAGCCCTCGTCGCGGCTGCGCGGCAGCGGGCTCGGCTCCTCGATGCGCAGCCCGAGCAGCGCGCGGGCCCGCCCCCGCTCCGCCTTCCCGAACTGACGCGCGCCGAACAGACCGGCCGCGAGCACGGGCAGACCGATCACCGTCACGGCCAGGCCGACGCCGGTGGCCAGCATCGTCACGACATAGACGAAGCCGAGCACGGCGACCGGCAGATTGCTGAGGAGATACGCGATCTCCTTCCAGGTGTGCCGGCCGAAGGCGAAGCGCGGCGCCGGCGGACGGTCCACGTCCGGCTCTGTGGTGACGATGCGAGCGGTCATATGCGACAGCGTGCCCGGCCGGGCGCCGGGGCGCCATGAGGCGGGCTGCCGGACCCGACGGGGGATAACCCCACCTCAACCCTGGACGCCTGCTTACCCTCTCTTTAACAGGCCCTAGACTCCCGTGCGTACAGATCGTCGAACATAATGGAGCGAGGGGCGGACATGCCGGAATCGACCATGGTCGCCGCAGGCTACTTCCAGACGTACTCCGTCGTCGGTGGGCTCGTCGTCGTCGGAGTCCTGTTCGTGGCCGTCGCCTTCGGGGCGGGACGGCTGCTGCGCCCGGTCGTGCCGACCCCCGAGAAACTCCTGACGTACGAGTGCGGCGTCGACCCCGTCGGCGAGGGCTGGGCCCACACCCAGGTCCGCTACTACGTCTACGCGTTCCTCTACGTCATCTTCGCCGTCGACTCGATCTTCCTCTTCCCGTGGGCGACCGTCTTCGCCGATCCGCAGTTCGGCGCGGCGACGCTCGTGGAGATGTTCATCTTCCTCGGCTTCCTCGCCGTGGGCCTGCTGTACGCATACAAGAAGGGCGTCCTCACATGGACGTGACCCCGGACCTGCCCCCCTCGGAGCCGGTGCTCCTGCCGGAGCCCGTCAGCCCGAAGAAGCTGGGCGTGCTGTCCCGGCTGGCCCCCGAGCCGATGAAGGTGGTCCTCAACTGGGGCCGCCGCTACTCGCTCTGGGTCTTCAACTTCGGTCTTGCCTGCTGCGCCATCGAGTTCATCGCGGCGTCCATGGCGCGGCACGACTTCATCCGCCTCGGCGTCATCCCCTTCGCGCCGGGCCCGCGCCAGGCCGACCTGATGGTCGTCTCCGGCACGGTCACGGACAAGATGGCCCCGGCCGTGAAGCGCCTGTACGAGCAGATGCCCGAGCCCAAGTACGTCATCTCGTTCGGCGCCTGCTCCAACTGCGGCGGCCCGTACTGGGACTCGTACTCGGTCACCAAGGGCGTCGACCAGATCATCCCGGTCGATGTGTACGTGCCCGGGTGCCCGCCCAGGCCGGAGGCGCTGCTCCAGGGCATCCTCAAACTTCAGGAGAAGATCGCGCGCGAGTCGCTCGGCGAGCGCTACGGCGCCGACGCGGCGGCGGGACGGCCGTCGGCGGCCGCCCTCAGCAGCGGCCTCGTGAAGCCGCCGGTCCCGACGCGCGACGACTCCGGGGAGGGGGAGCGGTGACCGGCTGGCTGCCCCGACCCGTCGAGGAGCTCTTCGGCCCGGACGCCACGGCCGAGGAGTCGTACGAGGTCCTCACGGTCGACGTTCCCGCGGCCACGTGGATCGCCGCCCTCGAAACGGCCCGCACCACGCTGGGCTGCACCTACTTCGACTGGCTGAGCGCGGTCGACGAGCCCGGCACCGGTTTTCGCGTCTGCGCGCACGTCGTCGCCCTGTCTCCAGTACGCCGACTGCTCCTGCGCACGACCGTGCCGCACGACGCCCCCGTCCTGGCCACCGCGGTCGACGTGTACGCGGGCGCGGGCTGGCACGAGCGCGAGACGCACGAGATGTTCGGCGTCCGCTTCGAGGGCCACCCGCACCTGGTGCCGCTCCTGCTCCCCGACGGTTTCGAGGGCCATCCCCTGCGCAAGGACTTCGTGCTCGCGGCGCGTGTCGTGAAGGCATGGCCCGGCGCCAAGGAGCCGGGGGAGTCCGAACACGGCGGGCCGAAGCGGCGGCAGATACTGCCGCCGGGTGTTCCGGACCCGAACGAGTGGGGCCCGCTGAAGGGCCAGCTTCCGCCCGCCCCGGCCCGCCCGGCCCGTGGCGCGGGCCGCGCGGCGGGCGACCGTCCGGTGCGGCGGACGCGCACGGCGGGGGAGGGGTCGGCCAGTCAGGCCGCCCCGGCCGGCACGGATGCGGCGGCTGCCGCGCCGCCGAGACGCTCGCGGAGCGCGTCGCAGGGGTCGGCTTCGCAGACGCCGGCAACTCCTGAGGCACCGGCAACCCCTGAGGCCCCTGCGGCACCTGAGAATTCTGCGGCGCCTCAGACTCCCGCGGCGCCCGAGACTCCCGCGGCGCCGAAGCCGGACGCCGCAGGCAAGTCCGGTGCTACCGGCGACGCGCCCTGGCACCACGCCCGCCCGGCCTTCGACGAGCCGAAACCGGCCACGCCGGAGGAGCCCACGCCTGAAGCGCCGGATGCCCCGGACGCGCCGGATGCCCCGGGTGCCCCGGACGCGCCGGATGCCCCGGCTGCCTCCGAAGCCCCGGATGCCCCGGCTACCTCCGGAAGCCCGGACGCCCCCGAAGCTCCGGACGCCACCCCCGAAGTCCCCGAAACCCCCTCAGGAGGAACGGAGTGAACGACGTTCTCGACGTCGCTCTGCGGCTCATCGTCGTCTTCGTCGCCTTCCTCGTCCTGCCCCTCGTCGTCGGCCAGACCGAGCACAAGGTGATGGCGCACATGCAGGGCCGCCTCGGCCCCATGTACGCGGGCGGCTTCCACGGGTGGGCCCAGCTCGTCGCCGACGGCGTGAAGTTCGCGCAGAAGGAAGACATCGTCCCCGCCGACGCGGACCGCCGCATCTTCCAGCTCGCGCCCGCCGTCGCGCTTCTGCCGTACCTCCTCGTCCTGCTCGCCATCCCCGTCGGCCCGAGCGAGGGCGCGGTCGGCCAGGTCGTCGACGCCGGCATCTTCTTCGTACTCGCCGTCATGGGCGTCGGAGTGCTCGGCTCGCTCATGGCGGGCTGGGCGTCGGCCAACAAGTTCTCCCTCCTGGGCGGCCTGCGCACCGCCGCGCAGCTCCTCGCCTACGAACTGCCGATGCTGCTCGCCGCCGCCTCGGTCGCGATGGCCGCCGGTACCGTCTCGCTGCCCGGCATCGTCGACGCGTTCGAGTGGTGGTGGGTGCCGTGGCAGATCGTCGGCGCCCTCGTCTTCTTCGTGGCGGGCCTCGCCGAACTCCAGCGCCCGCCCTTCGACATGCCGGTCGCCGACTCCGAGATCATCTTCGGCGCGTACACCGAGTACACAGGCCTGCGCTTCGCCCTGTTCCTGCTCGCCGAGTACGCCGGGATCGTCGTCCTGTGCGGCCTCACCACCGTCCTGTTCCTGGGCGGCTGGCACGGGCCGTGGGGCGCCGACGGCCTCGGCTGGGTCTGGACGCTGCTGAAGGCGGCCGTCCTCGCGTTCGTCGTGATCTGGCTGCGCGTCACCTACCCCCGTCTCCGCGAGGACCAGCTCCAGAAGCTCTCCTGGACCCTCCTCGTCCCGCTCGCACTCGCGCAGATCGCGCTCACCGGAATCGTGAAGGTGGCGATCAACCAGTGACCGAGTCACTCCCGCCCAGCCGGCCCCGCATCCCCGGCGCAGGTCTCGCCAAGGGTCTTGCCGTCACCCTCCGCACGATGACGCGTAAGACCGTCACCGAGCAGTACCCGGACGTCCAGCCCGAACTGCCGCCCCGCACCCGTGGCGTCATCGGCCTGTTCGAGGAGAACTGCACGGTCTGCATGCTGTGCGCCCGCGAGTGCCCCGACTGGTGCATCTACATCGACTCCCACAAGGAGACGGTGCCGGCCACCGTCGAGGGCGGCCGCGAGCGCAGCCGCAACGTCCTCGACCGCTTCGCCATCGACTTCGCCCTGTGCATGTACTGCGGTATCTGCATCGAGGTGTGTCCGTTCGACGCGCTGTTCTGGTCCCCGGAGTTCGAGTACGCGGAGACGGACATCCACGAACTCACCCACGAGCGCGACCGGCTCCGCGAGTGGATGTGGACGGTCCCGGCCCCGCCCGCGCTCGACCCGGCGGCCGAGGAACCCAAGGAACTCGCCGCCGCCCGCAAGGCCGCCGACAAGCTGGCCGCCGCGCAGGCCGCCGCCGCGGAAGAACCCGCACCCGGCGAACCCGCACCCGGAGAGGAGGGACCCGCGTGACCCCCATCGCAGCGGCCGCCACCGCGGCCACGCAGACCCACGGATTCCTCTCGCCGACCGGCGTCGAGATCGCGTTCCTCCTCGTCGGCCTGGTCACCTTCGGCGCCGCGATCGTCACCGTCACCACCAGGCAGCTGGTGCACGCGGCCCTGTGGCTGGTCGTCGCCCTCGGTGGCCTCGCCGTCGAATACCTGCTGCTCACCGCCGAGTTCATCGCCTGGGTACAGGTCCTCATCTACGTCGGCTCCGTCGTCGTCCTCCTCCTGTTCGGACTGATGCTCACGAGGGCGCCGATCGGCCGCTCCCCGGACGCCGACTCGGGCAACCGGTGGGCCGCGCTGACCGTCGCCGTCGCCGCGGCCGCCGCCCTCGTCTGGGTCGTCGTGGACGCCTTCCGCACCACCTGGGTCGACCTCGACGGCGCACCCCAGGGCACCACCGCGGTGACCGGATCGATCCTCTTCCAGCACTGGGTGCTGCCCTTCGAGGCGCTCTCGGTCCTGCTGCTCGCGGCCCTCGTCGGCGCGATCGTCCTGTCCCGCAAGACCGCCACGCCACAGGACGCGAACACCAAGGCGCAGGACACGAACACCAAGGCCCGGGAGGGGAACCGCTGATGCACCTCGCCTACCCCGCCGTCCTCTCCGCGCTGCTCTTCTGCACGGGCCTGTACGGAGTGCTGGCCCGCCGCAACGCGATCCTGGTCCTGATGTCCGTCGAGCTGATGCTCAACGCCGTCAACCTCAACCTCGTCGCCTTCGACGTCTGGCTAAGCAAGGCGGCCCGCGACACCCTCCACTCCGGCCAGGCGCTGACCCTGTTCACCATCGCCATCGCCGCGGCCGAGATCGGCATCGGCCTCGCGATCGTGCTCGCCGTGTACCGCGGTCGCGGCACCTCCGACATCGACAAGCTTCGTGACACCGCCGAGTCCCCGGACGACGGCGGACCCGACGGCTTTGCACCGGACGCCGGCGCCGAGACCGTTACGGACGAGAAGGCCGAGGCCACCGCGTGACCACCACGACCCTCGCCGTACTCGTCCCCCTCCTCCCGTTCCTCGCCGCCGCGGCGGGACTGCTCCTGGGCCGCACCGCGCCCGGCTTCGTACGGCCCCTCGCCGTGCTGCCGACCCTCGCGGCGCTCGCCCTCACCGTCCTCGTCGCCGTGCGCCAGGGCGGCGGCCGGAGCATCGACGCGGCCACCGAACTCACCCCGACGGGCTCGGTCCCCATCGAGCTCGCCCTGTACATCGACGGCTTCGCCGCGCTCGTCGCCGTCCTGGTCTGCGTCGTCGCGTCGTGCGTGCAGATCTACTCGACGGCCTACCTGCGCGACGACCCGCGCTACCCGTCGTACGCGGCGCTCGTCTCCCTCTTCACCTCCGCGATGCTTCTCGTCGTCTACTCGGGCGACCTGATGGTGCTGCTCGTCGGCTGGGAAGTCATGGGCATCTGCTCGTACTTCCTCGTCGGCCACTACTGGGAGACACCCGAGGCGCGCGCCGCGTCCCTCAAGGCGTTCCTGGTCACGAAGCTCGGCGACGTCCCCTTCCTGATCGGCCTGTTCGCGCTCGCCGTGGACGCCGGGTCCTTCCGCATCACGACGGTCCTCGGCGCCGTCGCGAGCGGCGGCCTCGACCACCCCACGCTGATCGCGCTGCTGCTCCTCGCGGGAGTGGCGGGCAAGTCCGCGCAGTTCCCGCTGCACACCTGGCTGCCCGACGCGATGGCCGGCCCCACACCGGTCTCCGCGCTGATCCACGCCGCGACGATGGTCGCCGCCGGTGTCTACTTCGTCGCCCGGCTCCTCCCCGTCTTCGCCGCCTCCGGCGCCGCCCTGGTCGTCCTCGCCGTCATGGCCGCCGTCACGATGACCGGCTCGGCGCTCGCCGCCCTCGCGCAGGACGACATCAAGCGCGTCCTCGCGTACTCGACGATCGGCCAGCTCGGCTACATGACCGGCGCCCTCGCCGTCGGCGACCGCGGCGCCGCCGTCTTCCACCTCCTGTCGCACGGCGCCTTCAAGGCGCTGCTGTTCCTCGGGGCGGGCGTGGTCATCCACGCCGCCGGCACCAACTCGCTCGCCGCCATGTCCCGCATGAAGGGCCTGCGCGACCGCGTCCCCGACGCCTACTGGACGATGACCGTGGCGCTCCTCGCGCTCGCCGCGATCCCGCCGTTCAGCGGCTTCTTCTCCAAGGAGGCCGTCCTCGGCTCCGCCGAGCACGCCGCCACCGGCCACGCCGAGGCGATCCCGTCCTCGGCGGGCTGGATCGTCCTCGTGTCCGGCCTCCTCACGGCCCTGCTCACCGCCGCGTACGCCACGCGCCTTTGGCTCCTGGTCTTCCGGGGCCACGGCACCGAGGCCCCCGACCACGGCAAGCAGCCCGTCGTGATGAACGCCGTCCTGTGGGTCCTGGCGATCCCCTCGCTCGCCTTCGGTCTCACCGTCGGCGTCGTGCCCGACTGGTTCGACGGCCGTTCGCTGACCCCGACCCTCACCACCTCCGTCCTCGGCACGGGCGTCGCCCTCGTCGGCGGACTCGTCACCTACGCGGCCTGGCGCCACACCACGGCCCTCGCCGCGGGCGCCCCGCTCGGCGCCGTAGCCGCCCACCCCGACGCGGACGGCGGCATCGTCGAGGCCGAGGCCATCGCGACCCATGCGGCCGCGTACGGGGACATCGCCTACGCCCCCGATCCGGCGGACCCGGGCCGTCTCCTGCTCGGCCCGCTGCACCGCCACGCGGCCACCGGCTTCCACCTGGACGCCGTCTACGCGGCCCTGTTCGTCCGGCCGGTCACGGCCGCGGCCTCACTGGTCCGCTTCCTCGACCGCGAGGTCGTCGAGACCTATGTGCGCGGCGCCGCCGCCGTACCCAACTGGCTGGGCCGGGCCGTCCGCCGTGCCCAGACCGGCAACGTGCAGACCTATCTCAGCGCCCTGCTCGCAGGGACCGTCGTCCTGGCGATCGCCGTCGTCCTCGTCGCCACCGCCGGAGCGTGAGCAGCCGTGATCGATATCAGTGAATCCGTGATGCAGTTCCTTCTCGCACTGATCGTCGTCGGCCCGCTCGTCGGCGCCGCCGCCGCTCTTCTCCCGGCCCCGCCCGGGCTGAAGGGGAAGTCCCCGGACCAGGCCGTGCTCCGCCACGGCGTGACCGTGACCGGCGTGATCCTCATCGCCGCGATCGTCCTCGCGCTCGGCTTCGACCATGACCACCCGTCAAAGATGCAGGCCACGACCGACATCAGCTGGATCCCCGCACTCGACGTGCGGATCCACCTCGGTATCGACGGCATCTCGCTCCCCCTCCTGGTCCTGACCGCCCTGCTGACCTTCCTCTGCGCGCTGTACAGCTACTTCAAAATGCCGAAGGGCCCGTCCCTCAAGGCATTCGTCGCGCTGATCCTCTTGCTCGAGTCCGGCACCCTCGCGACCTTCGCCGTGCTCGATCTGCTGCTCTTCTTCCTCGCCTTCGAGATGGTCCTCATCCCGATGTACTTCCTCATCGCCCGCTGGGGTGGTGAGCAACGGGCCAAGGCCGCCTGGAAGTTCATCCTCTTCACGCTCCTCGGCTCCGTCGTGATGCTGTTGGGCATCCTCCTCATCGGACTCAAGTCCGGCACATTCGACATGGTGGCACTCGCCTCTGACAACGGCCGGGGCCTGAGCACGTCCGTGCAGGTCACCGCCGTTCTGGCGATCGGGATCGGGCTCGCGGTCAAGACGCCGATGTGGCCGCTGCACAGCTGGCTGCCCGACGCCCACACCGCCGCGCCCACCGTCGGCTCGGTCCTCCTCGCCGGCGTGCTGCTCAAGATGGGCACGTACGGGTTCGTGCGGATCCTGCTGCCGGTGACGCCCGACGGCATGCACACCTTCGCGCCGTACCTCGCTGCGTTCGCCGTCGTCGGGATCATCTACGGGTCCCTGGCCTGCCTCGCCCTCGCGCGGCCCGGCGCCAAGGGCGACCTCAAGCGCCTCATCGCGTACTCGTCCGTCGGGCACATGGGCTTCGTCCTGCTCGGCATCTCGACGATGTCGCCGACCGGCGTCAACGGCGCGCTCTTCGCGAACATCGCCCACGGCCTCATCACCGGCCTGCTGTTCTTCCTCGTCGGCGCCCTCAAGGACCGCACGGGCAGCACAGACCTCGACACGCTTGCCCAGCAGGGCGGCATGGCGCTCTACGGCAAGGCGCCCCGCCTCGGCGGGCTCCTCGCCTTCGCCGCCGTCGCCTCCCTCGGGCTGCCCGGCCTCGCCGGGTTCTGGGGCGAGATGCTCGCCCTGTTCGGCGCGTTCAAGCCGGCCGCCGACCTGAGCCGCCCCGCGTTCCTCACGTTCATGGCGATCGCCGCGTTCGGCACGCTGCTCACCGCCGCGTACATGCTCGCCGTCGTCCGCAGGGTCTGCATGGGCCCGCACGAGGCCGAGGCGCCGAAGCTCGCCGACGTCCAGGGCTACGAGTTCGCCGCCTGGACCCCGCTCGTCGCCCTCACCGTCGTCGGCGGGCTCTGGCCCGCGGCTCTGATCGGGCTCACCGACCCGGCCGTGCAGAAGCTCCTCGCAGGAGGCATCCAGTGACCGCCGTCGCCGCGCCGTCCGTGGCGTCCCTCGTCCAGTCCGTCGACTGGCTCGCGATCGCGCCGCCCACCATCGCGGCGGTCGTCGCCCTCGTGGTGCTCGTCGCGGACCTGTTCCTCGGCGAGCGAAGGAAGGCGCTGCTCGGCTGGGTCTCCGTCGCGGGTCTGGCCGCCGCCGCGCTCGCGCTGCTGCCCCTTCTGGACGGCGACCGCTCGACCTTCTGCCTCAAGACGCTCAAGGGCGAGCAGGCCGCGTGCAGCTACACGGCCGACCACTTCACGCTCGTCATCCAGTTCCTCGTCCTGGCCGGCGCCCTGCTGACCGCGCTCCTGTCCATCACCGGCATCAAGGACGCGAAGAACACGCCCAGGGCGCTCCCCGAGGGAGAGTTCTGGTTCCTGCTCCTGTCCTCCGCCGCGGGCGCCGCGCTGCTGCCCGCGTCGCGCGACCTGGCCACCCTTGTCGTCGCCCTGGAAGTGGCGTCCCTGCCGGCGTTCGCCCTCGTAGGCATCAAGCGCGACGACCGGCGCTCCTCGGAAGCGGCCCTGAAGTTCTTCCTGTCCTCGGTCACGGCGACCGCGGTCACCCTTCTGGGCGTGAGCTTCGTCTACGCGACGACGGGCACCTTGCACCTCACGAGGATCGCCACCGCTCTGACGCACGTCGACGGGCAGTTCCACACCCTGGCCCAGGCGGGCGTCGCCCTCACCCTGGTCGGTTTCGCCTTCAAGACCGCCGCCGCCCCCTTCCACTTCTGGGTGCCCGACACCTACGTAGGAGCCCCGCTGCCGGTCGCCGCCTACTTGTCGGTGATCGGCAAGGCGGTCGGCTTCTCCGGGATCATCCTCGTCACCGTCGTCGCCTTCCCGTCCTACGCCGACGTGTGGGGCCCGGCCCTGGCCGCGCTCGCCGCGCTCACCATGACCGTGGGCAACGTGGCGGCCCTGCGCCAGCAGGCCACGCGCGCGTACAGCGCGGTACGCCTGCTCGCCTGGTCGTCGGTGGGCCAGGCCGGCTACCTCCTCGTCCCGATCGCCGCGGCCGCCTACTCCAAGGACGCCGACAAGGCCATCGGCTCCACGGTCGCGTACGCCCTCATGTACGCCGCCGTGAACCTCGGTGCCTTCGCCGTGGCCGCCCTCGTGGCCCGCACGAAGCCCCTGAACCGCATCAGCGACTACCGCGGCCTGTACCGTTCCCGGCCGCTGGCCGCCCTGGTCCTCGGCTTCTTCCTGCTCTGCCTCGCGGGCCTGCCGCCCGGCATCATCGGTCTCTTCGCGAAGGTCACCGTCTTCTCGGCGGCCGTCGACGCGGGCCTCGGCTGGCTCGCCGTCGTCATGGCAGTCAACGTCGTGATCGCTCTCTACTACTACCTCCAGTGGACGGCGACCCTGTTCCGCTCCGCCGAGGGCGAGCAGGCGGTACAGCGGATTCCGGCGCCGCTCACCGCGGCGATCGGGCTGACCGCCGTCATCGGGGTCGTCCTGTCGGGTGCACCTCAGATGGTTCTCCGTTTTGCGTCGACGGGCCTCTTCTAGGCACCCTCTTAGCGACCTCAACGTCGTACACCAGGGAGACATGTCGTGCTGAGCGGGTTCAAGGACTTCATCCTTCGCGGAAACATCGTGACCATGGCGATCGGCCTCGCCGTGGGTTCCGCCTTCACCGCGGTCGTCACGGGCTTCAGCACGGCGTTCATCGCCCCGCTCATCGGCCTCGCCACGCGCTCCACCGGCGACTTCAGCGAAGCGCACTTCCGGGTCGAGGGCACGGACTTCCCCTACGGCAAGTTCGTCGCCGCGGCGATCGCCTTCGTGATCACGGCGGCGGTGCTCTACTTCCTCGTCGTCGTCCCGATGATGAAGTTCCAGGCCCGCCTCGACCGCGGCAGGCCGGTCGACATCAAGGCCGCCCTGCGCGACTGCCCGCGCTGTTTCAGCCAGATCCCCGCGATCGCCACCCGCTGCTCCCACTGCACCAGCGAGCTCAAGGCCGACCCCGCGGCCCTCGCGCTCGCCGGGCTCCCCGAACAGCGCTGACCCCCGCCTCGGCACCCTCCACCCGTACGGCCTACATGCGCCCTGCGCGCGCAAGGGAACTCGTCCTCCTCGTCTGGCGTTCACCAGTACAGGAGGGTCCACTGGACCGTGGAAGCACCCAGCACCAGTAAGCAGAGGGTTCCCCTGCCGCACCACATGGAGGGCGTACCGTGCACCGCCGGCACAACGGGCTGAAGACCGCCGTACTCCTCGGGGGGCTGTCGGCCCTCATCATCGTCATCGGCAGCTTCTTCGGTCGTACGGGGCTGATCGTGGGCCTCGGAATCGCCCTCGCGACGAACGCGTACGCGTACTGGAACAGCGACAAGCTGGCCCTGCGCGCGATGCGCGCGCGCCCCGTGAGCGAGTTCGAGGCCCCCGCGCTCTACCGCATGGTCCGCGAGCTGTCGACGCAGTCCCGCCAGCCCATGCCCCGCCTGTACATCTCGCCGACGGAAGCGCCCAACGCCTTCGCGACGGGCCGCAATCCGCGCAACGCCGCGGTGTGCTGCACCGAGGGCATCCTCCGGATCCTCGACGAGCGCGAGCTGCGCGGCGTCATCGGGCACGAGCTGAGCCATGTCTACAACCGCGACATCCTGATCTCGTCGGTCGCCGGCGCCCTCGCCTCGGTGATCATGTTCCTGGTCAACTTCGCCTGGCTGATCCCCGTCGGCCGTTCGAACGACGACGACGGCCCCGGCCTGCTCGGCATGCTGATGATCATGATCCTGGGCCCCATCGCGGCCACGGTCATCCAGCTCGCCATCAGCCGATCCCGGGAGTACGAGGCGGACGCGTCGGGCGCCCGGCTCACCGGCGACCCGCTGGCCCTGGCAAGCGCCCTGCGCAAACTCGACGCGGGGACCAAGCAGTTGCCGCTCCCCCCGGAGCCGCGGATCGAGACCGCAAGTCACATGATGATTGCGAACCCTTTCCGTCCCGGGCAGGGCATGTCCAAGATGTTCTCCACGCATCCGCCGATGGCGGAGCGCATCGCCCGGCTAGAGCAGATGGCAGGTCGTCACCCGTGAAGACAATCCTCAACATCATTTGGCTAGTGCTGAGCGGCTTCTGGCTGTTCCTCGGCTACCTGCTCGCGGGCCTGATCCTGTGCATCACGATCATCGGAATCCCGTTCGGCATCGCGGCGTTCAGGATCGGCGTGTACGCGCTGTGGCCGTTCGGCTATACGACGGTCGAGCGCCAGGACGCGGGCGCCCCGTCCTGCGTCGGGAACGTGCTGTGGCTGGTCCTGGCCGGCTGGTGGCTCGCCCTCGCCCACATCGTGACGGGCATCGCGCAGTGCATCACGATCATCGGTATCCCCCTGGGCATCGCCAACTTCAAGCTGATCCCGGTCTCCCTGATGCCGCTCGGCCGCGAAATCGTCCGCACGGACCAGCCGTTCGCGTCGCGGTAGGCACCGGCGGGGCGTCGTAGCAGGAGGGGATCAACTCGGCCGTACGGCCAAAGAGTTGTCCCCTCTTTTGCGTAGCAAAGGGACCCCGCGTACTCCGTGTGGAAGCATGGCCGGTGCACGGGGGAGGTGGGCAAGCAGGCCCGAAACGTCGTGAAGCCGTGGCCTGCGCGCGAAGATGCAGCACGATTCCGCAAAGAGTCCGGACAGTCCGGAGAACGGCCCCGAAGGCGGTCCCGGGAACGATCCCGAAGGCCGTCCCGAAGGCCGTTCCGTACGCCTCTTCACGGACGGCTTCCTCGATCCGGACGCACTCGAGGACGAGCGCACGGCCGCCGTCCTGTTGTCCGCCGCGGAGCGCGCCACCGAGCACTTACGCCCCGGCGACATCCTGTACGCGGCGCTCGACGCCCGCGACCCCGCGGTGCTCCCCGCGTTCGAGGGCGCGCTCGCCGAGGGCGCTGCCCCGCATCACCTCCTGGAGACAGTCGCCGTCTACGCGCCGCCGGGGAACGGCTACGCCTTCGACGGAGCGCGCGACCACGTGAGCCCCGAACTGGCCGCGGCCTTCGAGGAGTTCGAGTCCCGATGCGCGCGGGACGCGGTGGGCGCGGAGGTCCGTCTGGAGCTGCTGCTGGCCTGTCTGCTCGACGCCCCCTCCGCGGACGAGCGGGACTTCCTGACCCCGCTCCTCGATCTGTCCCTGGCCGCCGAGGCGCTGCGCAGGCAGGTCGGGGTCCACGCCGACGAGCCGCCCGAGCTGTACGACGACGCGTCGGGCCGGCTGCGCTCCGAGGAGTTCACGAACGACGCCTGGGCCGTCCTGGAGCTGGCCGCCCAGCGGGCCGCCGAGCTCGGCTACGACCGGCTGCTTCCGCCGCACTGTCTGATGGCTCTCCTGTCGGAGACCGAAGGACCCGCCGAGCGCCTCTTCCGGCTCCAACTGCCGCTCCAGGTCGGCCTGGTGAAGGCCGTGGAGATCATCACCCAGGCGTTCCGGATCACCGAGCGGGGGAGCCGGACCGCCCCGCGCCTCGACCGCGACGGGATCGGCGAGTCCCTGCGGGACCTGCTGCACGCGGCGCGCACGACGGCCGCCCGCTGGGACGCGGAGCAGATCGACACCCCGCACCTGCTCGCGGCCCTCCTGGACAGCCCGCCGCAGCGCCTCGCCTCCGTCCTGGCCGCCGAGCCGCTGCGCCTCGACATCAAGCGGCTGCGCGAGAGCGTGCGCGACGTACTCGGTGAGACCCGCTCGACGGCGCCCCGCGAGGTGCCTTTCCGGCTGCCCGCGTTCCTGCCGCCCTCCGAAGACCTCACCTGGCTCGCGAGGACGGGGGCCATCGGTCCGGCCGCCCACCTGGACGGCTACTTCGAGCCACTGTGCCGGGCCCTGCACCGTACGGAGAACAACCACGTACTGATCACCGGCCTGCCCGGCATCGGCACCACCACCCTGCTGCGCGAGCTCGCCCGGCGGGCCGCCACGGGCGAGATCCCGTTCCTGCGCCGCAAGCGGTTCCTGCGCGTCGACTGCAAGGACGTAGCCGCGGAAAGCAGCGGCGAGCAGCTGACGGCCCTGATCGGCCAGGTCGCGGGCCGCACCGATCTGGTCGTCTGCGTCGACGGCCTGGGCCCTCTGCTGCGCGGCCGGCACGGCGCCGACCACCTGCTGGAGCTGCGCCGCGCCCTCAAGGAGCGCAGCATCCATCTCATCGGGGTGCTTGCCGAGCACGACTACGAGGACCTGGTCGCCGCCGACCACGTCCTCCAGGAGCTGACCTGCCGTATCGACATGGCCGAGCCGGAGCGGGAGGCGGCGCGGGCCATGGTGCGTCTCGCGGCGGACGCGCTGGAGACGGAGTTCACCGGCATCCGGATCGAGCGCCACGCGGTGGCGAGGGCCGTGGTCCTCGCAGGTGACTTCGTCCGGCACCAGCGGCTGCCGCTGTCCGCCGTCAAGGTGCTGCGCCGCGCCTGCGAGGACCTCGACTACGCGCGCAGACAGCACGGCGACGAGCGCAGCGCCGTGACGCTCGACGAAGTGGCCGACGTGGTGTCCGAGCTGTCCGGGATGCCGCGCGAGCAGATCGCCGGTACGGGCGGCGAGCGGGTCGACTACGCGATGGCGCTCGGCGCGGAGGTGGTCGGGCAGGACCAGGCGGTCCGGGTGGTCGCGGACGAGCTGCGGCGCATCAAGGCGGGCCTGGCCGCGGTCAGTTCGGGGCCGGCGTCGGTGCTGCTCTTCGCGGGCCTGACCGGCGTCGGCAAGACGGAGCTGGCCAAGCGGGTCGCCGGTCTCTACTCGGCGTCCAAGCGGCTCCAGACCTATCCGATGGAGAACTTCACGGAGCCGCACAGCGTGTCCGGCATCCTCGGCTCACCGCCGGGCTACGTGGGGCACGAGCGCGGCGGGCGGCTCATCAACGAGCTCAACAGCGACCCGTACTGC
The DNA here is from genome assembly GCF_053607285.1 of Streptomyces sp. NPDC055140. NCBI lineage: Bacteria > Bacillati > Actinomycetota > Actinomycetes > Kitasatosporales > Streptomycetaceae > Streptomyces > Streptomyces sp. NPDC055140. Next base: position 75,921 of record NZ_JBSGTG010000031.1, on the reverse strand, counting down.
GTGTTCCTCCTCGACGAGGCGGAGAAGGCGCACCCCGAGGTGCTGCGGCCCTTCCTCAACCTCTTCGACGAGGGCTGGATCACCGACCAGCGGGGCGTCAAGGCGCACGGCGACCGCGCCATCTTCATCCTCACCACGAACGCCGGGCACGAGATCATCGCGCGCCTCGGCGAAGGCAGTTCGGACGAGGAGATCTCCGCCGCCGTACGCGCCAAGCTCGCGTCCGAGCGCAGCCGGGACGGCACGCCCGTCTTCACCCCCGAGTTCCTGGCCCGCGTCCGCCGCGTCATCGTCTTCCGCCCGCTCGGCGGCGACGCGATGACCGCCATCGGCCGCAAGGTGCTGGACCGGCAGGCGGCCTTCTGGCGCGAGAAGCGGGAGAAGGAGCTGACCGTCCCCGAGGAGCTGGTGCAGTACGCGGGCGCGCTCGGCCACCGCCTCAACTCCGAGGCGGGCGGGCGCGAGGGCGGCCGCATCATGGCCAAGGTGCTCTCCGACCTGGTCGAGAACCCCGTTCTCGCGGCGGCCGAGGAGCGGGCGGAGGAGTTCCAGGCCTGCGACCGGATCGTCGTCGACTTCGTGCCTCCACCGCCGCCGGGCGTGCGTGACGCCCTGTTCTCCGGCCGGGACGGGTCGGGAAGCGGTTCCCGTACACGGGTGCGCTTCCTGTCGCCGGAACCGGTGGGCGGGGTGGAACTGTCCTCTGTGGAAGGCGGGTTGACCAAGTCCGGCAGGAGCGGAGAGGGGGACGCACACGATGAACCAGGCCGCACCGGATGAGTCCGACCTGCGCGGACTCGACGGCCGGGTGGTCGACGGCCGCTACGCACTGAGCGGCTGGATCGGAGGCGGCGGTTTCGGGGCGGTCTTCCGCGCCGACCAGTACATCCTCGGCCATCCGGTGCGCAGTGTGGCTCTCAAGCTCTCCCGGCGCTCGGGCCTGACCGAGGAGAACGCCGCGGAGCTGTTCCAGGACGTCCTGCTGCTCGCCGAGGCGATGGACACCATGGCGGACGCCGAGGCCCGCCGCCATCTCGTGCACGTGTACGACGGCGGCCTCGCCAAGGGTCTCGGTGGCCGCGCCTTCCTCGCCATGGAGTACGTCCCCGGGGCCACCCTCGCCGGCCAGTTCGCCGAGATGGGGCGCGTCCCGGCACCGCTGCTCGTCAAGTGGGCGCGGCAGATCTGCGTGGCCCTGCGCGGACTGCACCGCCTGGACCCGCCGCTGCTGCACCGCGACCTCAAGCCCGACAACGTCCTCCTGGGCAGCGACAACTGGGTCCGGCTCATCGACTTCGGCCTGGCCGCCCGGATGCTGGAGCTCGGCCACGTCCCGGGCACGGTCGGCACCCTCCAGTACATGGCGCCGGAGACCGCGGCCGGCTCCAGCGTCCCCGAGTCCGACCTGTACTCGCTGGGGCTCCTGATGTACGAGGGCCTGACCGGCCGCCACGCGTACGCGCATCTGACACCGCCGCCCGCGCTGCCCGAGTCGGCGCACGGCGACTGGCTCCAGGAACAGAAGCGCAACGCGCCGCCCGTACGCCCCTCGGTCCACAACAACCTCGTCCCACCCGCCCTGGACGCCCTCGTGATGCGCCTGCTCGAACTACGGCCCGCGCAGCGGTTCCGCAGCGCGGAGGAGGTGATCACCGCCCTGGACGTGGTCCTGGAGAGGCCGGTCGTGCGGCAGCCGGGCGAGGCCGAGCTGGCGGAAGGGCGGCGGCTGAGGACGTCGGGGCAGGGCCCGGCCGCCGCGGCCGTGCTCCGCAGGGGCCTCGAACGCAACCACGTCCCCGACCCGTTACGCCTGGGCCTGCTCACCGAACTGGGGCAGGTCCACGAGTCCGCGGGCGATCACCTGGCGGCCGCCCACTCCTGGGCCGACGCCTGTGAACTCGTCCGAGGGCGCGCCCTGATGCCGTCCGGCGCGGACCGAGCCAGGCTCGCCCGCCGCGCGGAGGAGGCGTTCCGCAAGGCCGGCAACCGTTTCCAGGCGGAGCGGTTCGGGCGCCTCGCCCGCGCCGAGCGGGACCGGGGGTGACGGGTGGAGCCCCAGCGGTCCCTGAGGAAAGGTCTGTCCCGGCGCGGCCGGCTGGAGAATGCCTGGGCGAGCGCGCTCGACGACGCCGATCCGCGCGCCGGCCTCGTGGGCCTGCGCGCGGTCCTCGCGGGCATCGAGGAGTACCAGGACCGCACCGCTGACCTGTGGCCCTCCTTCCAGCAGTCCTTCCTCGGTCCCCGCTTCCTGCCCCTCGTCGAGGCAGCCGACCTGGACCGGCTCGCCCAGGTCGGCGAGCGGATGGCGGCCGAGGGGCGCATCGGACTCCACCAGAGCTGGGTGCCGCTCGCCGACGCCGCCGTGGCCCGGTCCGACGCAGGTGACCGGGACTTCGCGGTGTCCCTGTACACGCGGCTCTACCGCAGCGCCTTCGTCCACGAGGAGTCCCGCTCCATCGCCGCCACCGCCCTGGCCAGGCTCGGCGCCGACCAGGACGACCAACTGGCCATCTACGTGGACATCTTCAGGCGGTACGCGACCGTGCCGCCCGAAGCGCACCAGATGGTGGGGCGCCTCCTCGGAGCCGGATTCGCCGACGAGACCAGCCGCGTGGAGCGGGCCTTCGCGTTCGCCACGCAACTGTCCGTGGCGGGCCTGCGCCTCGCCGGCCTCGACCGGACGCTCGGGCTCGGCGCCCTGCTGCTGCACCGCGAAACGGCCGACGCGGCCGCCCACTTCACCCGCGCCTGCACCGCCGACCCCACCGACGGCGAGGCCCTGCGCGGTCTCATCGCCACCCGCCTGCACAGCGGCGCGTACGCCGAGGCCCTCACCGCCGTACGCGGACGGGAAGCGGCCCTCACACCGCGCGGCGCCGAACTGACCGACCTGTGCCGGATGCTGGAGTGGCTCGAACTGGACCCAGGCCGTGACGGACCCCCGGGCCCCGCCACCCCGGCCCCGCTGACGGCCGTGCGGCTCGCCACGATCGGCGACGGTGGCGACAGCCGTCCCTGGGGCCGCTACGCCCAGGGCCGCGCCCAGCTCCTCGAAGGCAACGCCGACCTGGCCGCCAAGAACCTCGTCGTGGTCGCCGACGAGTTCCCGGACCGGCCCGACCTCGGCTATCACGCGGCCTGGGCCCAGCTGCTGTGCGGCGAACACGAGGCGGCGGGACGCCGCTGCCGCGCGCTGCTCACCGACGGCGACGCGCGCGCGTGGCCGCTCGGCTGCCTCCTGGCGGACGTCGATCCCGGCCACCGCGCCACCGACGAGGAACGTACGGTCATGAAGGGCGCGGCACACGCCTTCACCGCGGTCGTCACGGCCCGGCTGAGGCTCGCCGAGGGGCGGGACCCCGGTGTCGACCTGGCGTGGGACCCGCTCGGCGCCGAGGGTGCCACCGTCCCGGAACTCCTGGAGGCCCTGCGCACCCTCCTCGGCGTCGAGGTCGCCGGCGGCCGCCGGAGCGCGGTCGGCCACCTCACCGCCCTCTCCCTCTTCGGCCGCCTGCCCCTGCCCGAACAGCTGTTGTGGCGCGCCCTGTCGGCCCTCCCGGAAGACCGCGACCGGGCCCACTCCCTGCTCGAACAGGCCCGCGGCCAGGGCCACGACCGCGCCACCTTGGTCCTCGCCGTGACCGAACTGAACGCCGGACACCCCGACCGGGCGGCGGACCTGCTCGACGGCGTACGCGGCCCCAAGGCCGAACTCGTCCGCGCCCGAACCGAACTGGCCCTCGGCCGCACGGCCGACGCCGGGCAGCGCCTCGACCGCCTGCCGACGCCCCGGGCCCGCTACGAGAGCGGCGTACTGGCGCTGCGCGAGGCCACGGCGCTGTGGGCCGGCGGGGAGGCCGACCGGGCGGTGCAGCGCGCCGGGTGGGCGGCAGCGCGGCTCATCGACGCGCAGGTCACCGGGCCCGGTGCCCTCCCGCCCGTCCCCGCCGACGCCGGACGTCTCGCCCGCGCGGCCCGCCTCCTCGCCGAACGCGCGGCACGCCCCGCCGACGGTACGGGCGCCGCGCCGTGGCGCATCGTCCGCCATCACCCCAGTACGGCCTGGCTGCTCGGGCTCGGACAGCTGCTGGTGGAGCCGCGCGGGGCGGAGCCCGTACTGGTGGAGGCGCTGGTGGGGTGGGCGGGGGAGGCCGATGGGCCGACCGCCGCTGAGGTGGGCGACGCCCGTGCCGTGGAGGTGCTCGCCATGGCTCTGGGGCGGGCCTGCCTGCTGGCCGAAGACCGCGCTGTGCAGGGCGAGTTGGCCGAGGCGCTCGGTGTCCTCGCGCAGGCCTGGCCGCTGCCGGTGGTGGCGCGCGAGGCCCGTCGTGCCGCCTCGCTGGCCGGGCCGCACGACGAGACAGCCGAGGAGACGGCCGAGGACGCGGATACAGATGCGGATGCGGATGCCGCGGCCGAGGTCAGGGACGACCCGCTGCTGGCCCTGCCCCTCGCGGCGGCCGCGCTCAAGGCCGGCGACACAGCGGATGCGGTACGGCTTCTACGGGCTGTGGGCGCCGTACAGGACGGCGGCGCCGAGGGCCCGGAGGGCGACGTACAGGATGAGGGCGCGGAGGGCGCAGGCGGCGCCGAAGAGGACCGTCGCGCCGCCGCGCAAGTAGTCGCCTTTCTCGCCCAGGCCCTCGAAGGCAAGCCGCCCGCCGAGCTGCCGTCCGTCGGCGGCAACCCCGGCCTGCCCGCCCCGCTCCTCGTCGTCCAGGCGGCCGGTCACCTCCCGGCCCAGCGCGCGAAGGCCGCCGAGGCGCTCACCCTGGCCCTGCGCGATCACGACCTGACCGGCCTGGTCGACGTGGCCGCGACCCTGCCCGCGCTCTGCGCCAGGGTGGCCCGCGCCAGGCGGCGGGACGGCCGCGCCCAGGCCCTGGCAGAGGTCGTACGCCGCCTGGCGGACCGCCTCACCGAAGACCCACCGGAAGCGGACGGTCTCGTACCTCTCGACGCCGTCACCCTCGCCCGGTGCGCCGCCGCCGTCGGGGACCACGAAGTCGCCGACAGGCTGTGGCGGGACGTCCTGAACGCCGATGCCGACGCGGACACGGCCGCCGCCGAGTACGGGAAGTACCTGTGCCACCGGGCGGTCGCCGCCAACGCGGACGGCGACCCCGCACGGGCCCTGGAACTCCTGGGCCGGGCCGCCGGTCATCTCCCCGGGGAGCACCCGGCCCACCGGCACCGCGCCGACCTGGAGCGCAACGACCGCTCCGACGCCCTCCTGAGCCACCTCTTCCCGGACGCGGCCCAGACCTGGGAACGCCCCGGCAGGTTCCCGGCCGTGGAAGCCGCGATGGCCGAGCACCCGGTGTGGCAGGCACTCGCGGCGGACCGAGCGGGCGCCATAGAGAGGGAGTTGACGCGGTTCTTCGCGCGCAGGGCCGCCCGTAACGACATCCCCGTACTGCACTCGATGGCCGTGGTCTACCGCGAAGAGGCATTGGCGCAGCTGACCCGCACGGGAGCCGCCGGCGAGGATCTGGTCACCGCGACCGTCCTGTGGGTCCTGCTGCTGTGCCACCCGGGTTTCTGGGAGGCGTTCGCCGACCGCTCGGGGTCCGACGACGCGGGAATCCCCGGCGCCGACGCGGCGACCGGTCCCGACGCCGAGTATCTGCGCACCTCCCTGACCGAGGAGCTCCTGACCCTGCACCGCAGCCACGGCGCCCGGGCCCTCGCCGAGCACCGCGAGGACCAGGCCCGCCTCCATCTGAACTGCCTGACCGCCCTGCGCCAGGGCACCCATGTCACCCGCACCCTGCTGGCGGAGGGGCCCCTGGCCGGAGTGCTGCCGGGCGTCGACGAGGACCTCTTCGCCGCCGTCTCGGACCGCGCGGGCGCCCTGCTCGACGACTGGTCCACCGACTTGGTGCGCGCGGCCGAGAAACGCATCGACGACCCCGAGCGGGTCCGCGCCCTGCCGGACGGCATCGACAAGGACTACGAAGAGGGCATCAGCAGCCTGGCGGCCGCCGTCGACCACGGCTTCGCACCCAGCAATGTCCTGTGCACCGTCGTCGCCTGGCACAACGAGTGGCAGAACTGCCTCTACCAGATGGGCGACCGGGACCACATGCGCACCGTCGTGACCAAGGCCGTGCGGTACGCGGAACTGCTCGCCCAGGGCGCCGTCAAGGGACGCCCGCACCTGCGCGAGAACCAGCTGCTCGCCGCCCACTACGTGGACCGCGGCCTCCTCGACCGGGACACCGGCAAGGCCATCGCGTACTTCGAACTGGCCAAGGAGTGGAACCCGGCCAACACCAACGCTCCGCAACTCCTGGAGCAGTACCGCCAGGACGCCCTGTTCAGCACCGCCCTCGAACACATCAAGGCGCGCCGCTACCCGAAGGCCCTCGCCGAACTCGACCGCGTCCCGAGGACCGACGCGACCAAGAAGACCCTCGACCGGCTCCGCACCAGCACCCTGATCAACCACGGCTACGTCCTGCTGGAGGCCGAGCGGCTCGACGAAGCGGAGCGCTCGGTGCGCGACGCGGAGCGCATCGCGGCCGCCGGCGACGACCCCAAGATGCGCGAAGAGGCCGCCAAGGCGCTGCGCGCGGTGGCCACCGGGATGAACAACCGCGCGGTGGCCATGAGCAACTCCGCTCTCAGCAACCTCGAACGCTCCGTCCGCATCGGCCCGAACGCCGTGGAGGGTGAACTGCAGGCGGCCATCAGCCTGTTGCGGCGGGCGGAGCGGATCGCCCCGGAAGCCGCCACCCGGGACAACATCACCCGTATCGAAGACCTCCTGCGAAGGCTGCGCCCATGACGACACTGCCGTCGGCGAACCGTCGGCCCAACCCCTTCCACGTACTCGGACTCCCCGTCGACGCCACCGAGGCGCACATCGTGGAACGCGCCGAGGAAGGCATCCAGACCGCGTCCACCGCCCAGGACCGCGACCTCTACGACTGGGCGATGCGTGAGCTGATCCGCAACCCGCGGGCCCGGCTGCGGTACGAGGTGACCGAGCCACCGGGCACCGACTACCGCGACCGCCGGTGGGACGCGTTCGCCCGCACCCACCGCACCTACCCGGCGGACCTCGGGGGCCAGAACCTGCGGCCCGAGGACTTCGACCTGCCGGAGGCGCTGCGCCGCACCGTCCGCGCCCTCGCGACGGCGCCCGTCGCGGGGGCGGACGACGCCCTGCGTACGGCCCCTGCGGCGGCCCGTGCCCAGGACGAGGAACCGGAACTGGAGGTGCGCGATGTCCTCTTCGGATGAGTCCGACGCCGTGCGGCCCGGCTGGGAGAACTTCGCCGAGCGCCCCGTCCCCGAGGTCCACGGCGCGACCACCGCACCGGAGGCCGAGCTGGCCGGCGTACTGCAGCGCCGCCACGAGGAGCTGGCCGCTGCCCGCGGCGCCTCCGCCTCGGCCGCGACGCGCGTGCACGCCACGCTCTTCGAACTGGCCATGCTCATCGGCACGTTGGAGCAGCAGGTCAACAGGGCGGGGGAGTCGCGCGAGGCTGTGGACGAAAAGCTCCGGCACCGTGAGCTGAAGAACGTGAAGGACCGGATGCTCGACGTGCTGCGCGGCGCCGGCGTGGAGGTGCGTGACCCGAAGGGCCTGACCGCCGACGAGGTCCTGGACTGGGCGGACCCGGTGCACTGGCTGCAGAGCCCGGAGTTCGACGCCGAGGTCGTGGCCGAGACGAACGAGTACGCGGTGTTCCACGACGGCGCCGTGGTGCGCTTCGCCCAGGTCGTCATGGGCGCCCCTGCCCCTGCCCCTGCCCCTGCCCCTGCCCTTGCTCCCGCCCCCGCCCCCGAGCCCAAACCCGAGCCCGAGGCACCCCCCGAGCCGGATTCCCAGGTGAAGCCCGAGCCCGACACGGAGATGCCGCCGCCGGGACAGACACCTGCACCCACGGACACCTGAACGAGCAGGCCAAGAAGGAGCGGTCACCCCACATGAGCCAGCAGATCGTCAGCAAGGCCGTAGGCATCGACCTCGGCACGACCAACAGCGCCGTAGCCGTGATGAACCCCTCCGACAGCGACATAGTGATCCACCGCGATCCGGTCTCGAAGTCGTACACGACGCCCAGCTGCGTCTGGCGCAGCCCGGCCGGCGGTGAACTGGTCGTGGGCCGTAAGGCGTTCGCCCGCAAGGGCAGCACCCCGGAGCCGGTCACGTCGGTGAAACGCCTGATGGGCAGCCGTACGACCGTCGACCTGGCCGGCGAGGAGTACACCCCGGCGCAGGTCTCGGCCGCGATCCTGGCCGAGATGAAGCGCCGGATCGAGACGGACGTGGCGGCGTTCGACAGCCCGGACGTGCGCTGGATCGTCGACCGGGCCGTGGTGACCGTGCCGGCCTACTTCGACCAGCCGCAGATCGACGCCACCCGCAAGGCCGCCGAGCAGGCCGGGCTCGAAGTCCTCGGCCTGCTCCACGAGCCGACCGCCGCCGCCAGCCACTACTGCTGGCGCACCACCACCCGTAACGGCACCTTCCTCGTGTACGACCTCGGCGGCGGCACCTTCGACGTCAGCGTTCTGCGCTGCACGGAGGGCACCTTCGAGGTCCTCGGCATCAGCGGCAACAACCGCCTGGGCGGCGACGACATCGACGAGGCCTTCGCCCGGCACCTCCAGAAGATGCTCCAGGCGGACGGCTACGCCCTCGACCTCGACCCCGAGAACGACCCCGAGGACCGGCTCCGCTTCAGCCAGCTGAAGATCCTCGCGGAGGGCGCGAAGAAGGCGCTCACGGACCAGCCCGACTACATGCTCCGCGACACCGGGCGCCTCACCGACCAGGAGAAGCGGCCGGTGGTCATCGACGCGCTCCTGGAGCGGCCCGAACTGGACGACATCGCCCGCCCGTTGATCGAGCGGACCTTCGCCTACTGCGACGAGGCCCTGCGGCGCGCCGAGGAGCGGGCCGGCATCACGCTCGCCGACGTCGACCACATCATCCTGGCGGGCGGCTCGACCCATATGCCGCTGGTCAGGGAGATGGTGACGCAGGAACTCTGCGCGAACCCCGCGCCCGGCTCCGCCCGCCAGGCCCGCGCGGCCTGCGAGGCGCCGGTCGTCGAGCACGCCGACACGGCCGTCGCGCTGGGCGCCGCGGTGCGCGCGGCGGCCGTCGGCGGCCTCGCCGTCTACGACGAGGCCCGCACCGTACGCGTCTCCTTCCACGGCTTCGCCGCCACGGGCTCCGAGGCCACCCACGTCGGCGGTACCGTCCAGGCGCTCGCCGAAGGCCTCGACCTCTCCGGCGGCCGTGTCCACCTCACCACCACCGGCTTCGAGGACGAGGCGGACCTCACCGAGGAGGGCGCCTTCGCCTTCACCCAGGTCCCGGTGCAGCCGGACGCGGAGAGCCTGCTCACCTTCGAGGTGTACGACGCCGAGGGCGACGTGGTCGCCACGGCCGGCCGCGCGCTCGCCCACAGCGCGCGGCCCGGCGGCGGCGGCGGGGGAGCGGCCATCACGGCCAAGTCGGTCCTCCTGGAGGTGGACCTGGGCGACGGGCGCACCGGCCGCCGCGAACTGATCCCGGCCATGCAGCAGCTGCCCTTCGAGGCCGACTTCGACTTCGGGCACCCCGGCCGGGAGCAGGTCGAGCTGCGGCTGTTCCAGCAGGCCGTACCGATCCAGGTGATCAAGGTCGTGGTCCCCTCGTCGACGCCGCGGGGGACGGCGATCCGGATGAACGTGGCCATGCAGGAGGACGCGTCCATCACCGTCCGCGGCTCGATCGGCGAGGACACCACCTTCGACGCCCTGCTCGAAGTGCCGGTGGACCCGCCGATGCCCGACGCGTCCGTGGTCGAGGAGCTCTACCACCGCTTCGAGGAGAACGTCGGCTATCTCGCGACGGGCCCGCAGACCGTGGTCCGCGCCAAGTGGACCAAGGCCCGCCGCGCCTTCGAGGAGGCCCGCGACCGGGGCGACGTAGCGGCGGCGGTGCACGAGTTCCGCGAGCTGGAGGAGATCGTGGCCGTCCTGGGCGAGGCCGACCAGGAACTCCAGCCGCCCAAGCGGGAGTTCGACGCCCTGGTCGACGACTGCCTGCGGCTGCACGCCCATCTCTCCGAGTCGGGTCCGGCGGGCGACAAGCCGTTCGACGGCCCTGAGGTGATCCGCGCGATCGAGGCCCAGCGCGCCGAGGGCGAACGCGCCCACGCCGCCGGTGACCAGCGCAGGTACGGCGAGGCGATCGCCCAGCTGCAGGGCCACTTCACCTATCTGAGGGGGCTGCTGCGCTCCTCCCCGGGCGGGGAGCTCTCCCCGCAGGAGCGCGCCGAGGGCCTGCTGCGCTTCGGGTTCCAGCGGGCGGAGGAACTGAGCCGGGTCGCCGTGGCCACCGGCAGGACCTCGGAGGAACGCGACCTGACCGAGGTCAGGAGCAGGCTGGAGCAGCTCGTGCCCCTCCTCGCCACGAACCCGGAGCAGGTGGGCCAGGAGGCGGGCAAGCTGGTCGCACGGCTGCGCCAGCTCGGCCAGATCCTGCTCACCGAACGGGCCGAGGCGGTCGGTATCCCGGTCGACAACCCCGGGAACCGGTCCGCAGGGGGGAACTGGTGACGTCGGACCCGGGCCGGCTGGCCTGCCCCCTGCCGCGCTGCCGGGCCGTCAACAGCGCGACGGCGGAGACCTGCCGGTCCTGCGCCACCCCACTGCGCGCGTGGGCGCGCCTGAGGGCCCACCCGGCGAAGCTCTTCAACGCGGGTCTCGAGGCGGCCAGATCCGGCCGCACGTCCACCGCGCGCGACCACTTCGCCGCCGTCGTCCACTGGTGCCCCGGCGACGCCGAGGCCCGCAGCGCCCTCGCGCTGGCCTGCCTCCTCCTGGACGACCCGGAGGAGGCCCGCGACCACTGGCACCAGGTACTCACCCGCCGCCCGAACGACGCGACGGCGCTGAAGGGCCTGGCCCACCTGGACTCCCGGGCTACGGAGAGTCCGGAGTCCGCGGGGACTTCGACGCCCTCGCAGAATCCGAAGCCTCCGAAGCCTCCGAAGCCTCCGAAGCCTCCGGAGAAGGAGCCTGCAACGACTGAATGACCAGCTCCGGCGCCACCCCCAGGCGCCGCAGCATCGTCCGTGCCGTGGAGTCCTCGTCGGTGAGCATCGCTATCAGCAGCGTCTGCTCGTCGACGGGCTCCTGCGCGTCCCGGCAGGCCTCCTGCACCTTGGACAACGTCCGCGAGGAGAACTCCCTCGGCTTGGGATTCCCGAGCCCGGCCAGCTTCCGGAACGCGGCCGCGCCGTCCTCGCCCTGCGCGGCGAGCGCCCCGCGCAGCGCCTCGCTCCCGACGACCCCGAACGCGCGCAGCATCATGTACGTGCTGATCTTCTTGCGCTGCACCGAGGCGAGCAGCCGCGCGCACTGAACGGCGGCGGCCGCACGCGGGTCGAGCGACCCGATGTCCACGCGCTCGTCGTCGCCCTGCGCCGGCGCGTCCGAGTGCGGCAGCAGCAGCCGCTCGGGTGCGACCCCGATGAGCTGCAACAGCTCGGCGCAGCTCCCGCCGCCCGTCGCGAGGAACGCCAGCGAGATGTCGTCGACGCCGATGTCCCGCCCGGCCTCCTGGGCCCGCGCCTCGGCCCCGTCGAGAACCCGGGTCACGGTGCCCGACAGCCCGATCCGCGGCCGGTGCCCGTTCACCGCGGTGAGCGACGCGCTGCTCGACCCGGCCTGGGTACCGCTCCCGCGCGGCGTCTGCCCCTGGATCTCACGCAGCACCTTGGCCAGCAGATCCATGCGCTGGGCCCCGATCCGCGCGGCGGCCCGTTCCCGTACTTCCTCGTCCTCGAGCAGGGCCATCAGCAGATCGACGGAGGTGACCAGGCCGCGTACGGCGGCGAACTCCCGTGTCTTGCGCAGGAGTTCGGAGGCCTCGGGGGTGAACTCGGGCCGCTCGGGCGCGGCGGGCGGCCGTGGGGCGGGCTCGGCCGCGGTGGAGATCCGCACCTCGGGATCGCCGTAGAGCACGAACGACGCCCAGGCCCAGTCCGCCCGCTGCTCCAGATCGGCCCGCGCCTGCCGCATCGCGGCCCCGGCCGTGATCTGCTCCTGGAGCTGGCCGTAGAAGGCCTCGGCGAAGCGCAGCGCGCTCGCGTCCCCGACCGGCGTCCGAGTACCGACGACGGTCTTGGCCCCCATGACCATGAAGGACATGCAGGCGCTCATGGTGAGCGAGGCCTCGGCGAGCGCGCGCGAGGCCGGTTCGAGCGCGGGGTCGGCGGACGCGCAGCCGTTGATGAAGACGACGGGCGGCGCCCCGAGCCCGGCCAGGGGCTGGAGGGCGTCCATGTCGATCAGCTTCCGGTTGTGCACCATGAGCCCGGCGGCCCCGGAGACCCCGGACACATGCCCCGAGTAGTGGAAGAGGTCGTACGGCTCCTCGTCCTCGGCCAGCTCCTGGATCACCCGGACCAGGGTCGCGTCCCGCCCGATGAGAACGGTGCACGCGACGCCGTGCCCCTCCAGCCAGGCGCTGATCCGTTCGGTCTCCTCGCGGGCCGACGGCAGATCCCCCAGGGTGTCCCCGACGATCAGCGCCCGCCGCACCTGTGTGCACTCGCGCCCGCCCACCACCGGTCTGCTGACGACGGACCGCCGGCCGAGCTCGTGCACGAGGCCGAGGAAGCTCTCCCCGTCGTGCAGCAGTTCCCACGGCACCAGGGACTCGTTCGTGCTGACCAGGAGCGATCCTGTCGACTCCTTCAGCTGGCGCACCATCTCGCCCGAACCGGCGCGCGGAAAGAGTGAGTTGAAGAGGAGTCTCCCCTTCTGTCGGAGCACTCTGCCCAGCGTCGGATCGTCGTCACGGGCGTCCTTGAGCGCCTCGTCGATGTCCTTGCACAGATCCTTGACCAGGTCCTGGCTGACATCGACGGCGTGTTCCTGCTCCAGCGGCCCCACCACGGACGCGCCACCGGATTTCAGCCCGTACGCGTACTGCGTGCGCCCCGGGCCGTGCGCCGAGGTGCGTACGTCGAGGGTGGTCATCGCCCGTCCTGCCGGTGCAGGTCCAGAAAGCGCGCGATGGCATCGCTCTGCGCGCGGTCCGACGGATACGTGATCTCGAGACGCTGGTCACCGATGGTGATGACGACGGACGGGACCACGTCGTCCGCGCCGGCCGGGGCGGGCTGCCGCGCCGCCGCCTCCCGGCGCCCGGCGAGCCAGCCGCGTACGGCCTCGACGATCGACACCACGTCCACCGCACCGCCCACGAGCAGCGTGCAGACCTGGACCAGCTCGGCGACCCGCTGGTCGGAGGAGGGTGCGGTGAGTCGTACCTGGTCGACACTGGCGGCCCCCGCGGCCGTCAGCGCCTCGTGGAGGGTGGCCAGTTCGGGCCCCGGATCCGGCCCGTGCAACGCCAGTTCGAGGGTGGAACCTGCGCCGACCGTGGGTTCTGCCGCCACAACAACCTCCAGTGCCCTGTGGGCAGCGGGAATCTAGTCCCACCAGCCTCGCACCGGGAGCGGCGGCAGACCATCACGTCAGGGCAATTGCCCCTGCTTCAGCGACAGTTGTGCTCACCCGCTGTCCCTACCGGTAGTTCACGAACTGCAGCGCGAAGTCGAAGTCCTGGCCCTTCAGCAGCGCCTGCACGGCCTGGAGGTCGTCGCGGCTCTTCGAGCTGACCCGCAGCTCCTCGCCCTGGACCTGCGCCTTGACGCCCTTGGGGCCCTCGTCGCGGATGATCTTGGCGACCTTCTTGGCGTTGTCCTGCGAGATGCCCTCCTCGATGGAGGCGAAGATCTTGTACTCCTTGCCGGAGAGCTGCGGCTCTCCCGCGTCCAGCGCCTTCAGCGAGATCCCGCGCTTGACCAGCTTGGTCTGGAAGACGTCGAGGATCGCGTTGACGCGGTCCTCGGAGTTCGCCTCCATCAGGATCTTCTCGCCGGACCACGAGATCGAGGCGCCGACGTTCTTGAAGTCGTAGCGCTGCGAGATCTCCTTGGCGGCCTGGTTGAGGGCGTTGTCGACCTCCTGCCGCTCGACCTTCGAGACGATGTCGAAACTGGAGTCGGCCATGTCCTGTGGCTCCTTGTATCGGGTTGTGAAACGGCTTGCGTCTGAATGCGTCATCCACGGCCCTCGGTCCCCGGGCCGCATCCGCAAAGCCTAGCCACCACCCCGCCCTCGGGTCCCGATCAATCGGGTGGCGAAGCACCCCCGTCCATCAGGTATCGTTTACGTCGTTGCCACGGAGCACCGCCCCACAGCGGAGATCCCAAGCAGCAAACCCATGGCGGTGTGCCCGAGCGGCCAAAGGGAGCAGACTGTAAATCTGCCGGCTCAGCCTTCCCAGGTTCGAATCCTGGCGCCGCCACACGACCGAGAGGGTCCGTGACCAGCGAATACGCTGGGAACGGGCCCTCTCGTCGTTTCCCCGGGCGGTAGATCCGCTTTAGGCGTATTGCCCCACTGTGTCTCACCCTGATTCGCGTGCTGACCAGCGTGTGTGGGGCAGCCGTGGGGCGCCCCACGGGCCACTAGCCCTTCAACGCGGCCTCGATCCGAGCATTGGCTGTGGCCGCCGCACCGTCTAGGCACTTCGCGTAGACGCGGAACAGGACAGCCACGCTGTGTCCCGCTCTCTGCGCGACCGCCTGTGGCTCGACTCCGGAACTCAGCCATGTCGAGACGGCGGCATGACGAAGGTCGTATGGCCGCTTGGCCAGCGTAGATGCGTACTGCGCTGGAGTGAGCGCCCGTCGGCGAGCTTCGGCCCACACCTCGCCGTAGCCGGTGTCTTGGATGATGCCGCCTTGCAGGGTGCGGAACAGACGGCCGTCGGGTGACACCCCGTACGCCGTTACGTGCCACCTGAGCAGCGCAACCAGGTCCGGGGGGATGGGGACCACTCGGACCGCCTTGCGCGGCCGGTGCTTCAGTCCCCGCCTGTCGTGAGACTCGCCCGTGTCGGTCCACGCGGACCCAGAGCGGGGGCGCGTCTCGCGCAGCCGCAGCGTGCCCCATCCACGCCGTGGGAGGTCGCAGTCTGCCAAGCGGAGCCCGATCACCTCCGCCGGCCGTGCCGCCGCGAAGTACATACATCCGAAGAAGGCGACCATGCGGCGCCCTCGGGGGCCCTGTGCGTGCACGGAACTGAGCAGTGTCGCCGTTTGGCGCGGTCCCGGCACACAGGCGGGATCCACCTCGTCCGCGACCTGCTCGGGTGCCTTCCACTGGACCTGGGGTAGCGGATTGGCGGGGAGGCGATCGGCGTCGACCGCGTAGCCAAGGGCGTTGTGGAAGATGGCCCGCTTCCGGCGGATGGTGCTCGCAGCGGCCGTCGTACCGTCCAGCTTCTTGGTGAGCGCATCGAGTGCTGTCCGGACGCGCATCCGGTCGGACAGTGCCGATGTGGGGAGTGACTTCCGCTCGAACCAGTTGAGCACCTTGGCCACGTCGGCTGGGGGTTCCTCGTCGCGGCGGTTCATGTTGAACGCCCAGCCGTACAAGGCTGCGCGCACTGTCCTGGCATCGGCCATGCCTTGGTGTCCTTCACGAGCACACGGGTAACAGTGGCCATCGCTTCTGCGAGCGTGCGGCGGGTCGAGCGGGCCCATGTCGGCGAGTTGATGACATCGGGGTCGGTGGTGGCGGCGGCCCAGCCGTGGCACGGGTTCGGGCAGGTGCAGGGGCCTGGGGTTTTCATGTTCGGCCGGCCACCGCACGCATTCTGTGCGCAAGCTGCGCAGTTGCCGAACGGCACCTTCCCGGCTCGTAACGGCAGCATGGGCACGCTGGAGGCTGCCAGGGACAGAGCGGTATGCGATTGCTCTCGCCGGATGTCGGGGGGTTGCGTCATGCTGGGAGACCTCCAACAGGTCTGTAGCGGGCTGGTTGGCAGGGGCGGCCCGGGTCTTTGGCGAGATGGGGCCGCCCCCTTTTCGATGCTTCGGGGGAGTCGCTGGACATGACCGGAAGACAACCGCGCACAGGTGGGACAGACCACGGCTGGAAAAGCCGCCCGTGGCTGCGCTATTTGGCGGGGATCTGTATCGGGGCCCTGTGGTACGGGCTGGTCGCGGTGGTGTCCCACCTGCTGGGCACGCCTTGGCACTTTGCTTTGGGCTCGGCCATCGCTGGGGCAGTGATCGTGCCCCCGTACATCCTGTGGTCCAACAGGCGAGGCCAAGGCAGGCGCGAGGCCGGTGCGGGGCCCGCGGTCTCGGCGAAGGTGCCGCCGCCTCCGACACCGCCACCGCCGTTGGTTCCGTAGCTCATCTGTGGAAGTGGTTGCGCTTGATTACGGCTTTGCGGATGTTGACCGTGGTGCCGCCGCGCGAACTGCCGAGGACCTGCGCGGCGATGAATCCGCCGAAGATGACGGCGGCCAGGATGATGAGTTGCTGGATCAGTGCGGCGAGGGCGGCGATGAATGTGGTGAGCAGGACCAGTCCGCCGCAGACGGCGCCGAACCCAATCCCTCCGAGGGCGATGTTCACGGCCGTGCGGGAGACGAGCGGCTTGGCCGCGACCGGTTCGGGCTTGGCGGGCTCGATGGCGTAGCCGGTGACGACCCGGCCGACCGCTCATGCCCGTGCAGCCGGCGAACGTGCCTTCCGTGGCGAGCATCGTCCTGCCCGATTTTCTGTGCACGCCGAAACGCCCCCCCGCATGACGGTCTGAAGCGTCCGTGCCCCATGTCGACGGACTCCATGACTCCGCTCCGGCGCTTCCGCGGTCGAGAAATCAAGGCCCTAGTCGTTTCCAGCTATCGAGAGAAGTTTCCCGTCGAACTATCGACCCCCTGGGTCCGCACGGAAGGTTGTGCGCGAGGGGATAAGTGCAGGATTGAACTTCCTTGAGTCGGCACCACGAGTGTCCCAAGTGCCCATGAATAAATAGAGATATTGGCGTCGCGCGAAGCCCGCATGTCGATAACCGGAAGCTCACGTTCTCCTCAGGATCTTCATGAGGATCTTGTTCTCTTGGTGCGTTCCACTGCAAGATCAGGGCCTGCGATCGGGGGGTTGCCGCACACAGCCTCCCGTCACGCACGACTAAAGGGGGATCGGCATGCGCATTTCACGAGCAGCGTCACTGCTGGTTGGACCGACTCTGGTGATAGCGGTGCTGGGCACGACCAACCCGGCCTTCGCGGAGGACCCGACTCCTGCCCCGACCGAGGCAGTGGAGACGGCGCCTCCCGCGGCCCCCGAGGAGGGCGACCTCGTTGAAGGGGGTGTCGGTGAGGTCGAGACGCCGCCGACGGAGGCCCCTCCGAAGGACCCGCAGGTTCCTCCGAGGGAGGCGTGCGAGCCGCACTATCTGTGGGAGTCCACGGCGAAGCACAAGAAGTACCACAAGGGCGTGGGCCCCACTCAGTCCAACTACAACGGCACCTCGCGTACGGCCAAGTCGGAGTTCACCTCCGAAGTGACGGGTGAGGTAGGCATCGCCGTCAGCGGCACGCTGAAGGCGAAGGCCGGCGTCGCGGTAGCCGAGATTGAACAGGAGTACAGCGTCCAGCTCTCCGTGAAACTCACCGGGAAGATGGGCAACAAGATCACGGTTGACACTCCCTCCAAGTACACCACCAATGCCAAGTACGGGGTCTATCGGCTGAAGACCGATGGCTACAGCCAGTGGGTCTATGCCAACTGCACCAAGGGCGTTAAGCGCCCGGCGACGCTGTACACGCCCACCCGAATCGGTTGGTACATCTGGGAGACCCATTAATGTCCCGGCGACTCCTCGCGAGGCTGGCTCTTCTGCCTGCGGTCATGCTGCCGCTTGTAGTTGCCTGCTCGCCCGACCACCCAGATTCCGGTAAAGCCTCCAAACCGGCTGCCCCCAGCAAGTCCGAACCCGCCACGCCCACACGGGAGTCGGTGAAGATCCCGCCCGAGTTGGACGGGACCGAGACTGTCGCCGGCCGGCAAAGCGGGACTCGTGGAGGGCGGACCATCGAGTACCGAAGGGGCCAGAAGGGGAAAGACCTCATCGTTGCCGTGCGATGCCAAGGCAAGGGGGAGATCAAGGTCTCCCTGAATCCGGTGAAGGTCGGCTTCCCGCTGAAGTGCGTCGATGGTGAAGTCACCACCACCTACAACCAGGTTGGCGTCACCGGAGTGGAGAAGAAGGGAACGGTCTCGGTCCAAGCACCGTCAACGGTGCGCTGGTCAATGACGATTGGCCGCGGCGAGGCGCCGGAAGGCGCGGGGTAGGGCAGCCTGCAGCCTGCCCCACCGGAGCAAGTGACGAGATTCTGACGCGATCACCGTCCGGCCCCCTCTCAGGGGTCGGACGGTGAGCAGCGTGCTCGGGTGTCGGTGAGCGTGGCGTGCCGTGTGGCACTCATAGCCTGAAGACCCGCCGCCAGGCGGGCCTGGAGGAAGCCGCTCTGCCTTCAGTCGGCGTGCTCGTGACGACGTACAGCACGTTGCGTCACCTCCGGCGTCGCCCCTCAGGCGTCGGAGGGCGGGGTGCCGCTGCCCCTGATGCCGAGAACACCCCCTGCCCCGGATCCGAGGTCACCGTGACGTCGCCATCGGTTGACCCACTAGGAGGCGCATGCCCGGGAGATGCTCATCTTCTAAGCGCGCATACCTAGTGGGGCCAGCGTGGGGCGATGCGCTAGTCCCTCAGGAAAGAGGCAGTTCAGACCTACTCGCCTGTGGGGACTGTAAATCTGCTGGCTTTCCTCGCCGGTAGCCTGGATCCCCCCAGGCGTCCCCCAAGCGACGCACGCGCACAGGGAACGCCTGGTCAGCAGGTAGAGAGACGGCCCGCAGTAAGTCTGCCGGCGCATGGGTTCGGAGGCAGTCACTTCGTGCATTACTGCCTGCCTCCGTGCCGCTGGCCGTTGGTCCGAACCACCCACCTTGCTGAGAAACTGGGTAGGCCGATGCAATGTCAAGATTCTCTCTGTGAGTCTCGATATTGCTTCAGGAGTTCCTTGGCGTAGATGGTCCATGGATGGTTCGGTCCGAGTACCCTGGTCCGGCCTTCTGCAACTTCTTCTAGATGCTCGATTGCTTCAGTGTTTTGACCGAGCACATGCAGAATCGCGCCCAGTGTTGACCTCGCATTAAATGCGAGGGGGTAATCAGGGCCAAAGCGCCGCGCAAACTTTGCAAAGGCGGAGCGAATGTACGGTAAGGCTTCCTCCGGTCGCCCCGCGCACTTAAGTGAAAAGGCACAGTTGAGTTCCGTGATGAGCGTAATGGTGTGATCGTCTCCGAGTTCGCGACGGCATTCCATCACCAAGTCCGACCCTGCGTCTACGTCTATCGACTTCGGGGATACTTCTAGGACGCCCGACCGTGCGAGAAGTGTGAGGGGGTGCACGGGGCCGAGTGCTCGAACGTATCCATCGGCTGCTCGCCGAAAGAGTGAGGTGGCATCCGGTCTTTGGCCAAGGTTGACGAGTGGACTGGCTAGCCTTCTGCAAGCCGCTAGAGTGTCCGGTGCTTCTGGGCCTAGCGCTCGTTCGCAGTCCTCCAGGATTTGCCGTAACAGGGCTTCTGATTCCTCAAACCGCCCAAGTCGACAAAGGTCCCGGCCTATACGTTGGCGCAGTCTGATAAGCCAAATGTTGTCTTCGCCCAGACGGGGTTTTAGCAGCTCCACGGCGTCGCTGCTAAAGCTGAGTGCCGAGGTATAGTCGCCAGCTCTATGAACCGCAGTAACAAGCCGAAGAGCGCACTCTGCTGCGGCTTCAACTGTCGATTGGCTGATCGCCCAACTTGCTGTTCTCCGCAATAGCGCGATCACATGTGGTGCAAGCAGGTTCACCCGAGGGTCCTGCGCCCCTCGGTCAGGAACCTCTGGCAATAGAGCGAGACATAGGCGGGCCGCAGCGGCGGAGAGCTGCTCGTGCTCGTCAGCGGGTGTGGCTCGGGCCACGCTGTCGAGGAGTACGCCGTGGGTGCTCAGGCAGCGCGTCTCCCCAGGCGCCAGCTCGGTGAGGGAGTGATCAATGAGCCCGCGCAGGGCCGATTCGACGTGAGACGCCGGAAGTGCCGGGCCGAGTTCCGCCCCGAGCAGGACTGACAGCGGCAATGGGTCATTGGACCAGCAGGCGAGTAGGCGCAGAAGATGACCTGCTTCGGGTCGGCCCTGTGCGGCGAGGGCATCTAGGGAGAGCTGCCAGGTGCGGCTGGGCAGGTGTCGAGAATCGTCGCCGATAGCTGTGGCGCCTTGTTCGATGAGCTCGATGGGGTCGAGACCTGCGCTGCCGTCGAGTCGGCGGCCGTAGTCGGCCAGACTCCATGGGTCGATCACCTGGTGGGCGAGGAATCCGCCGGCGAGGGTGAGCGCCAGAGGCAGTCGTCCGAGGCGGTCAGCGACCTCCGCGGCGTCTTCGATCGATCCGGCATGCGGAGCGAGGTCGCGGAGTACAAGGGCGGCCTCCTCACGTGGGAGCACACCGAATTGGAGTAGCTCCGCCCCGGGCCACCAGTGAGCCGCTGCTTGCCGGGTCGTGACGACCACGGTGCCAGTGGGGCTGCTACGCAGCCAGCCGCCGTCACGAAGGATGGCGGGGTTATCGGCGTTGTCGAGGACCAGGAGCCAGGGTTGGTCGGAGCGGTCGAGGTAGTGCCAAACGAGATCAGCGGCGGGACGTAGTCCGCTGCGTGCTCCCACCAGTTCACCGTCGGTGGCTCCGCGGTCGGCTGCGACGGCGAGCATGCCGGCGCGCAGGGAGGCGGGGTCGGAAGCGTTGACCCACAGCCCGATTCGGCCCTCCTGGTTGGTGGCGTGCTGGAAGAGTGCGTAGGCAACGGCGGTTTTGCCACAACCGCCTAGGCCGTGGAGGACGTAGACGCTGTTGCCGACGCTGGGCTCGACGGCGGCGTGCAGACGGCCCATCTCTCCGACGCGGTCGCGGAGTACCACGGGGATGCGGCCGACCGTTGGGCGGCGTACGGAGTCCGGACCCGACCAATCGGGCGTGTGGTGGTGGTGCTCAGTGATGTGCTGGTCGCCGGAGGCTTGGTAGACGCGACCCTGGCCATCGGCCCGGGCGTCGTTGTGGCTGCTCATCGGTGGCCGAAGTTCTGGTCCCGGCCCGCCTGGTAGACCCGCGCATGACCGGAGGCGGTGGCGTGCTGTGTCACCGACGACTCTGCGGACGTGTACGGGGCCAGTTCGTTGAGCAGCGTCCGCAGCGCCTCTGTTTCCTCGGGGTGTGCTGCGAGCAGTCGCCGTATACGGCCCTGCCATTCCGCACCCAGTTCGCTGGGGGATTCGAGATCGCCGCCAGCCTGTGCAGCCAGCAACTCTCTTCGGGTCACTTCGAGCTCGGCGGAAATCACTCCGGCCCGCTCTGGCTCAGCACGGCGCCACAGCGAGGCGACACCGTCCCTGGCGCGTTGCCATACCTCGGTCGTCAACAACGTCACCAAGGTTGTCCCCGCCGTACCTGCCAGCACAGCCATCTCCGGATCCACGAACCCGCCCCCTCCGGCCAGTCATTGCCAGTTGCCTCAGAGCAACCAGCAACATGCGTGATCGCGTACGTTCAATGCACGTTGTGAGCGAGCCCTACCCGGGTGAGGCGTCTAAGGAACGGATGCCGTTCCCCCAGGCGTCCCCCGGCAGCGTCAAGTTCGAGCGAACGCGCTGGTCACACCGGGCGAACGGAGCCCGCTGTAAATCTGCCGGCTCAGCCTTCCCAGGTTCGAATCCTGGCGCCGCCACTGGAAGGTAAAAGGTCCCCGACCTGCTGTTTCAGCAGGTCGGGGACCTTTTCTTTTGCCCTCCCGTGGGGGGTGGGACTGTCTCGCTCTCTCGGTCTCGAACGCTCCGTCTCAGAGCGCGTGGACGGCGCGTGGACGGGATCTCCAGGGCCTGTCCGGCGGATCAGGTGACCAGCAGCGGAGGGATCCCTGTTCCTCTGGTGGGGCGGGATGACCTGGCAGGGCATCGGTCCACTTGACAACGGATCACAGGACCGAGTTCGGGGTCGGCAGCGTCTGGTCGGTGGATCGCGGGCGGTATGACGGTGTGTCTGTACGGCCGCACAGGGTGCGTGTGGCTTGATCGTCGGGCGGTCCCGGCAGGGGCCTGAACACCAACCGACGTCCGTGGCACGCCCTGAGTGCCGCGCTCTTTGTCGAGGAGTCCCCATCGTGAGACCGACCCTGCAACACGCCATGTTCCCTCGACGTGGCGCCGGAGCCGCGGGTGAGCGGCGGCGCCCGGCAAAGCGTGCTGCCGTCCTGCTCGCCACGGTGGCACTGCCGGCAGCACTGGTGGTGCACACGGCCACCCCCGCCGAGGCGGCGCCCGTGACGGTCACCTTCAACGCCGGCGCCAACCAGCCCTTCACCGTTCCGTCCGGCGTCACCCAACTGACCGTCACCGCCACCGGCGCCGCAGGCCAGAACGGACCCAACGGCGGCGCAGGAGGCAACGGCGCCACCGTCACCGGCACCGTCACGGTGCCGCCGAGCACGACCACCCTCTATGTCAATGTTGGCACGGGTGGGGGCGCCGGCGGCGGACCGGCGAGTACAGGCGGTGCCGGCGGCGGATCCAGCGATGTCCGCACCTGCAGCTCGGCGGGCCCCGGCTGCACCCTGACCGGCGTCCCCGCCACCGACCCCCGCCTCATCGTCGCGGGCGGCGGAGGCGGCGGCGGAAGCAGCCCCTTGTCCAATTTCCCCGTCCCGGAGGCCAAGGGCGGAAACGCCGGAAACACCGGTACGCCCGGCGGCAGCAGAACGAACAGCGGCGGCCAGGGCGGCGGCGGCGGAACCCAGACCGCCGGCGGCGCGGGCGGAGCCGTATGCCCCGGCGGCGGCGGTACGTCCGGCACTCCGGGCACGGGCGGTGCGGGCGGTAACGGCGGAGGCGCCTTCGGGGCGGGTGGAGGCGGGGGCGGCTGGTTCGGTGGAGGCGGCGGCGGAGGCTGCAGCACCATCCAGAACGCTCCTATCGCTGCTTTCGGTCCCGGTGGCGGCGGTGGTGCGTCGAACCGCGTCCCCACGGGTGGTACCTCCGCACCCGCCGCGGGGCCGGCCGTGGTGACCATCACCTACGACCCGGCGCCCCCCACCTGCGCGACCGCCACGCCCACCATCACCGGCACCAACGGCAGCAACGTCCTGATCGGCACTCCCGGCAATGACGTGATTTTCGCTCTCGGTGGCAACGACGTGGTCGACGGCCGCGGTGGCAACGACCTCATCTGCGGCGGCGACGGCAACGACGTGCTGTCCGGCGGCGACGGCAACGACCGCATCGAAGGTGGCAACGGCACCGACAACCTGAACGGCAACAACGGCAACGACGCCCTCCTCGGCGGTCCCGGCAACGACGCGCTCCTCGGCGGCCCCGGCACCAACACCAACGACGGCGGCCCCGGCTTCAACGCCTGCTTCAACCCCTCCACCGGCCCCGGCTGCTTCTGACCCACCCCACCCGACTCCGACCTGATCGACGAACATCAGAAACGGGCCCCGGCGCATCCCTCGTCGCAGCGGCGACCAACGCACGAGGCCCGTTTCAACGCCCTCAGTCCTGTCGGTTCACGCGAACAGGATGCATAACGGCTGCCTAGGTGCCGGTTTGCTACTACGCCGCAGGTAAGCGGTCATATCGACTAACCACAGTCGGGTGACTGTAAATCCGCCGGCTCAGCCTTCCCAGGTTCGAATCCTGGCGCCGCCACATGGTGGAGAACCCCCTCCGAACTACGGAAACGTAGTTCGGAGGGGGTTCTCTGTATTCCGAGGCCCGTGAGGGGGTTACGAGACCGCGTCGGACAGACGGTCTCGTACCTACGGCCCCCACGCAGTGCCCGCTAGGGAGCGATGGGGAGTTGGCGCTTGTGGTCGGTGAGGCGGTAGCGGTGGACGATTGTCTCGAAGGCCCGCCCGTCCACCGGCTTGCCCTCCAGGAAGTCGTCGATGTCGTCGTAGGTGACCCCGAGCGCGTCCTCGTCGGCCTTGCCCGGGTCGAGGGTCTCCAGGTCGGCCGTCGGGACCTTCCACACCAGCTCGGCGGGCGCACCCAGCGCGTCCGCGACGGCGCGCACCCGGCGCTTGGTCAGGCCGGTCAGCGGGACGAGGTCGGCGGCGCCGTCGCCGAACTTGGTGAAGAAGCCGGAGACCGCCTCGGCGGCGTGGTCCGTGCCGACGACCAGGCCGCTGTGCGCGCCGGCCACCGCGTACTGGGCGACCATGCGCTGCCGGGCCTTGATGTTGCCGTGCACGAAGTCCTGGTGACCCTCGTCGCGGAAGCTCACGTCCGCGGCCACTGAGGCCTCGAGCGCGGCGTCGCTGGCGGGCTTGATGTCCACGGTCAGCACGTGGTCGGCCCGGATGAAGGAGAGCGCGAGCTGGGCGTCGTGCTCGTCGGCCTGGACCCCGTAGGGCAGCCGCATCGCGTAGAACCGCGCCTCGTGCCCGGCGGCCCGGGCCCGCTCGACTGCGAGCTGGCACAGCCGGCCGGCGGTGGTGGAGTCGACGCCGCCGCTGATGCCGAGCACGAGGGAGCGCAGCCCGGTGGAGGTCAGCCGATCGGTGAGGAAGGCCACCCGGCGTTCGATCTCGGGTTCGGCCTCGAAGGTCTCGGCGACCTGGAGCTCCCTGGCGATCTCCTGCTGCAGGCCGTTAGACGCCGACTCGCTCACGTCTGCTCCTTGCTCCGGTTCATGAGGTGCTGTCGCGCCCCACCCTACTGGGGGTGTCCGGCGGCTCAGGGGGCGCGGGATGTGTCCGGACGGGGCGTGGACGAGGCCCGTGGCGCAGACTGATCGCATGTCCGTACCGTCGGCGTCTCGCCGCAGAAACTGCCCCGAGTGCCGCCGCGACATCGCCGTCGTGGCCGGCCGCTTCGCCCGCCACGACCCGCCCGGGGCCCGCAGCGCGGGCGAGCTCGTGTCCTGCCCCGGCTCCCGCAGGCCCGCGCAGCTCGGCGCCGCGCAGCCGTCCCTCGACGGGTACGTGGTCCCGGTCGCGCCCGGCCAGCTCCCGCTCTTCTGAACCGCGCTCAGTTCCCCGCGATCGACTTGACCGCCACCGTCACCGGCGCCGACCCGGAGATCAGCTCCAGCGTCAGCCCCGCGGTGGCGGGCGTCTCCACCAGCTCCGCGAGCACCGCCGCCACGTCGTCCCGCGGCACCGGACCCCGCCCGGTGGACGCCTCCAGGCGTACGAGTCCGGTGCCCGCGTCGTTCGTGAACATCCCGGGACGCACGATCGTCCAGTCGAGTCCGGTCCGGGCCCGTACGGACGCGTCCGCCTCGCCCTTCGCCCGCAGATACGCGTCGAAGATCTCGTCCCCCTGATGGGCCGGGTCCGCGCCCATCGACGACACCACGACGTACCGCCGCACCCCGGCCCGCTCCGAGGCGTCCGCGAACAGCACGGCCGCGGCGCGGTCCACCGTGTCCTTGCGCCCCGCCGTGCTGCCGGGCCCCGCGCCGGCCGCGAACACCGCCGCGTCCGCGCCCTCCAGAAGCCCGGCGACCTCCTCCACGGACGCCGATTCCAGGTCGCACACAAGGGGCTCGGCCCCGGCCTCCCGCAGGTCGTCCGCCTGCTCGGCACGGCGGATGATGCCCGCGACCTCGTCTCCGCGTGCGGCGAGCAGACGCTCGAGCCGCAGCGCGATCTGACCATGACCCCCAGCGATGACAATGCGCATGCTTCCGACCGTACGCCGGGCCGCCCCCGTTCGCCGCGCAACCTTGTACGTGCCTCGCGGGTCTCCTCAGCGACCCGTGCGGCCGACGGCCGCCGGGTCTCTCATCGGACCTCTGCGGGAGTCAGACATCAGCGCCATACGCACCACCACCCTCACCGCGGCCGGCTGCGCCGCACTGCTGCTCGCGACCACCTCCGCCTGCGGCACTGTCGAGAACCTGACGGCAGGTCAGAAGATCGACAAGGCCGCCGACAGGCTCGGCGAACAGAAGTCGCTCTCCTTCGAGTTGGGCCTCGACGCGAAGCCGGACGCGCTCATGGAGCTGGCCGGCGGACAGGGCGACGAGGCCATGCCGCCGACGATCGCCAAGACCTTCGCCGGTGCCCACGTCACCTTCTCCGTACGGTCGAAGAAGCCGTTGTCCGAGTCGGGCGAGAAGGACTTCGTCGGGATGGGCATGAAGGTGTCGGTCCCGGGCGGCACCCTGGCCGAGTACCGGCTCGCCGGGGACTTCGTCTACTTCCGCCTCGACATGCAGAAGACGTCGGAGCTCATGGGCTTCCCCCTCCCCTCGCCGAAGGACCTGCCGAAGGGCGAGGAGGGGCTCGCGAAGGCCCTCGAAGGCGAGTGGGTCAAGGTGGACCTCTCGGAGTTCAGGAAGAGCACCTCGGGCAAGGGATCCAACCATGCCAAGGGCTCCGGCGGGCTGGACGAGAAGGCCCAGCGGAAGGTGCTCAAGGCCCTGCGCGGCGTCATCGCCGACGACGTCACCCTCCGCAGCGCCGGCACCGAGGACGGCACGGAGCGCATCGTCGCCAAGGCGTCCTTCCGTGAGCTCCTGACGGACCTCTTCGACAAGCTCGGCCCCCTGAAGGACGAGCTGCCGCCCGGCGCCGGATTCCCCACCGCCAAGGACCTCAAGGGCGCCCCGGCCAAGAAGGTCGCCGTCGACTTCTCGATCACCAACGGCGCGCTGTCGAAGATCTCCTTCGACCTCGCGGCCCTCGCCGACGGCAAGAAGGGCGCGAAGGTCCCGCTGGTGCTCAAGTTCGGCAAGGCGGGCGACATCAGCGCACCGTCCGGCGCGACCGAGGTCCCGCTCGGCGACCTCGCCCGCGGCAACCCGTTCATGTCGGGTGCCCCTATGGGCGGCTTCTGACAGTTCGACAGTTCGTCAATGCCGCGCGTGGGGGCGGCAGATGGGCCGACAGGAGCTGAAGCGGCAGAGGGGCCGGCAGGAAAATGAAGGGGTCCCGCGTGCGGGCGGGTCTCTTCAGTTCTGCCCGCCGCCCCCGCCCTCCAGCGGCTTACCCGCCCGCCCCTGCCGCGGCAGATCGAGCGTCGCCGAGTCGCAGTACTCCCGCACCGCACTGGTGCGCGCCACCACCCGCCCCCAATGCACCACGACCCGGCTGTACCCCAGCGAGAGGGCACCCGCGAGCCGGTCGCCGCGTACGGCGATGAGCTCCGCGGGGAAGCCCGCCTCCACCCGCACCTCGGGCAGCCCGAGCGCGGCCCGCGCCGCCCCGCTGACGCAGTCGTACGCCTCCTCGGGGCGCAGCCCGTAGCGCGAGGCCAGCAGGTACGCGGCCTCCAGGGGATCGCCGCGGCCCACCGGGTTCGCCATGTCGCGCAGTGCCCCGCTGCCCGCGGCGACCCGCACCCCGGCCGCCCGCAGGAGCCGTACGGGAGCCGTGCCGCGCCCGTCGACGCCCGCGCAGCCGCCCTGCGGCAGGCAGACCACCGTGACGCCCGCGGCGGCGAGCTGGTCGGCGGTGCGCGCGGCGACCTCGCGCGGCAGCCGCCCGAGCCCGCCGCACGGCCCGATCGTGACGCCGGGACGCAGCCCTCCGGTCATCGTCGCGATCCGCCCGAGCCGGGCCGGATCGCCGCCGTCCGTATGCAGATCCACCGCGCAGCCGTGCTCCGCCGCGACCTCCAGGACCGCCTCCACGTGGCCGGTCGGGTCGGGGTCGAGATCCGGGCAACCACCCACCACGGACGCGCCCATCTTCACCGCGTCCCGCAGCATCGACAGGCCGTCGGCCCCCGCGAGGCCCGTCAGGAGCCGGGGCATCGCCACGGTCCGCAGATCGGTCAGGCCGCGCAGCGACCGCCGTGCCTGGAGTACCGCCTCCATCGGGCCGAGGCCCTGCACATCCCCGATCCGCACATGCGCGCGCTGCGCGGTGGCCCCGTGCCCGAGCTGGAGCAGCGCGGCCTCGGTGGCCCGCCGCTGTACGTCGGGCCCGTCGTACGACACCGGCCCCTCCGTCTCCGCGGACAGTGCCGTGTCGCCATGGATGTGGGGTTCGGCGGGGGCGGGGAGCAGGACGTAGCCGCCGAGGTCCACGCGCGTGGAGCGGGCGGTGAGGCTGCCGACCGTGCCGACGGCCTCGATGCGCCCGTTGTCCAGCCGCACGTCCACGGTCCGGCCGTCGGTGAGCCTGGCGCCGCACAGGAGGAGGGCGGTGCCCTCGGCGGTGGAGTCGTTGCCGGGGGAGTGGGGGTGCTGCGGCTGGCTGTCGGGCATCGCGCTCCTGAGGTTCGGGGGCGGCGGCCGCGTGGGCGGGGCCCGCCCCGGACCGGGGCGGGCCTGGAGGGGCGTACAAGATCACGCAGCGCGGGTCGAGCCTAGAGCTGCGGCAGGCCCGCTTCGCGGAGGAGCGCAATAGTCGTACTGCTGTGGTGCGCGGTGCTGATGAGGCGGCCGTGGGCGGCTGTTGCGGCTCCGGAAGGGCCGCGGTCCTGCCCCTGGGCGGCGGCCGCGAAACGGATTTGGGCGATCGGCAGGCGAGCGTGTAATGTCTTCATCGCTCGCCCCAATAGCTCAGTCGGTAGAGCGTCTCCATGGTAAGGAGAAGGTCTACGGTTCGATTCCGTATTGGGGCTCTGGTGTGAAGTTCCCTCACCTTCGGGTGAGGGGCATCGCATCAAAGCGGTGTAGCTCAGTCGGTAGAGCAAGCGGCTCATAATCGCTGTGTCACCGGTTCAAGTCCGGTCACCGCTACACACAGTAGCCGATTGTGGGGTCGGTCCTCCGGTCGGCTACTATTCATGCGTTCATCCGTCAACCGTCCGTCCAAGGAGCACTCACGTGGCTGCCACCGACGTCCGCCCGAAGATCACGCTGGCCTGCGTGGAGTGCAAGGAGCGGAACTACATCACCAAGAAGAACCGGCGTAACGACCCGGACCGTCTTGAGATGAAGAAGCACTGCCCGCGCTGTAACCAGCACACGGCGCACCGCGAAACGCGCTAACTCAGGCTCGTACATGAGGCCGTCCCCTTTCGAGGGGGCGGCCTCATGTCGTTATCGCGTGTGGGCGGCCGGCCGTAAGATCCGGCAACATCCGGCAACAGCGCAAATCCAGGAGGTGCCGAGTCCATGGCGCTCGACCAGTCCTTCGTGGGACGGTCCTACCCGCCCACCGACCCCTATGAGGTCGGCCGGGAGAAGATCCGTGAATTCGCGGAGGCGGTGCGGGACGCCAATCCCGCCTACGTCGATCCGGAGGCGGCCAAGGCGCTCGGCCACTCCGATGTGATCGCTCCGCCGACCTTTGTGTTCGCCATCACGTTCAAGGCCGCGGGCCAGGTGATCGATGACCCGCAGCTGGGCCTCGACTACAGCCGCGTCGTGCACGGCGACCAGAAGTTCGCGTACACGCGCCCGGTGCGCGCCGGTGACCGGCTCACCGTGACCTCGACGATCGAGGCGATCAAGTCCCTTGCGGGCAACGACATCCTGGATATTCGCGGCGAGGTCCACGACGAGGCCGGCGAGCACGTCGTGACCGCCTACACCAAGCTCGTGTCGCGCGCGGCCGAGGGGGCGTGACCATGACGACGACGATTCAGTACGCGGATGTGGAGATCGGCACGGAGCTGCCGGCCCAGGCGTTCCCCGTGACCCGCGCCACGCTCGTGCAGTACGCGGGCGCCTCCGGGGACTTCAACCCGATCCACTGGAACGAGAAGTTCGCGGTCGAGGTCGGGCTCCCGGACGTCATCGCCCACGGCATGTTCACCATGGCCGAGGCGATCCGCGTCGTGACCGACTGGGTCGGTGACCCGGCCGCCGTCGTGGAGTACGGCGTGCGCTTCACCAAGCCCGTCATCGTCCCGAACGACGACAAGGGCGCCACGATCGAGGTCAGCGGCAAGGTCGCCGCCAAGCTCGACGACGGCCGCGTCCGCGTCGACCTCGTCGCGACGAGCGCGGGCCAGAAGGTGCTCGGCATGTCGCGGGCGGTTGTGCAGCTGGCGTAACGGCTGCTCCGTAGGAACCTGAGTAAGGGGCACCCTCCATTGCGGGGTGCCCCTTACTCGTAGGCAGGACTCGTACGCCTTCGCGGGAGCCGGGATGTGACGCTTGACATAGGTAGTGATTGACCACTAACTTAGCCCCATGGTCAGGATGAGCGCAGAAGAGCGGCGTGAGAGCGTCATCCGTGCGGCGATGAGCGAGTTCGCCAGGGGTGGCTACTACGGCACCTCTACTGAGGCGATCGCCAAGCGGGTGGGTGTCTCGCAGCCGTATCTGTTCCGGCTCTTCCCGGGGAAGAAGGCCATCTTCCTCGCGGCGGCGACCCGTTGCGTACAGGACGCGACGCGGCTCTTCGCCGAGGCCGCCGAAGGGCTGGAGGGCGAGGAAGCCCTGGGCGCCATGGCGAACGCGTACACCGATGTCATCGCCAAGGAACCCGAGCGGCTCATGATGCAGATGCAGGTGTACGTCGCGGTCGCCGCCGCCGAGGCGGCCGGTGACCACGAGTTCGGCGAGGCGGTCCGCGCCGAGTGGATGAAGCTCTGGGAGGCGGCGCATCTGCCTCTGGGGGCGGACGTGGACGTGACGACGACGTTCATGGCCTACGGAATGCTGATCAATGTCCTGGTCTCCATGGGGTTCCCCCCGGAGCACCGGATCTGGGAGGGGCTGTATCCATCGGCTCGCGCCAAGGGGAGCCTGGAGCACTAGCGGTAGTCAGCAACTGATTACAGGGAACCAGGGGTGGGTGTCCGGGGAGGGTCTTGGCCTTTTCGCGCCCATGAAAGTTAGTCATCAATAACTAACCACCGTTCTGGGGGAACGATGTCACAGCAGGCAGCACGCCGCGGGGGAGCCGTCTGGGCCCTCGTCATCACCAGCGTCGCCGGATTCATGGCGGCCCTCGACAACCTCGTCGTCACCACCGCTCTGCCCTCCATCCGCAACGACCTCGGCGGAGCGCTCGACGACCTGGAGTGGACGGTCAGCGCCTACACGCTCACCTTCGCCGTGCTGCTGATGTTCGGCGCGGCCCTGGGGGACCGGTTCGGCCGCCGCCGGCTCTTCCTCGTCGGCCTCACCGTCTTCACCGGCGCGTCCGCCGCCGCGGCCATGGCGCCCGGCATCGACTCGCTGATCGCCGCCCGCGCGGTCCAGGGCGCCGGCGCCGCGATCATGATGCCGCTGACGCTCACCCTGCTGACCGCGGCCGTCCCGGCGGCGAAGCGCGGGATGGCGTACGGGATCTGGGGCGCCGTCAACGGGCTCGCGGTCGCGAGCGGGCCGCTGATCGGCGGCAGCCTCACCGAGCACGTCTCCTGGCACTGGATCTTCTGGCTGAACGTCCCGCTCGGCCTCGCCCTGCTCCCGCTCGCCCGGCTGCGCCTGCACGAGTCGTACGGCACCGGCGCCCGGCTCGACCTGGTCGGCACCCTGCTCGCCAGCAGCGGCCTCTTCGGCATCGTGTACGCCCTGGTCCGCGCGCCCCGCGACGGCTGGACCAGCGGGCTCGTCCTGCTGGGCCTGTTCGCCGGCGGTGCCCTGCTCGTCGCCTTCGTCCTGCACGGCACCCGCGCCAGGAACGCGATGCTGCCGATGCGCCTCTTCCGCTCCCGTGCCTTCGCCGGGATCAACGCGGCCAGCCTGCTGATGTTCCTCGGGATGTTCGGCTCGATCTTCCTGCTCAGCCAGTACATGCAGGGCGTCCTCGGCTACTCGCCCACCGAGGCGGGCCTGCGGATGCTGCCCTGGACCGGCATGCCGATGCTCGTCTCGCCGATCGCGGGGTACCTCTCCGACCGGATCGGCGGCCGCCTGGTCGTCGCCACGGGCCTCTTCCTCCAGGCCGCGGGCCTCGCCTACTACGCCTCCGTGATCGCCGTCGACGCCTCGTACACCGCCCAGCTGCCCGCCCTGATCATCAACGGCATCGGGATGTCGCTCTACTTCGCCCCCGCCTCCAACCTGGTCATGTCCAGCGTCCGTCCGCAGGAACAGGGCATCGCGTCCGGCACGAACAACGCGCTGCGCGAGGTGGGCGGAGCGCTCGGTATCGCCGTGATGTCGTCGATCTTCGCGGCGCAGGGCGGCTACGAGCCCGCGCAGAACTTCGTGGACGGCGTCCGGCCCGCGCTGTGGGTGGGTGCGGCCACGGTGGCCGTCGCGGGAGCCGCGGCTCTGTTCATCCCCTCCCGCCGGCGCGCGGCCGAGGGACTCAAGAGCGAGCCCGAGCCCGAGTCCGCCCAGGTCCTGGAGACCGCCTCGCACTGAGAACGCCCCGCATCGAACCGGCACTCCCCGAAGGAGCACGTCATGCCCACGCTGCCCTGGACCGTCCCGAACACCCCGCCGGCCGGCGCCGAGGTCCACGTCATGGCCTCCCGCTTCGAGACCCGCACCCTGTGGGGAGCCCTCCGTTTCTTCGCGAAGACCCCCTCTGTCTGGCGCCAGGTGAGCAAGGCACCCGGCGCGTACGGGGCCTCCGTGAAGGCGGCGCCCCTGCGGCGGACCTTCTGGACCCTGTCCGCCTGGGAGTCGCCCGACGCGCTGAAGCGCTTCGCGGGCTCGGCGCCCCACGGCCCCACGGCCGGTGGTCTGCGCTCACAGATGAAGGACGCGAAGTTCGTGCGCTGGCAGACCACCACGGACGAGCTGCCGCTCGACTGGGCGGAGGCGCTGCGGCGCCTGACGTGATCCGCGCGCCGCCCAGGACCACAGGCGAGCAGGACCCCGAGTGCGTACGAGAACGGCCCCGCCACGACCGGTGGGGTCGTTCTCGTACTCTTGAGCGCGTGCAGGAACTCCACGATGCCCCCCTCGCCCCCCTGACCACCTTCCGTCTCGGCGGCCCCGCGGCACGGCTGCTGACGGCGACGACCGACGACGAGGTGATCGCCGCCGTCCGTGAGGCCGATGCGACGGGCACCCCGCTGCTGATCGTCGGCGGTGGCAGCAACCTGGTCATCGGCGACAAGGGCTTCGCGGGTACGGCCCTGCGGATCGCCACGAAAGGCTTCTCGCTCGACGGTGGGAGCCTTGAGCTCGCGGCCGGCGAGGTGTGGACCGACGCGGTCGCCCGCACCGTCGAGGCCGGCCTCGCGGGCATCGAGTGCCTCGCCGGAATCCCCGGCTCCGCCGGCGCCACGCCGATCCAGAACGTGGGCGCCTACGGCCAGGAGGTCTCGTCGACGATCACGGAAGTGATCGCGTACGACCGGAAGACGTGCGAGACGGTCACGATTCCGAACGAGGAGTGCGCGTTCTCGTACCGGCACAGCCGTTTCAAGGCCGATCCCGACCGCTTCGTGGTGCTGCGCGTGCGGTTCGGGCTCGAGGATGCGGGCGGCATGAGCGCCCCCGTCAAGTACCCCGAGACGGCGCGCACCCTCGGCGTCGAGGCGGGCGACCGGGTCCCCGCGGCCCTCGCGCGCGAGACCGTCCTGAAGCTGCGTGCGGGCAAGGGCATGGTGCTCGACCCCGAAGACCACGACACCTGGTCGGCCGGGTCGTTCTTCACCAACCCGATCCTCACCGAGGAGGAGTTCGCCGCCTTCCACGCGCGCGTGGCGGACCGTCTCGGCCCCGACACCGCCCCGCCCGCCTTCCCGGCCGGCGAGGCCCGAGTGAAGACCTCGGCGGCCTGGCTCATCGACAAGGCGGGCTTCACCAAGGGCTACGGCAGCGGGCCCGCCCGTATCTCCACCAAGCACACGCTCGCCCTCACCAACCGCGGCGAGGCGACCACCGACGACCTCCTCGCGCTCGCCCGCGAGGTCGTGGCCGGCGTCCACGACGCCTTCGGTGTGACGCTGGTCAACGAGCCGGTCACGGTGGGCGTGACCCTCTGACACGCCCTCTGGCCTGCCCTCTGACCCGCCCGTGACCCGCTAGTAGGCGACCCCCACGCCCTGCTTCACCGTCGCGGGATCGTCGACCATCGCCAGCATCGCGTGGGCCACGTCGGCCCGCGAGATGCTTCGGCCGCTGCGCGGATTCCCGCCGACCACGGTCCGGTACGTGCCCGTGAGCGGCTTGTTCGTGAGCTTCGGCGGGCGTACGGAGGTCCAGTCCGTGGCGCTGGCCGCGAGCTCGCCCTCCATGGCCCGCAGATCGTCGTAGACGGGCTTGAGCAGCGAGTTGATGACGCCGAGCATGGCGCGGTCGACGAGCGGTGAGCGCTCGGGTTCGGGGCCGACCGGCGCCGCGCTCACGACGAGCAGACGCCGTACGTCCTCGGTCTCCACCGCGCCCAGCACCGACCGGGTCAGCTCGGCCGCGATGCCCGCGTCGGCGCGCCTGCGAGCGCCGAGCCCGGACAGGACCGCGTCGCGCCCGGCGACCGCGGGGCGCAGCGCCTCGGGGTCCCGCACATCCGCCCGGAACACCTCCAGGCCCGCGCCCGTCACCGTGAACCGCGCGGGGTCACGGACCACCGCGGTGACCTGATGGCCCGATGCCAATGCCTGCCGGACGATCTCCTGGCCGATACCGCCGGTCGCTCCGAAAACGGTGATCCTCATGGCACACCCTCCTAGGGTGGGTAAGTGTTCACTCACCCCTAGAGTGAGTGGACACTCACCCGCTCGTCAAGCTCGGTTGGAGCCCGCATGCATCAGAAGCCGGCCCGGGTCCGCATCGTCGACGCCGCCCATGAACTCATGCTGAGCATCGGCCTCGCCCGCGCCACCACCAAGGAGATCGCCAAGGCGGCGGACTGTTCGGAAGCGGCGCTCTACAAGTACTTCGCGAACAAGGAAGAGCTGTTCGTGACCGTTCTCAGCGAGCGGCTGCCCAAGCTCGGACCGCTCCTGGCCGAGCTGTCCAAGGAACCGGGCGCGAAGAGCGTCGAGGAGAACCTCACGGAGATCGCCCGCGAGGCCGCCCTCTTCTACGAGCAGACCTTCCCGATGGCCGCCTCCCTGTACGCGGAACCCCAGCTCAAGCGCCGTCACGAGGAGGCGCTGCGCGAGATGGGCACGGGCCCCCACCGCCCGATCCAGGGCCTGGACGCCTACCTCAGATCCGAGCAGGACGCGGGCCGCGTCAGCCGTGACGCCGACACCTACGCTGCCGCGTCCCTCCTCCTCGGAGCCTGCGCCCAGCGCGCGTTCGCGTACGACATGGCCCCCGACCGCAAGCCCCCGCAGCCGCTGGACGAGTTCGCCGCGGGCCTCGCCCGCACCCTGCTCACAGGGATCGCATAGAGTCCCCACTCTTTCTGGGGAGGGGCAAGATCATGCTGCGTGGAAGAGGGCGCCGGGCCGCCATACCGGTGCTGGTGGCGGCGCTGACGGGAGTACTCGCCGCGGGGTGCGGTCGGGGATCGGCCGACGGGGACGCGGCCGACGCCAAGAAGCCCGAGCGGTTTGCGAGCTCCGGGCAGCTGCCCGAACACCTCGCGGCCGACGGCACGACGGTCGTCGTCGGGTCATCGAAGCCGGACACCGTCGTACGGCTCTACGAGGACCTGCGCTGCCCCGTCTGCGGTGACTTCGAGCAGGACGGCGGCGCCGGCGCGCTGCGGAAGATGACCCTCCACGGCGAGGTCAGGACCGAGTACACCCTGGCGTCGTTCCTCGACGACCGGCTCGGCGGCAAGGGCTCGAAGAAGGCGGCCAACGCGCTGCGGGCCGCACTGGAAAAGGGGAAGTTCGTCGAGTACCACGACCTCCTCTTCCAGGAGCAGCCCGAGGAGGCCGTCGACGGCTACACCGACGCGTTCCTGCTCCGCATGGCCTCGCGGGTGAAGGGCCTGCGCGGCGCCGAGTTCGACGCGGCGGTGAAGGGCATGAAGTACCGCTCCTTCGTCACCGCCTCCGAGAGGGCCTACGAGGCCGACAAGGCGCCCGGCACCCCGGCCTTCGCGGTGAACGGCACCCTCATCAGCGAGGACCGGTGGAACCTGATGTTCGACCCCAAGTACGTTCCGCTGGCGGTCAGGTCGTCGACCCTGCCGGAGTGACAGACGTGCTGGGCCTGCTCAGGGGGCGGCGGTCAGCCAGTCGTCGACTCCCGACAGCAGCTTCGCCTTGATGTCCTGCGGCGCCGCCGAACCGCGCACCGACTGCCGCGCCAGTTCGGCCAGTTCGGCGTCGTCGAAGTCGTGGTGCCGGCGCGCGATCTCGTACTGGGCGGCCAGACGCGAGCCGAACAGGAGCGGGTCGTCGGCGCCGAGCGCCATCGGCACCCCTGCCTCGAACAAAGTGCGCAGGGGTACGTCCTCGGGCTTCTCGTAGACGCCGAGTGCGATATTGGAGGCGGGACAGACCTCGCAGGTCACCCCCCGGTCCGCGAGCCGCTTCAGGAGCCGCGGGTCCTCGGCGGCCCGCACCCCGTGCCCGATCCGCGCCGCCTCCAGGTCGTCCAGGCAGTCGCGTACGGAGGCGGGGCCGGTCAGCTCGCCGCCGTGCGGCGCGGCAAGGAGGCCGCCCTCCCTGGCGATGGCGAACGCGCGGTCGAAGTCCCGCGCCATGCCCCGCCGTTCGTCGTTGGAGAGCCCGAAGCCGACAATGCCGCGGTCCGCGTACCGCACGGCAAGGCGGGCCAGCGTGCGCGCGTCCAGCGGATGCTTCATGCGGTTCGCGGCCACCAGGACCCGCATGCCGAGGCCCGTGTCGCGCGAGGCGGTCTCGACGGCGTCCAGGATGACTTCCAGGGCCGGGATCAGGCCCCCGAGCCGCGGCGCGTACGACGTCGGGTCGACCTGGATCTCCAGCCACCCCGACCCGTCCGCGAGATCCTCCAGCGCGGCCTCGCGGACCAGCCGCTGAATGTCCTCGGGCTCGCGCAGGCAGGACCGCGCGGCGTCGTAGAGCCGCTGGAAACGGAACCAGCCGCGCTCGTCGGTGGCCCGAAGCTTCGGTGGCTCGGTCCCGGTCAGGGCGTCGGGCAGCCTGACGCCGTACTTGTCGGCGAGTTCGAGCAGGGTCGTGGGCCGCATCGACCCGGTGAAGTGCAGATGAAGATGGGCCTTGGGCAGCTGCCTTACATCACGTGGTACACGCTCCATTCGAGGATCTTGCCGCACACACCCGCCGCCGGGGAAGCGGCTTTCCCCCTTCGTGGCCTTGTCCGAACGAAAATCCGAACCGAGGATCCGGACGAAAAAACGGGCCGCCCCCGGGAACCCCGGAGACGGCCCGCATCACGCGGAAGACGCGTCAGTCGCGCGCCTCGGCGAGCAGCTTCTGAATTCGCGAGACACCCTCGACCAGGTCCTCGTCGCCCAGGGCGTACGACAGACGCAGGTAGCCCGGCGTGCCGAAGGCCTCACCCGGGACGACCGCGACCTCGGCCTCCTCCAGGATCAGCGCGGCCAGCTCGACGGAGTCCTGCGGACGCTTGCCGCGGATCTCCTTGCCGAGCAGCTCCTTCACCGACGGGTACGCGTAGAAGGCGCCCTCGGGCTCGGGGCAGAACACGCCGTCGATCTCGTTCAGCATGCGCACGATGGTCTTGCGGCGGCGGTCGAAGGCCTCGCGCATCTTGGCGACGGCCGTCAGGTCGCCGGACACGGCGGCGAGCGCGGCGATCTGCGCGACGTTCGACACGTTCGACGTGGCGTGCGACTGCAGGTTGGTCGCGGCCTTCACGACGTCCTTCGGGCCGATGATCCACCCGACGCGCCAGCCGGTCATCGCGTACGTCTTGGCGACGCCGTTCACGACGATGCACTTGTCGCGCAGCTCGGGCAGGAGCGCCGGCAGGGACGTGAACTTGGCGTCCCCGTAGACCAGGTGCTCGTAGATCTCGTCCGTGAGGACCCACAGGCCGTGCTCGACGGCCCAGCGGCCGATCGCCTCGGCGTCGGCCTCGCTGTAGACCGCGCCCGTCGGGTTCGACGGCGACACGAACAGGACGACCTTGGTGCGCTCGGTGCGCGCCGCCTCCAGCTGCTCCACGGAGACGCGGTACCCGGTCGTCTCGTCGGCCACGACCGGGACCGGGACACCACCGGCGAGACGGATCGACTCGGGGTACGTCGTCCAGTACGGCGCCGGGACGATGACCTCGTCACCCGGGTCGAGGATCGCGGCGAAGGCCTCGTAGATGGCCTGCTTGCCGCCGTTGGTCACCAGGACCTGCGAGGGGTCGACCTCGTAGCCGGAGTCGCGCAGCGTCTTCGCGGCGATCGCGGCCTTCAGCTCGGGCAGACCGCCGGCGGGCGTGTACCGGTGGTACTTCGGGTTCTTGCAGGCCTCGATGGCCGCTTCGACGATGTAGTCCGGGGTCGGGAAGTCGGGCTCGCCCGCGCCGAAACCGATGACCGGACGCCCGGCGGCCTTGAGGGCCTTGGCCTTGGCGTCGACGGCGAGGGTCGCGGACTCGGAGATCGAGCCGATACGGGCGGAGACCCGGCGCTCGGTGGGCGAAGAGGAAGGTGTAGCAGCAGCGCTCATAACCCCATCGTTCCAGACCGGAAACCCGGCCGGCACACGGGTTTCACGGACGATCAACGACTGGCCCGCTTCTTTCTGTTCGACGGAGGGCCGCGGAGCACGTACACTCACTGCTCGTTGGCCTTCACCGGCCGCACTCTTCCGGCACACAACGTGCAGTCGGAAGGATGCGGTACGTTGGGGCAGACAAAGGGTCGTAGCTCAATTGGTAGAGCACTGGTCTCCAAAACCAGCGGTTGGGGGTTCAAGTCCCTCCGGCCCTGCTACACACTCCTTCGCCAGGACGTGTGCGCATGTACGTACTGCAAATGCACCGCCGTGCGGCTCAACCGGGCGCGGCACGGCCACGACCCGGAATTCAGGTGAGGACGCGTGACGGACGCCGTGGGCTCCATCGACATGCCTGATGCCCAGGATGAGGCGCCGGAGTCCCAGAAGAAGCCCCGTAAGGGTGGCAAGCGCGGAAAGAAAGGCCCCTTCGGCCGTCTCGCGCTCTTCTACCGCCAGATTGTCGCGGAACTCCGCAAGGTTGTCTGGCCGACTCGCAACCAGCTCACCACGTACACCAGTGTGGTGATTGTGTTCGTGGTCATCATGATCGGTCTGGTGACCGTGATTGACTATGGCTTCAACCACGCCGTCAAGTACATCTTCGGCTGAGCCGATCGCGAAGGGCGCCGTACCCGGCGCCCCTTTCGCGTGTTCCACCCCTATGTATCCAGGAAGAAGCAGCCACAGTGTCTGACCCGAACCTGAACGAGGCGATCGAGCCCGTCGAGTCCGCTGAGGACGAGCTCGACATTGTCGAGGCGGCGGACGCCGAGAACGCCGAGGACACGGTCCAGGCCGAGGCTGCCGACGAGGCAGCCACTGAGGCTGACGAGCACGCCGAGGACGAGGTCGAAGCCGCCGAGGAGTCCCTCGAGCACGACGCCGAGGACGACGCCGCCGAGCTGTCCGACGAGGACGCCCCCGAGGCCGAGGCCGACGAGGAGTCCGTCGAGGAAGCCGCCGAGGAGTCCGAGCCGGTCGACCCGATCGTCGCCCTGCGCGAG
The DNA here is from genome assembly GCF_053607285.1 of Streptomyces sp. NPDC055140. Classification (NCBI taxonomy): domain Bacteria; kingdom Bacillati; phylum Actinomycetota; class Actinomycetes; order Kitasatosporales; family Streptomycetaceae; genus Streptomyces; species Streptomyces sp. NPDC055140. The sequence continues at coordinate 36,583 of NZ_JBSGTG010000031.1, read as the reverse complement.
GAACTGCGCACGCTGCCCGGCGAGTGGTACGTCATCCACACGTACGCCGGTTACGAGAACCGCGTGAAGACCAACCTCGAGCAGCGCGCCGTCTCGCTGAACGTCGAGGACTTCATCTTCCAGGCCGAGGTGCCGCAGGAAGAGGTCGCGCAGATCAAGAACGGCGAGCGCAAGACCGTCCGTCAGAACAAGCTCCCCGGCTACGTGCTGGTGCGCATGGACCTGACGAACGAGTCCTGGGGCGTCGTCCGCAACACCCCCGGCGTCACCGGCTTCGTGGGCAACGCCTACGACCCGTACCCGCTGACCCTGGACGAGATCGTCAAGATGCTCGCCCCGGAGGCCGAGGAGAAGGCCGCCCGTGAGGCCGCCGAGGCCGAGGGCAGGCCGGCTCCGTCCCGCAAGGTCGAGGTCCAGGTCCTGGACTTCGAGGTCGGCGACTCGGTCACCGTCACCGACGGCCCGTTCGCGACGCTGCAGGCGACGATCAACGAGATCAACGCCGACTCGAAGAAGGTCAAGGGCCTCGTCGAGATCTTCGGCCGCGAGACTCCGGTGGAGCTCAGCTTCGACCAGATCCAGAAGAACTAGCCCCTTCCGGCACCTTCTGGAACAAGCACTTCCGAACAGGTCAGACGGGCTCTCAAAGCCGGTCTGACCTGCTCGGTTTTTAGCTGCACACAGATACCCGTTATCGTTGTGCGGTATGCCTCCATCCGGATGACCGGGTGGTCGGCTGAAAACTCTCACTAGGACCCGGAGAGAGCAATGCCTCCCAAGAAGAAGAAGGTCACGGGGCTTATCAAGCTCCAGATCCAGGCCGGTGCCGCCAACCCGGCCCCGCCGGTTGGTCCCGCGCTGGGCCAGCACGGCGTCAACATCATGGAGTTCTGCAAGGCCTACAACGCCGCGACCGAGTCGCAGCGTGGCTGGGTCATCCCGGTGGAGATCACGGTCTACGAAGACCGCTCGTTCACCTTCATCACCAAGACGCCCCCGGCCGCCAGGATGATCCTCAAGGCCGCGGGCATCGAGAAGGGCTCCGGCGAGCCTCACAAGACCAAGGTCGCGAAGATCACCGACGCGCAGGTCCGCGAGATCGCCACCACGAAGATGGCCGACCTGAACGCCAACGACCTGGACGCCGCCGCGAAGATCATCGCCGGTACCGCGCGTTCCATGGGCGTCACGGTCGAGGGCTGATCCTCACCCCGTTTGACCTTTCAGTGGTAGGGCCAGCGCTGGTCCGCACCACGAACTCCATACCTGAACTCCAGGAGTAGAAGTGAAGCGCAGCAAGACTCTCCGCGCTGCGGACGCGAAGATCGACCGGGACAAGCTCTACGCCCCGCTCGAGGCCGTCCGTATCGCCAAGGAGACCTCCGCGACGAAGTTCGACGGCACCGTCGAGGTCGCCATGCGTCTGGGTGTCGACCCGCGCAAGGCCGACCAGATGGTCCGCGGCACTGTGAACCTCCCGCACGGCACCGGCAAGACCGCCCGGGTCCTGGTCTTCGCGACCGGTGACCGTGCTGCGGCCGCGGAAGCCGCTGGCGCCGACATCGTCGGCTCCGACGAGCTCATCGACGAGATCTCCAAGGGCAACCGCCTCAACGAGTTCGACGCCGTTGTCGCCACCCCGGACCTCATGGGCAAGGTCGGTCGCCTCGGCCGCGTGCTCGGCCCCCGTGGCCTCATGCCGAACCCGAAGACCGGCACGGTGACCCCGGACGTGGTCAAGGCCGTGAACGAGATCAAGGGCGGCAAGATCGAGTTCCGCGTCGACAAGCACTCGAACCTCCACTTCATCATCGGCAAGGTGTCCTTCGACGACACCCAGCTGGTGGAGAACTACGGCGCGGCCCTGGACGAGATCCTTCGTCTGAAGCCGTCCGCCGCCAAGGGTCGCTACATCAAGAAGGCCGCCATCGCCACCACGATGGGCCCCGGCGTTCCGCTCGACCCGAACCGCACCCGCAACCTCCTCGTCGAGGAGGACCCGGCTGCGGTCTGAGCCTGACAGCTCAGCCAAGTCGGCTCGGGCCCCGCACCTTTCGAGGTGCGGGGCCCGTTCCCGTTTTTCCGCTAACCCCTCCGGGCGCGGGTGCGCTCCGCTAGCGTGCGGGGTCGACCTGGGGCTCGGCGGGGGGAGCGTATGAACGGCAGGACATGGGTGCGGTACGCGACGGTCTGCCTGGCGATGGCCGGCCTGGTGTCCTGCGGCACGCACGAGGCGCCCAAGCGCGACGGGAGCGTCACCGGGGCGCTGAAGGCCGCCCGTTCCGAGGTCGTCGCCGCCGGGTCCGCGAGGATCGAGGCGACGAGCAGCACGGGCACCAGCCTGTCCTCGCGGAGCGTGGGCGTTCTGCGCTGGTCGGGCGGGCTGCGCGGCACTCTGAGGGTGACCACGACCGGCGGCTCGATGGCCTCGACGACCCGGCTCATGGGCGGCTCCCCGTCCCAGTCCCGCTTCCTGCCGGACGCGTACTACACGCGTATGACCGACAAGTTCGCCGCGTTGTCGGACGGCAAGCACTGGATCAGATACCCGTACGACTCCGGGGCCGACCTCTCGCCGGCTGCCTCCCTGAAGCTGCTGCTGTCCTCGGGGAACGCGCGCGAGGTGGGCCGGGAGACAGTGCGCGGTGTCCGCGCCACGCACTACAGGGGCTCGGCCCACGGGCAGCGCGTCGATGTGTGGATCGACCGTGGGCACCTCCTGGTCAAGCGCGTTCAGCGAGCCGATACGGCCTCCGGCGCCTTCTCCGGGACGGTGCATTACGCCGACTACGGCGCCCGCGCCTCGGCCGAGCGCCCGCCGGCGCGGGACACCGTCGACTTCAAGGACGTCGTTGATCGAAAGCCCGCCGCCTGAGCCTTCGGTATCGTGCGCCCACCTACGTGTATCGATCACGTGTTCCTAGGGGTGGGGTCATGACAGTGAACAGAGCGGCGGGGGCCGTGCTGGCCGCCGCGGTGCTGTGTGGCGGGGCCACCGCCTGTACGTCGTCGGGGGGCGACGGGAAGGCGGGTTCCTCGCTGCGGACGGCGGCGGCCGCGGCCGTCCTCAAGGCCACGGAGAACGGGGAGCGGCTGACGTCGTTCGGCTACCGGATGACCGGCGAGGCCCCCGGCTCGGGCCGGATCGACGGCGAGGCCGCGATCAACGTGAAGCCGATGGCGATGCGGATGAGGATGACCTCGCCCGACCAGGGCTCCGACGGCACCCTCGAGATGCGCGTCACCGGCGGCGCCCTGTACATGGCCGGCGGCAAGGGCGCGGCCAAGAAGACGGACGGCAGGAGCTGGCTCAAGTTCGACATCTCCGGGCCCGCGTCGCAGGAGGCCGCGGCGACGAATCCGCTGGCCGGCCAGGCAGCCCAGAACCCGGCCGAGCAGGTCACGTTCCTCAACGGCTCCAAGGACCTCGAGCGGGTGGGCGAGGAGACCGTGGAGGGCGAGAAGACCGCGCACTACAAGGGCACCGTCACGCTCGACCAGATGCGCGAGAGCTACGAGGACGAGGACGCGGCCACCAGAAAGCGCCGCGACAAGAACCTCTCGATGTACGAGGGCCTGGGCATCGACAAGCTCGCGGTGGACCTGTGGATCGACCAGGACGACCGCACCAAGCGCTTCCGCACCCGCGGCGCGGCGGACAGGGGCCGCTTCGACATGACGATGACCTTCTTCGACTACGACAAGCCGGTCACCGTACGGACTCCGGCCGCCGAGGACGTGGTGGATCTGGCGCAGATGATGAAGGGTGCGACCAGCAGTTGAGCGTCCCGGCGGGGGTCGGCAAGGGCGGATTTGCCTGAGACGGACCCCGTCACGTAATCTCCTTGAGAAGCCAAAGACCGCTGGTCGTTGCCGTGCCCTTGCAAGAGGAACCGGTGACCGAAGGATCTGCTGAAAGCGGACGACCTGCGCAGGTGACTGTGGAAAGTTCCCGGATTCGTTCCGGTAGAGCTAAGCCCCGTGCGCCTGCGCCGGGGCGTTTTGTTTTGTACAGCCCCTTCTGAGCGGTCCTCATCACCCGGAAGGAGGCCGACGCTCTATGCCGACGCCCGACAAGGCTGCCGCGGTAGCCGAGCTCACGGACAAGTTCCGCAGCTCGAACGCCGCCGTGCTGACCGAGTACCGGGGTCTCACCGTGGCCCAGCTCAAGCAGCTGCGCCGTTCCCTCGGTGAGAACTCCGAGTACGCCGTGGTGAAGAACACGCTGACCAAGATCGCGGCCAACGAGGCCGGGATCAACACGCTGGACGACCTGTTCACGGGTCCGACAGCGGTTGCCTTCGTCACCGGTGACCCGGTGGAGTCGGCGAAGGGTCTTCGTGACTTCGCCAAGGACAACCCCAACCTCATCATCAAGGGCGGTGTCCTTGACGGTAAGGCGCTGTCCGCCGATGAGATCAAGAAGCTCGCGGACCTCGAGTCCCGCGAGGTTCTGCTCGCCAAGCTGGCGGGCGCCATGAAGGGCAAGCAGACTCAGGCTGCTCAGGTCTTCCAGGCGCTCCCGTCGAAGTTCGTCCGCACTGCGGAGGCGCTTCGCGTCAAGCGCGACGAGCAGGGCGGTGCCGAGTAACTCGGCTCGCGCATTGACCGTCGCCCACTAGGGAGACGGTCGCAGCGGGCCGATCGTACGCCCGCCGACATTTACATCCGGCACCTGCCGAATTAGTGGAAGGACGCCATCATGGCGAAGCTGTCCCAGGACGACCTGCTCGCGCAGTTCGAAGAGATGACCCTCATCGAGCTCTCCGAGTTCGTGAAGGCCTTCGAGGAGAAGTTCGACGTCACCGCCGCCGCGGCCGTCGCCGTTGCCGGTCCGGCCGGCCCGGGTGCCGCCGCTGAGGCCGTCGAGGAGCAGGACGAGTTCGACGTCATCCTCACGGGCGCCGGCGAGAAGAAGATCCAGGTCATCAAGGTCGTGCGCGAGCTCACCTCCCTGGGCCTCAAGGAGGCCAAGGACCTCGTCGACGGCGCCCCGAAGCCCGTCCTCGAGAAGGTCGCCAAGGAGGCCGCTGAGAAGGCCGCCGAGTCCCTCAAGGGCGCCGGCGCCTCCGTCGAGGTCAAGTGACCTCGGGAGTCTGCTGACTCCTTGCGGAGCGGCTCTCGCGTAGGGCTGTAACGCGAACGTACTGAAGGGCGATCACCCAACTGGGTGGTCGCCCTTCAGGCTTTTCGGACGGCCGCTCGGCGTTCCAGTTCGGCTGCCTTGCGCTGACGGTCCCGACGAGTATGGTGATCTTCGTTGTGCCTGAAGCCGGTGCCTGGAGCGGGTGCCTGCTGGTGAGTGCGAGGGTCGGGGCAGCCCTGTTCGTACAGGAGGGGGCCTTGACGAACCGCACGCAGCGCGCAATTCTCAGGACGCGTCGTCACAACGATCCGGATCCGAGGCATGGATCGACGACGAAGAGGGCAGTAAGGATGTGCGCGCCACGAGTGACGTGGTGACGTGTTGCAGCTGTTGAGAACAACGAGGGTCTGACGAGGGTCGTTGAGGACAACGAGGGTCTCAAAAAACCCGCACTGGACATCAGTGAGCCAAGTGGCTACACTGACCCTTTGCGCTGCCTGTTATCTGCTCCCTGCCCGTCACCAGGGGCATGCCCTCGCATCAGCACCGTTGGACTGAAGCCGTCCTGACCTGGCCCTCACCGGCCGATTCGGGAAGCTTCTGCCTCCGTGCCAGCTTGGGACCGGTACGCGCGTAGTGAGTCCGAGCCCTCGGAAGGACCCCCTCTTGGCCGCCTCGCGCACTGCCTCGACCGCGAATACGAACAACGGCGCCAGCACCGCCCCGCTGCGCATTTCCTTTGCAAAGATCAAGGAGCCCCTCGAGGTTCCGAACCTTCTTGCGCTGCAGACCGAAAGCTTCGACTGGCTGCTCGGCAACGACGCGTGGAAGGCTCGTGTCGAGGCGGCTCTGGAAAGCGGACAGGACGTCCCCAGGAAGTCCGGCCTGGAGGAGATCTTCGAGGAGATCTCCCCGATCGAGGACTTCTCAGGGTCGATGTCCCTGACGTTCCGCGACCACCGTTTCGAGCCGCCGAAGAACTCGATCGACGAGTGCAAGGAGCGCGACTTCACGTACGGCGCCCCGCTCTTCGTCACCGCCGAGTTCACCAACAACGAGACCGGCGAGATCAAGTCCCAGACGGTCTTCATGGGCGACTTCCCGCTCATGACCAACAAGGGCACCTTCGTCATCAACGGCACCGAGCGTGTCGTTGTGTCGCAGCTCGTCCGCTCGCCGGGCGTCTACTTCGACTCCTCGATCGACAAGACGTCCGACAAGGACATCTTCTCGACCAAGGTCATCCCGTCCCGGGGTGCCTGGCTCGAGATGGAGATCGACAAGCGCGACATGGTCGGTGTCCGCATCGACCGCAAGCGCAAGCAGTCCGTCACCGTTCTCCTGAAGGCTCTCGGTTGGACGACCGAGCAGATCCTCGAGGAGTTCGGCGAGTACGAGTCCATGCGCGCCACCCTGGAGAAGGACCACACCCAGGGCCAGGACGACGCGCTCCTCGACATCTACCGCAAGCTGCGTCCGGGCGAGCCGCCGACCCGTGAGGCCGCGCAGACGCTGCTCGAGAACCTCTACTTCAACCCGAAGCGCTACGACCTCGCGAAGGTCGGCCGCTACAAGGTCAACAAGAAGCTGGGCGGCGAAGCCCCGCTGGACGCCGGCGTCCTGACCGTCGAGGACATCATCTCGTCGATCAAGTACCTGGTGAAGCTGCACGCCGGTGAGACCGAGACCGTTGGCGACAGCGGTGTCTCGATCGTCGTCGAGACCGACGACATCGACCACTTCGGCAACCGTCGTCTGCGTAACGTCGGCGAGCTCATCCAGAACCAGGTCCGCACGGGTCTGGCTCGTATGGAGCGCGTCGTCCGCGAGCGCATGACGACTCAGGACGTCGAGGCGATCACGCCGCAGACCCTGATCAACATCCGGCCGGTCGTCGCCTCCATCAAGGAGTTCTTCGGCACCAGCCAGCTGTCGCAGTTCATGGACCAGAACAACCCGCTGTCGGGTCTCACCCACAAGCGCCGCCTGTCGGCTCTTGGCCCGGGTGGTCTCTCCCGTGAGCGGGCCGGCTTCGAGGTCCGTGACGTGCACCCGTCTCACTACGGCCGCATGTGCCCGATCGAGACGCCTGAAGGCCCGAACATCGGCCTGATCGGTTCGCTGGCGTCCTACGGTCGCGTCAACGCGTTCGGCTTCGTCGAGACGCCGTACCGCAAGGTCGTCGAGGGCGTCGTCACCGACGACGTCGACTACCTGACCGCGGACGAGGAAGACCGCTTCGTGATCGCCCAGGCCAACGCCGGCCTCGGCGAGGACATGCGGTTCACCGAGAACCGCGTCCTGGTCCGCCGCCGTGGCGGCGAGATCGACTACATCCCGGGCGACGACGTCGACTACATGGACGTCTCGCCGCGCCAGATGGTGTCGGTCGCGACCGCGATGATCCCGTTCCTCGAGCACGACGACGCCAACCGTGCCCTCATGGGCGCGAACATGATGCGTCAGGCCGTTCCGCTCATCAAGTCCGAGGCGCCGCTCGTCGGCACGGGCATGGAGTACCGCTGCGCCACTGACGCGGGCGACGTGCTCAAGGCGGAGAAGGACGGTGTGGTCCAGGAGGTTTCCGCGGACTACATCACCACCGCCAACGACGACGGCACGTACACCACGTACCGCCTCGCGAAGTTCTCGCGCTCCAACCAGGGCACCTCCGTCAACCAGAAGGTTGTCGTGGACGAGGGCGCCCGCGTGATCGAGGGCCAGGTCCTGGCCGACGGTCCCGCGACCGAGAACGGCGAGATGGCGCTCGGCAAGAACCTGCTCGTGGCGTTCATGCCGTGGGAGGGTCACAACTACGAGGACGCGATCATCCTGTCGCAGCGCCTCGTGCAGGACGACGTCCTCTCCTCGATCCACATCGAGGAGCACGAGGTCGACGCCCGTGACACCAAGCTCGGCCCGGAGGAGATCACCCGGGACATCCCGAACGTCTCCGAAGAGGTCCTCGCCGACCTCGACGAGCGCGGCATCATCCGTATCGGTGCCGAGGTCGTCGCCGGCGACATCCTCGTCGGCAAGGTCACGCCCAAGGGGGAGACCGAGCTGACGCCCGAGGAGCGCCTGCTCCGCGCGATCTTCGGTGAGAAGGCGCGCGAGGTGCGCGACACCTCGCTGAAGGTGCCGCACGGTGAGATCGGCAAGGTCATCGGCGTCCGCGTCTTCGACCGTGAAGAGGGCGACGAGCTGCCGCCGGGCGTGAACCAGCTGGTTCGTGTCTACGTGGCGCAGAAGCGCAAGATCACGGACGGTGACAAGCTCGCCGGCCGCCACGGCAACAAGGGTGTTATCTCGAAGATCCTTCCGATCGAGGACATGCCGTTCCTCGAGGACGGAACTCCGGTCGACATCATCCTCAACCCGCTGGGTGTCCCGTCCCGAATGAACCCGGGACAGGTCCTGGAGATCCACCTCGGCTGGCTCGCCAGCCGCGGCTGGGACGTCTCCGGCCTGGCCGACGACTGGGCCCAGCGTCTGCAGGCCATCGGCGCCGACCAGGTCGCCCCCGGCACCAACGTCGCGACCCCGGTCTTCGACGGTGCCCGTGAGGACGAGATCTCCGGTCTCTTCGAGGCCACGATCCCGAACCGCGACGGGGACCGCCTGGTCCAGCCGTCCGGCAAGGCCAACCTGTTCGACGGCCGCTCCGGTGAGCCGTTCCCGGACCCGGTCTCGATCGGGTACATGTACATCCTCAAGCTGCACCACCTGGTCGACGACAAGCTCCACGCCCGTTCGACCGGTCCGTACTCCATGATCACCCAGCAGCCGCTGGGTGGTAAGGCTCAGTTCGGTGGTCAGCGATTCGGCGAGATGGAGGTGTGGGCGCTTGAGGCTTACGGTGCCGCGTACGCCCTCCAGGAGCTCCTGACGATCAAGTCCGACGACGTGACCGGCCGCGTGAAGGTATACGAGGCCATCGTCAAGGGCGAAAACATTCCCGAGCCGGGCATTCCCGAGTCCTTCAAGGTGCTCATCAAGGAAATGCAGTCGCTCTGCCTCAACGTGGAGGTGCTGTCCTCGGACGGCATGTCCATCGAGATGCGCGACACCGACGAGGACGTCTTCCGCGCGGCGGAGGAGCTCGGTATCGACCTGTCCCGGCGCGAGCCGAGCAGCGTCGAAGAGGTCTGACGGGCCTGGTCGGGGGCTCCCACAAGGAGCCCCCGGCCATCCCCGGGACCGTTCAGACCATGATGAAGCGCCTTATTTCTCGCTAACGCGAGGGGCACAACCCCGAAAGAGGGATTGACGCACAGTGCTCGACGTCAACTTCTTCGACGAGCTGCGGATCGGCCTTGCCACCGCGGACGACATCCGGACCTGGTCGCACGGCGAGGTCAAGAAGCCCGAGACCATCAACTACCGCACCCTCAAGCCCGAGAAGGACGGACTCTTCTGCGAGAAGATCTTCGGTCCGACCCGGGACTGGGAGTGCTACTGCGGTAAGTACAAGCGTGTCCGCTTCAAGGGCATCATCTGCGAGCGCTGCGGCGTCGAGGTCACTCGCGCCAAGGTGCGTCGTGAGCGGATGGGTCACATTGAGCTGGCCGCGCCTGTCACGCACATCTGGTACTTCAAGGGCGTTCCGTCGCGCCTCGGCTACCTGCTTGATCTCGCCCCGAAGGACCTCGAGAAGGTCATCTACTTCGCGGCGTACATGATCACGTTCGTGGACGAGGAGCGCCGCACCCGCGACCTGCCCTCCCTCGAGGCGCACGTCCAGGTGGAGCGTCAGCAGATCGAGAACCGTCGCGACTCCGACCTGGAGGCCCGCGCCAAGAAGCTCGAGACCGACCTGGCCGAGCTCGAGGCCGAGGGTGCCAAGGCCGACGTGCGCCGCAAGGTGCGCGAAGGCGCGGAGCGCGAGATGAAGCAGCTGCGCGACCGTGCGCAGCGCGAGATCGACCGTCTCGACGAGGTCTGGGCCCGCTTCAAGAACCTCAAGGTCCAGGACCTCGAGGGCGACGAGCTCCTCTACCGCGAGCTGCGTGACCGTTTCGGCACGTACTTCGACGGCTGCATGGGTGCTGCCGCACTGCAGAAGCGCCTGGAGTCCTTCGACCTCGACGAGGAGGCCGAGCGCCTCCGCGAGATCATCCGCACCGGCAAGGGCCAGAAGAAGACCCGTGCGCTCAAGCGCCTGAAGGTCGTCTCCGCGTTCCTGCAGACGGCCAACAAGCCCAAGGGCATGGTCCTCGACTGCGTCCCGGTCATCCCGCCGGACCTGCGTCCGATGGTGCAGCTGGACGGTGGCCGCTTCGCGACCTCCGACCTGAACGACCTGTACCGCCGCGTGATCAACCGCAACAACCGCCTGAAGCGACTCCTTGACCTCGGTGCCCCCGAGATCATCGTGAACAACGAGAAGCGCATGCTTCAGGAGGCCGTCGACGCGCTCTTCGACAACGGCCGTCGTGGTCGCCCGGTCACGGGCCCCGGCAACCGTCCGCTGAAGTCGCTGTCCGACATGCTCAAGGGCAAGCAGGGTCGTTTCCGTCAGAACCTGCTCGGTAAGCGAGTCGACTACTCGGCGCGTTCCGTCATCGTCGTCGGCCCGCAGCTGAAGCTGCACCAGTGTGGTCTCCCGAAGGCCATGGCACTGGAGCTCTTCAAGCCGTTCGTGATGAAGCGCCTGGTCGACCTGAACCACGCGCAGAACATCAAGAGCGCCAAGCGCATGGTCGAGCGCGGCCGCACGGTCGTGTACGACGTCCTGGAAGAGGTCATCGCCGAGCACCCGGTTCTGCTGAACCGTGCGCCGACGCTGCACCGCCTCGGCATCCAGGCCTTCGAGCCGCAGCTGGTCGAGGGCAAGGCCATCCAGATCCACCCGCTCGTCTGCACCGCGTTCAACGCGGACTTCGACGGTGACCAGATGGCCGTGCACCTTCCGCTCTCCGCGGAGGCGCAGGCCGAGGCCCGCATCCTGATGCTGTCCTCGAACAACATCCTCAAGCCCGCCGACGGCCGTCCGGTGACGATGCCGACCCAGGACATGGTCCTCGGTCTGTTCTTCCTCACCACCGACGGTGAGCTCCGTGACGTCAAGGGCGAGGGCCGTGCATTCGGCTCCACCGCCGAGGCGGTCATGGCGTTCGACGCCGGCGAGCTCGCGCTCCAGTCGTCCGTCGACATCCGCTTCCCGGTGGGCACCATCCCGCCGCGTGGCTGGACCCCGCCGGCCGTCGAGGAAGGCGAGCCGGAGTACCAGTCGGGCGACAGCTTCCGGCTGCGTACGACCCTGGGCCGCGCGCTCTTCAACGAGCTGCTGCCCGAGGACTACCCGTTCGTCGACTACTCGGTGGGCAAGAAGCAGCTCTCCGAGATCGTCAACGACCTGGCCGAGCGCTACCCCAAGGTCATCGTGGCGGCGACGCTCGACAACCTGAAGGCGGCCGGCTTCTTCTGGGCGACCCGTTCCGGTGTCACCGTGGCCATCTCCGACGTCGTGGTCCCCGCGGCCAAGAAGGAGATCGTCGCGGGCTACGAGGCGCAGGACGAGAAGGTCCAGAAGCAGTACGAGCGCGGTCTGATCACCAAGGATGAGCGCACGCAGGAGCTCATCGCGATCTGGACCAAGGCGACCAACGAGGTTGCCGAGGCGATGAACGCGAACTTCCCCAAGACGAACCCCATCTTCATGATGGTTGACTCGGGTGCCCGAGGAAACATGATGCAGATGCGTCAGATCGCCGGTATGCGTGGTCTGGTGTCGAACGCGAAGAACGAGACCATCCCGCGTCCGATCAAGGCGTCCTTCCGTGAGGGCCTCACCGTTCTGGAGTACTTCATCTCCACGCACGGTGCCCGTAAGGGTCTGGCGGACACCGCCCTGCGTACCGCCGACTCGGGTTACCTGACCCGTCGTCTGGTGGACGTCTCGCAGGACGTGATCATCCGCGAGGAGGACTGCGGTACCGAGCGCGGCCTCAAGCTGCAGATCGGTGAGCGCGGCGAGGACGGCGTCCTTCGTAAGACGGACGACGTCGAGACCAGCGTCTACGCCCGCATGCTCGCCGAGGACGTCGTCATCGACGGCAAGGTGATCGCGCCGGCCAACGTCGACCTGGGCGACGTGCTCATCGACCAGCTGATCCAGCACGGTGTCGAGCAGGTCAAGACCCGCTCGATTCTCACCTGCGAGTCCACGGTCGGCACCTGTGCCTTCTGCTACGGACGCTCGCTGGCCACCGGCAAGCTGGTCGACATCGGTGAGGCGGTCGGCATCATCGCCGCCCAGTCCATCGGTGAGCCCGGTACCCAGCTGACGATGCGTACCTTCCACACCGGTGGTGTGGCCGGTGACGACATCACCCAGGGTCTGCCCCGTGTCGTCGAGCTCTTCGAGGCTCGTACGCCCAAGGGTGTCGCCCCGATCTCGGAGGCGAAGGGCCGCGTCCGTATCGAGGAGACCGAGAAGACCAAGAAGCTCGTCGTCACCCCGGACGACGGCAGCGACGAGACGGCGTTCCCGATCTCGAAGCGTGCCCGTCTCCTGGTCGGCGAGGGCGACGCGGTCGAGGTGGGCCAGAAGCTCACCGTCGGTGCCACCAACCCGCATGACGTGCTGCGGATCCTCGGTCAGCGTGCGGTCCAGGTCCACCTGGTCGGCGAAGTCCAGAAGGTCTACAACTCGCAGGGTGTGTCGATCCACGACAAGCACATCGAGATCATCATCCGGCAGATGCTGCGCCGCGTGACGATCATCGAGTCCGGCGACGCGGAGCTGCTGCCGGGCGAGCTCGTCGAGCGCTCGAAGTTCGAGACCGAGAACCGTCGTGTGGTCACCGAGGGCGGTCACCCCGCCTCCGGCCGTCCGCAGCTGATGGGTATCACCAAGGCCTCGCTGGCGACGGAATCCTGGCTGTCGGCCGCCTCCTTCCAGGAGACGACCCGAGTCCTGACGGATGCGGCGATCAACGCCAAGTCCGACAGCCTCATCGGCCTCAAGGAGAACGTCATCATCGGTAAGCTCATCCCGGCCGGTACGGGTCTGTCCCGCTACCGCAACATCCGGGTCGAGCCGACCGAAGAGGCCAAGGCCGCGATGTACTCGGCCGTCGGTTACGACGACATCGACTACTCGCCGTTCGGCACGGGCTCCGGCCAGGCCGTTCCGCTGGAGGACTACGACTACGGTCCGTACAACCAGTAAGGCGTACGTCTGACGAAGGGCGCCCACTCCGTTTCTACGGGGTGGGCGCCCTTCGTCGTTTCCAGGAGCAGCAGGCCGCGGTCAGCGGATGGGCTGGAGGCAGGGAGTCGGGGGCATCGCGGGGTTCGGCCCGGCGGCCGCGTAGGGCGGGCCCGTAGGGAGCCCAGGGCGCCTGCTGGGGGACGTATGGCGTGCCGGACGTGGGCGGCCGCGTACGGGTGCCCCGGCACCGCTCCCTGCCCCGTGAACAGGACGTGCGACGACGGCGCGTGCTGGTGCAGGAGCTCGATGCGGGGCGCGAAACTCAGCTCACGGCCGAGTGCGAGGAGCCCCCAGCGGTCCGCGCTCTCGAGGCGGGCCAGGAAGGGCACACGGTCGTCGAGACCTCCGTCACCCGGTAGATGCGCCCCGTCATGTGCCCCCGATCGTTGCAGCGAGCGATCAAGCTACTGAAACCGAGTGGTGCACGAACACGGAGTGGCCAGGATGGGGCCACGAACGGATGGTTCGGGGGTGTGACACGTCCGGCGTGTCGCGGTGGACTGCATTTGTTTTGACCGAACCCGATGAGGTAGGTACGCTCAGACCTTGTGCCTGGGGTGTGCCTGGGCTCTCGTGCGTGTCGTCAGCCGCTGCGGGAGTCCGAGAAGGGCCACCGTAATCTGCGCCCTTCCCGCTTGGCGGCGGGAGTTCACAGTATTCGACACACCCGACCGCGTGGGTCGGGAGATGTTCCAGGTTAGTTTTACTATTCGGCACACAGAAACCGGAGAAGTAGTGCCTACGATCCAGCAGCTGGTCCGGAAGGGCCGGCAGGACAAGGTCGAGAAGAACAAGACGCCCGCACTCGAGGGTTCGCCCCAGCGTCGCGGCGTCTGCACGCGTGTCTTCACGACCACCCCGAAGAAGCCGAACTCGGCCCTCCGTAAGGTCGCGCGTGTGCGTCTGACCAGCGGCATCGAGGTCACGGCCTACATTCCGGGTGAGGGACACAACCTGCAGGAGCACTCCATCGTGCTCGTGCGTGGCGGCCGTGTGAAGGACCTGCCTGGTGTTCGTTACAAGATCATCCGCGGTTCCCTCGACACCCAGGGTGTCAAGAACCGCAAGCAGGCCCGCAGCCGCTACGGCGCCAAGAAGGAGAAGTAAGAATGCCTCGTAAGGGCCCCGCCCCGAAGCGCCCGGTCATCATCGACCCGGTCTACGGTTCTCCTCTGGTGACCTCCCTCATCAACAAGGTGCTGCTGAACGGCAAGCGCTCCACCGCCGAGCGCATCGTGTACGGCGCCATGGAGGGCCTGCGCGAGAAGACCGGCAACGACCCGGTCATCACGCTCAAGCGCGCGCTCGAGAACATCAAGCCGACCCTTGAGGTCAAGTCCCGCCGCGTCGGTGGCGCCACGTACCAGGTGCCGATCGAGGTCAAGCCCGGTCGCGCCAGCACGCTGGCCCTGCGCTGGCTGGTCGGCTACTCCCGCGCCCGTCGCGAGAAGACGATGACCGAGCGTCTCCTCAACGAGCTCCTCGACGCCTCCAACGGCCTTGGTGCCGCTGTGAAGAAGCGCGAGGACACCCACAAGATGGCCGAGTCCAACAAGGCCTTCGCGCACTACCGCTGGTAGTCGCTACCCACATCGAGACCGAGAGAAGACTGAGCCGAGATGGCTACCACTTCACTTGACCTGGCCCATGTGCGCAACATCGGCATCATGGCCCACATCGACGCGGGCAAGACGACGACCACCGAGCGGATCCTGTTCTACACCGGTGTTTCGTACAAGATCGGTGAGGTCCACGACGGCGCCGCGACCATGGACTGGATGGAGCAGGAGCAGGAGCGTGGCATCACGATCACGTCTGCTGCCACCACCTGTCACTGGCCGCTGAACGATGTCGACCACACCATCAACATCATCGACACCCCGGGCCACGTGGACTTCACCGTCGAGGTGGAGCGTTCGCTCCGCGTCCTCGACGGTGCCGTGACGGTGTTCGACGGCGTTGCCGGCGTTGAGCCCCAGTCCGAGACTGTCTGGCGTCAGGCGGACCGCTACGGCGTGCCGCGTATCTGCTTCGTCAACAAGCTCGACCGTACGGGTGCTGAGTTCCACCGCTGCGTTGACATGATCGTCAACCGCCTCGGTGCCACCCCGCTGGTCATGCAGCTGCCCATCGGCGCCGAGATGGACTTCCAGGGTGTTGTCGACCTCGTCACGATGAAGGCGTTCGTCTGGTCGGCCGAGGCCGCCAAGGGCGAGGCGTACGACATCGTCGACATCCCGGCCACGCACACCGAGGCTGCCGAGGAATGGCGCGGCAAGCTGCTCGAGGCCGTCGCGGAGAACGACGAAGAGATGATGGAGCTGTACCTCGAGGGCACTGAGCCCTCGGTGGACCAGCTGTACGCGGCGGTCCGTCGCATCACCATCGCCTCCGGCAAGGGCGGCGACACCACCGTCACCCCCGTGTTCTGCGGCACCGCGTTCAAGAACAAGGGCGTTCAGCCCCTGCTCGACGCCGTCGTGCGCTACCTGCCTTCTCCCCTGGACGTCGAGGCCATCGAGGGCCACGACGTCAAGGACGCGGAGAAGGTCGTCAAGCGCAAGCCGTCCGACGAGGAGCCCCTCTCGGCGCTGGCGTTCAAGATCATGAGCGACCCGCACCTCGGCAAGCTCACCTTCGTCCGGGTTTACTCGGGCCGCCTGGAGTCCGGCACCGCCGTGCTGAACTCCGTCAAGGGCAAGAAGGAGCGCATCGGCAAGATCTACCGTATGCACGCGAACAAGCGTGAGGAGATCGAGTCGGTGGGCGCCGGTGACATCGTCGCCGTCATGGGTCTGAAGCAGACCACCACGGGTGAGACGCTCTGTGACGACAAGCAGCCGGTGATCCTGGAGTCCATGGACTTCCCGGCGCCGGTCATCCAGGTCGCCATCGAGCCGAAGTCCAAGGGCGACCAGGAGAAGCTGGGTGTCGCCATCCAGCGCCTCTCGGAGGAGGACCCCTCCTTCCAGGTCCACTCGGACGAGGAGACCGGCCAGACCATCATCGGTGGTATGGGCGAGCTTCACCTCGAGGTGCTCGTCGACCGCATGAAGCGCGAGTTCCGCGTCGAGGCGAACGTCGGCAAGCCGCAGGTCGCTTACCGCGAGACGATCCGTCAGGCCGTCGAGCGTCACGACTACACCCACAAGAAGCAGACCGGTGGTACCGGTCAGTTCGCCAAGGTGCAGATCGCGATCGAGCCGATCGACAGCGGCGACGCCACGTACGAGTTCGTGAACAAGGTCACCGGTGGCCGCATCCCCCGGGAGTACATCCCGTCGGTGGACGCGGGTGCGCAGGAGGCCATGCAGTTCGGCATCCTGGCCGGCTACGAGATGACTGGCGTCCGCGTCATCCTTCTCGACGGTGGCTACCACGAGGTCGACTCCTCCGAGCTCGCCTTCAAGATCGCCGGTTCGCAGGCGTTCAAGGAGGCCGCGCGCAAGGCCAAGCCCGTGCTGCTCGAGCCGATGATGGCCGTTGAGGTCACCACGCCCGAGGACTACATGGGTGACGTCATCGGCGACATCAACTCCCGCCGTGGCCAGATCCAGGCCATGGAGGAGCGCAGTGGCGCCCGTGTCGTGAAGGGCCTCGTGCCCCTCTCGGAGATGTTCGGCTACGTCGGAGACCTCCGCAGCAAGACGTCGGGTCGCGCAAGCTACTCGATGCAGTTCGACTCCTACGCCGAGGTTCCGCGGAACGTCGCCGAGGAGATCATCGCGAAGGCCAAGGGCGAGTAACTCACCCGAGTTCACGCTTTAGGCTTGACTCCGGAGCTCTGGGGCATTCCGGCCTCTTCAGGCCGGGTGCCCCGGGCACCGGGTATCCCAGCAAAGATCACCTGGCGCCGATGAAGCAAGGCGTACAGAACCACTCCGCAGGAGGACCCAGTGGCGAAGGCAAAGTTCGAGCGGACTAAGCCGCACGTCAACATCGGCACCATCGGTCACATCGACCACGGTAAGACGACCCTCACGGCCGCCATTACCAAGGTGCTGCACGACGCGTACCCGGACCTGAACGAGGCCTCGGCCTTCGACCAGATCGACAAGGCTCCCGAGGAGCGCCAGCGCGGTATCACGATCTCGATCGCGCACGTCGAGTACCAGACGGAGACGCGTCACTACGCGCACGTCGACTGCCCCGGTCACGCTGACTACATCAAGAACATGATCACGGGTGCCGCGCAGATGGACGGTGCCATCCTCGTGGTCGCCGCCACCGACGGCCCGATGCCGCAGACCAAGGAGCACGTGCTCCTGGCCCGCCAGGTCGGCGTTCCGTACATCGTCGTCGCCCTGAACAAGGCCGACATGGTGGACGACGAGGAGATCCTGGAGCTCGTCGAGCTCGAGGTCCGTGAGCTCCTCTCCGAGTACGAGTTCCCGGGCGACGACCTGCCGGTCGTCAAGGTCTCGGCGCTCAAGGCGCTCGAGGGCGACAAGGAGTGGGGTCAGTCGATCCTGAACCTCATGGCCGCCGTCGACGAGTCGATCCCGCAGCCCGAGCGTGACGTCGACAAGCCGTTCCTGATGCCGATCGAGGACGTCTTCACGATCACCGGTCGTGGCACCGTCGTCACCGGCCGCATCGAGCGTGGTGTCCTCAAGGTCAACGAGACCGTTGACATCGTGGGCATCAAGCAGGAGAAGACCACCACCACGGTCACCGGCATCGAGATGTTCCGCAAGCTGCTCGACGAGGGCCAGGCCGGTGAGAACGTCGGTCTGCTCCTCCGTGGCATCAAGCGCGAGGACGTCGAGCGCGGCCAGGTCATCATCAAGCCCGGTTCGGTCACGCCGCACACCGAGTTCGAGGCCCAGGCCTACATCCTGTCGAAGGACGAGGGTGGCCGTCACACCCCCTTCTTCAACAACTACCGCCCGCAGTTCTACTTCCGCACGACGGACGTGACCGGCGTTGTGACCCTCCCCGAGGGCACCGAGATGGTCATGCCGGGCGACAACACTGAGATGACCGTTACGCTCATCCAGCCCGTTGCCATGGAAGAGGGCCTGAAGTTCGCCATCCGTGAGGGTGGCCGGACCGTGGGCGCCGGCCAGGTCATCAAGATCGTCAAGTAATTTCCTTGACGGTTTGACCTGGTAGCTCCAGCGAGCACCAGAAGGGGCCCGTACGACTTCGGTCGTACGGGCCCCTTTCGCATGCGTTCTTCTTTCTTGGGGCTCAGATCTTGCGGGCGGTCCCGGTGCCGGTGGAGCTGTCCGGGCGCCACAGCCATGGCCGGGCTGCGGGGGAGAGGCCTGCGGCCACGGGGCCGCGCGGGGTGGCGCGCAGGGCGGGTCCGTCGAGGGTGACCAGGTCACGCGCGGCCCGCTGGGTCCGGCCGCGGTACAGCACCTGGAGCGTGCCGCCGGTGTCCCGGCCCAGGAGGTACGGCCCGTCGGCGGTCACAGGGCCGTAGCCCGGAAAGTCGACCGGGGGCCCGGCCGTCGCCGTCAGCGCCGACGAGGCGGGGGCCCGGTAGTAGAGCCGGCCGCCCGCTGCGGCCACGGCGTCGGCAGGCACCGGCAGCCCGGCGAGCGGCGCGGGCCCCTCCGGAGTCCAGTGGTGCACTGTGTCGCGGCCCGGCCCGTACACATGCACGCCGCCGTCCTCGCCGACGACCGCGGTCAGGCCGTCCTGTACGGGCCCGCCGCCGAGGCCGCGCCACGGGGACCAGCGCCCGTCGAGGCCGCGTACGCGCGTACTGATGCCCTGGGAGGCGTCCCTGACGAAGAGGTGGACCTGCCCGTCGGGTGCGGTGACGGCGACGGGGACGCCGATGCGGCGTCCGCGCACGGGGTCGGCCTCCGGGTTGCCGAGTCCGGTCCAGACGCCGAACTCCCCACCGGCGGCCCGCTGTTCGAGGGCGACGATCTCGCGCAGGTCGGAGCCGCCGCGCCCTTCGAGGGCCGCGAGCCGCAGGCCGAACAGCAGCTGACGTCCGTCGCTGAGGGTCGTGGAGCCGAGGGCCGGCGCGAGCGGGCCGCCGCCCAGGTCCGTGGGCCGGCCGAAGACCCCTTGTGGGGTCTCGCGCCAGCGGACGGCCCGCATGCCGAGCACGCCGTAGCCGGTCAGCTTGCCGTCCGGTTCCTGGGCGAGGGCGATCCGTGGGCCCGGGTAGCGGTAGTGCGTCGAGCGGACCCAGCCCTTGCGGTTGGTGAGGGGGCGGTCCCCGCCGACGTTGTAGTCGCCGCAGCCCGAGGGGTTGCCGCACTGCCAGTCCGGGGCCGCGCCGTACGGCATCAGGCGCTCGGCCTTGGCGTGCAGCACGGCCTCGGGGAGGTTGTCGGGCCAGTGGTGGTTGTAGTAGCCGCGGAAGGCGGTGGCCGCGAACGGGGGCGGCCCGTCGGCCGCGGTCTGCGACCAGCGGATCAGCGCCGCCCAGGTGAACGCGGCCACGGCCGTGTGGTCGGCGTGGTCGGAGAAACCGGGCTGCTCGCTGTCATGTATCCGCGTACGCAGATCGCTGTGCTGGATGTCGGGGTCCGGGTCGAGCGTGTGCACGAGGGTGGGCCGGTAGCGCTCGAAGAGGGTCACGAGCACGTCGACGAGGCCGTCGTAGTCGTACATCCGCGCCCGGCGCACTGGTGACCCGTCGACGACGACCGTACGCAGCGGCAGTCCGCGCTCCCGCCACAGCGCCGGGGCGCCCATGTGGCCCGCGGGGGTGTGCATCGCGAGGTCGAGGAAGACCAGCTCGACGCGGCGGCCCCGGTGCTCCAGGGTGTTCACCTCGGCCTGGTGCCCGCCCGCGAGCGTGGCGACCTCGGTGCGCCAGCCGCTGAAGACCGGCAGGCCGAGCTGGGTGGCGTAGGACTGGCGGAGCCCCTGGTGACGGGCGGAGGCGTACGCGGACTTGTCGGCCGGGGGGTGCGGGCGGCCGGGGATCTTGTTGACGCCGTCGGCCTCGCCCGCGGTGACGTACACGCAGACCAGCGGGATGCCGGCGGCGACGGCCTGGCTGGTGTCCGGGTTCATGAAGTACAGGTCGTCGTCGGGGTGAGCGAGGACCTGGAGCAGCAGGGCGTGATCGCCCTCGGCGACGGGGCGGCCGGAGGCGGGGGAGGGAGCGGTGGTGCGGGCCGGGGGCGCGGTCGTGGCCGTGTGGCCCACGAGGGCGGCCGCGGTGGCGACGGCGACGGCGGCGCCTCCGATGAGCACGGCCCGGCGCCCGTGAACGCCGGGCGCCGCAGGGAAGCCCTCACCCTCGTCGGCTATTCGCCCGCCGTGCTCCGCGTTCTGATCACGTTTGTCCTGCTCACGTCCACGTCGCACGTGCCGTCCTCCGTCCGCCGTACGCAGCGGTCGGAATGTGCGCTGCTTCTCGGTGCTTCAGCCGAGAAGAGGCTCGTCAGTGGGGGCAGGTTCCATGCAAGGACATGTTCTGTTCACTCGAACCGGCGTTCTTCGCGGGGAGAGAGTTTCGCGTCTCAGCTGCAGACGCCCCACCGCACCGCCGCCGCGACCCCGAGCAACAGAGCGGGCGCGACCCACACCCACCCGATGACCCGCCGCACGGACGGCAGCAGCCAGAGCGCTGCCACCGATCCGGCGGCCGCAATGGTGACGGCACACGACAGGACGATGCCCGACTGCGCTTCGTCGTCCCAACTCCCGTACGGCCGGATGGACATGGCGGTCCAGCAGAAGTACGCGCCGATGAGAGTGAGCACGCCGAACGGCAGGGCCAGTACCCCCCGCAGGCAGCCGCGGTCGTCGTCCGGGCGTCCGAGGTCTGTCATCGGTGCGGATGCCCTCCGATCTCCTGCCGGGAGATGCCGGCGACCGTCCGGCACGAAGACGCCGCCCCGCAACACCCACCCCCGGTTTGACCTTCGTCACTCCGGGGGTACTCTCTACGGCTCGATTGGCCAGGCATGGTCGGCCTGTGGCAGACTGTCGGGGTTGCTCGGTTGAGTGCCGATGCTGCGCGCCTCCCGCCGGGAGGACCGGAAGCGAGTCCCACAGTACTCGTCGCCCCATCTGCCAGAAGGTCGAAAGATCCGCAGGCAGCGCTAGGGCGGACGTACGGGAATCTTTCGGGAAGTGCAGTGAGGTCGTTCAGCCAGGCGCCCGGTGGGTTTCTTCCCCCGGCTTCGCGGTCCCAGGGCTGCAGCTCCCGAGCAGGGAAATCCGTATGGATATTTCTGTCAGTGAGACTGCGACACGCCCGACCGCGTGGGTCGGAGGAGGACGGAATAGGACCCGCCAGGTTCCAGAGCGTTTCGAGAGACAGGACTACTAGTAGCCATGGCGGGACAGAAGATCCGCATCCGGCTCAAGGCCTACGACCACGAGGTCATCGACAGCTCGGCGAAGAAGATCGTCGAGACGGTGACCCGCACTGGTGCGTCGGTCGCAGGCCCGGTGCCGCTGCCCACTGAGAAGAACGTGTACTGCGTCATCAAGTCGCCGCACAAGTACAAGGACTCTCGCGAGCACTTCGAGATGCGCACGCACAAGCGCCTGATCGACATTCTCGACCCGACGCCCAAGACCGTTGACTCGTTGATGCGCCTGGACCTTCCGGCCGGCGTTGACATCGAGATCAAGCTCTGAGAGGCGCGGAAGAGATGGCTAAGCAGATCAAGGGCATCCTGGGCGAGAAGCTCGGCATGACCCAGGTCTGGGACGACAACAACCGTGTCGTCCCGGTCACCGTGGTCAAGGCCGGTCCGAATGTCGTGACCCAGGTCCGTACGAACGACACTGACGGCTACGAGTCGGTCCAGATCGCCTTCGGCGAGATCGACCCGCGCAAGGTGAACAAGCCCCTCAAGGGCCACTTCGCCAAGGCCGATGTAACCCCGCGCCGCCACCTGGTGGAGCTCCGTACCCCCGGCGCCAGCGAGTACACGCTGGGCCAGGAGATCACGGCCGAGGTCTTCGAGGCCGGCGTCAAGGTTGACGTCACCGCGAAGAGCAAGGGCAAGGGCTTCGCCGGTGTCATGAAGCGCCACAACTTCAAGGGTGGCAAGGCGTCCCACGGTGCCCACCGTGTGCACCGCATGCCCGGTTCCATCGGTGGCTGTGCCACTCCCGGCCGTGTCTTCAAGGGCATGCGCATGGCGGGTCGCATGGGCAACGAGCGGGTCACCACCCAGAACCTGACCGTTCACGCCGTTGACGCGGAGAAGGGTCTGCTCCTCATCAAGGGCGCAGTCCCGGGTCCGAACGGTGGCCTCGTCCTGGTCCGTACCGCGGCCAAGGGGGTTTGAGGAACCGATGAGCACCATTGACATCCTTTCGCCGGCAGGCGACAAGGCCGGGACGGTCGAGCTCCCCGCGGAGATCTTCGACGTAGAGAAGATCAGCATCCCGCTTCTCCACCAGGTCGTCGTCGCACAGCTGGCCGCTGCCCGTCAGGGCACGCACAAGACCAAGCGTCGCGGCGAGGTCCGCGGTGGTGGGCGCAAGCCTTACCGCCAGAAGGGCACCGGCCGCGCGCGCCAGGGTTCGACCCGTGCGCCGCAGTTCGCCGGCGGTGGCGTCGTCCACGGCCCGCAGCCGCGTGACTACTCGCAGCGGACCCCGAAGAAGATGAAGGCCGCGGCCCTGCGCCACGCCCTCACCGACCGGGCCCGCAACGCTCGCATCCACGTCGTCACCGGCGTGGTCGACGGCGGAGTCTCCACCAAGGCCGCCAAGTCGCTGCTCGCCAAGATCTCGGAGCGCAAGAACCTGCTCCTCGTGATCGACCGTGCCGACGAGGCCGCGCTGCTCTCCGCTCGCAACCTGCCCCAGGTCCACATCCTGGAGCCGGGCCAGCTGAACACGTACGACGTTCTCGTCTCGGACGACGTGGTCTTCACTCAGGCCGCCTTCGAGTCCTTCGTGTCCGGCCCGCAGGCCACTGACACCGAAGGGAGCGAAGCCTGATGGCTACGCGTCACCCGAGCATCGCCCCCAAGGCGGCCAAGGCCGCCAAGGCCGCGCGCATCGCCAAGGCGAAGCGCCACGAGGCCGAGGGCAAGAACACCGTTGAGACGCCGCTGAGCAAGAGCTTCACGGATCCCCGTGACGTCCTCCTCAAGCCGGTCGTCTCCGAGAAGAGCTACGCGCTCCTCGATGAGGGCAAGTACACCTTCATCGTTGACCCGCGTGCCAACAAGACCCAGATCAAGCAGGCCGTCCAGGCGGTCTTCTCGGTCAAGGTCACCGGAGTCAACACGATCAACCGTCAGGGCAAGCGCAAGCGCACCAAGACGGGCTTCGGCAAGCGTGCCGACAGCAAGCGCGCGATCGTGACCCTCGCTGAGGGCGACCGTATCGACATCTTCGGCCAGGCCTCCTAACGGAGCGCCTTGGTCCGAATATCGGACGAGGACTGAGAAATGGGAATCCGCAAGTACAAGCCGACGACGCCGGGCCGCCGTGGCTCCTCCGTCGCCGACTTCGTCGAGGTCACGCGGTCCACGCCGGAGAAGTCGCTGGTCCGCCCGCTGCACAGCAAGGGCGGCCGTAACAACGCCGGTCGTGTGACCGTTCGCCACCAGGGTGGCGGACACAAGCGCGCCTACCGAGTGATCGACTTCCGTCGTCACGACAAGGACGGCGTGCCGGCGAAGGTCGCGCACATCGAGTACGACCCCAACCGCACCGCGCGCATCGCGCTGCTGCACTACGCCGACGGCGAGAAGCGTTACATCGTCGCTCCGCGTGGCCTGGCGCAGGGTGACCGCATCGAGAACGGTCCCGGGGCCGACATCAAGCCGGGCAACAACCTGGCGCTCCGCAACATCCCGGTCGGTACCACGATCCACGCGATCGAGCTCCGTCCCGGTGGCGGTGCCAAGTTCGCCCGCTCCGCAGGTGCCTCCGTGCAGCTGCTGGCGAAGGAGGGCCAGATGGCCCACCTGCGCATGCCGTCCGGCGAGATCCGCCTGGTCGACGTCCGCTGCCGCGCCACCATCGGCGAGGTCGGCAACGCCGAGCAGTCGAACATCAACTGGGGCAAGGCCGGCCGCAAGCGCTGGCTCGGCGTTCGTCCGACCGTCCGCGGTGTGGCGATGAACCCGGTTGACCACCCGCACGGTGGTGGTGAGGGCAAGACCTCCGGTGGTCGCCACCCGGTCTCCCCGTGGGGTCAGAAGGAGGGTCGTACTCGTTCGCCGAAGAAGGCTTCGAACAAGTACATCGTCCGCCGCCGCAAGACGAACAAGAAGCGCTAGGAGCGGGTTTAGATGCCGCGCAGTCTCAAGAAGGGGCCCTTCGTCGACGACCACCTCGTAAAGAAGGTGGACGTACAGAACGAAGCCGGCACCAAGAACGTCATCAAGACCTGGTCCCGTCGCTCGATGATCATCCCCAGCATGCTGGGTCACACCATCGCGGTGCACAATGGCAAGATCCACATCCCGGTGTTCGTCACCGAGTCGATGGTCGGCCACAAGCTCGGCGAGTTCTCGCCGACGCGCACCTTCCGGGGTCACGTCAAGGACGACCGGAAGTCGAAGCGCCGCTAAGGCGGGGTGGAATCGACTATGACGAACACTGAAGGGACAACCATGGAAGCCAGGGCCCAGGCGCGGTACATCCGCGTCACGCCCATGAAGGCCCGCCGAGTGGTGGACCTCATCCGTGGCATGGATGCCACGGAGGCTCAGGCGGTCCTGCGTTTCGCCCCGCAGGCCGCGAGCGTGCCGGTTGGCAAGGTGCTGGACAGCGCCATCGCCAACGCTGCACACAACTACGACCACACCGACGCCAATTCGCTGGTCATCAGCGAGGCGTACGTGGATGAGGGCCCGACCCTGAAGCGGTTCCGTCCGCGTGCTCAGGGCCGTGCCTACCGGATCCGTAAGCGGACCAGCCACATCACCGTGGTCGTCAGCAGCAAGGAAGGAACCCGGTAATGGGCCAGAAGGTAAACCCGCACGGGTTCCGGCTCGGTATCACCACGGACTTCAAGTCCCGTTGGTACGCCGACAAGCTGTACAAGGACTACGTCAAGGAAGACGTAGCCATCCGTCGCATGATGACCTCCGGCATGGAGCGCGCCGGTATCTCGAAGGTTGAGATCGAGCGCACCCGTGACCGCGTGCGTGTGGACATCCACACCGCTCGTCCGGGCATCGTCATCGGCCGCCGTGGCGCCGAGGCCGACCGCATCCGCGGTGACCTCGAGAAGCTCACGGGCAAGCAGGTCCAGCTGAACATCCTCGAGGTCAAGAACCCCGAGACCGACGCTCAGCTGGTTGCTCAGGCCGTTGCCGAGCAGCTGTCCTCCCGCGTCTCCTTCCGTCGCGCCATGCGTAAGAGCATGCAGACGACGATGAAGGCCGGCGCCAAGGGCATCAAGATCCAGTGTGGTGGCCGTCTCGGCGGCGCCGAGATGTCCCGCTCGGAGTTCTACCGCGAGGGCCGTGTGCCCCTGCACACGCTCCGCGCGAACGTCGACTACGGCTTCTTCGAGGCCAAGACGACCTTCGGCCGTATCGGTGTGAAGGTCTGGATCTACAAGGGCGATGTCAAGAACATCGCCGAGGTCCGCGCCGAGAACGCCGCAGCCCGCGCCGGCAACCGCCCGGCCCGTGGTGGCGGCGGCGCCGACCGCCCGGCCCGTGGTGGTGGCCGTGGTGGCGAGCGTGGCGGTCGCGGTCGCAAGCCGCAGCAGCAGACGGCTCCGGCCGCCGAGGCCCCCAAGGCCGACGCGCCCGCCGCTGCCGCTCCGGCTGAGAGCACCGGAACGGAGGCCTGACCGAAATGCTGATCCCCCGTAGGGTCAAGCACCGCAAGCAGCACCACCCCAAGCGCCGCGGTCAGGCCAAGGGTGGTACGACGGTTGCGTTCGGCGAGTACGGCATTCAGGCCCTCACGCCGGCGTACGTGACGAACCGCCAGATCGAGGCGGCTCGTATCGCGATGACCCGCCACATCAAGCGTGGCGGCAAGGTCTGGATCAACATTTATCCGGACCGCCCCCTCACGAAGAAGCCCGCCGAGACCCGCATGGGTTCCGGTAAGGGTTCCCCCGAGTGGTGGGTCGCGAACGTTCACCCGGGTCGGGTGATGTTCGAGCTGTCCTACCCGAACGAGAAGATTGCGCGTGAGGCGCTTACCCGCGCTGCTCACAAGCTTCCGATGAAGTGCCGGATTGTTCGGCGCGAGGCAGGTGAGTCGTGATGTCGGCCGGTACCAAGGCGTCCGAGCTGCGCGAACTGGGTGACGAGGAGCTTCTCAACAAGCTCCGCGAAGCCAAGGAAGAGCTGTTCAACCTCCGTTTCCAGGCGGCGACCGGTCAGCTCGAGAACCACGGTCGGCTGAAGGCCGTCCGCAAGGACATCGCGCGGATCTACACCCTCATGCGTGAGCGCGAGCTGGGCATCGAGACGGTGGAGAACGCCTGATGAGCGAGAGCAACGTGACTGAAGAGACTGCCGCCCGCGGCTTCCGCAAGACCCGTGAGGGTCTGGTCGTCAGCGACAAGATGGACAAGACCGTCGTCGTCGCTGTCGAGGACCGCGTCAAGCACGCGCTGTACGGCAAGGTCATCCGCCGTACGAACAAGCTCAAGGCGCACGACGAGCAGAACGCTGCCGGCGTCGGCGACCGCGTCCTCATCATGGAGACGCGTCCGCTGTCGGCGACCAAGCGCTGGCGCATCGTCGAGATCCTCGAGAAGGCCAAGTAATTCTCTGAGGGGTATCCCTCAGAGTTCGTTCCGCCAGGCTCCCGGGGCAGTTCACTGAACTGCCCCGGGGGAACCGGCAGACAATCAGGAGATAGACGTGATCCAGCAGGAGTCGCGACTGCGCGTCGCCGACAACACGGGTGCGAAGGAAATTCTCACCATCCGTGTTCTCGGTGGCTCGGGTCGCCGCTACGCGGGCATCGGTGACGTCATCGTCGCCACCGTCAAGGACGCGATCCCCGGCGGCAACGTGAAGAAGGGTGACGTCGTCAAGGCTGTCATCGTTCGCACCGTCAAGGAGCGCCGCCGTCCGGACGGCTCGTACATCCGCTTCGACGAGAACGCCGCCGTCATTCTGAAGAACGACGGCGACCCTCGTGGCACCCGTATCTTCGGCCCGGTGGGCCGTGAGCTGCGCGAGAAGAAGTTCATGAAGATCATCTCGCTCGCGCCGGAGGTGCTGTAAGCATGAAGATCAAGAAGGGCGACCTGGTACAGGTCATCACCGGTAAGGACAAGGGCAAGCAGGGCAAGGTCATCGCGGCCTTCCCCCGCGAGGACCGCGTCCTGGTCGAGGGTGTCAACCGGGTCAAGAAGCACACCAAGGCCGGCCCCACCGCCAGTGGTTCGCAGGCCGGTGGCATCGTCACGACCGAGGCCCCTGTCCACGTGAGCAACGTTCAGCTCGTGGTGGAGAAGGACGGCAACAAGGTCGTCACGCGTGTCGGTTACCGCTTCGACGACGAGGGCAACAAGGTTCGCGTTGCCAAGCGGACGGGTGAGGACATCTGATGGCTACCACCACGACTCCGCGTCTCAAGACGAAGTACCGCGAGGAGATCGCGGGCAAGCTGCAGGAAGAGTTCTCCTACGAGAACGTCATGCAGACCCCGGGCCTCGTCAAGATTGTGGTCAACATGGGTGTCGGCGACGCCGCCCGTGACTCCAAGCTCATGGACGGTGCCGTCCGTGACCTGACCACGATCACCGGTCAGAAGCCGGCCATCACCAAGGCCCGCAAGTCCATCGCGCAGTTCAAGCTGCGTGAGGGTCAGCCGATCGGTGCCCACGTCACGCTCCGTGGCGACCGCATGTGGGAGTTCCTGGACCGCACCCTGTCGCTCGCGCTTCCGCGCATCCGCGACTTCCGTGGTCTGTCTCCCAAGCAGTTCGACGGCCGTGGCAACTACACCTTCGGTCTCACGGAGCAGGTCATGTTCCACGAGATCGACCAGGACAAGATCGACCGCGTCCGGGGTATGGACATCACCGTGGTCACCACGGCGACCAACGACGCTGAGGGCCGCGCGCTCCTTCGTCACCTCGGCTTCCCCTTCAAGGAGGCGTAACCGAGATGGCGAAGAAGGCTCTTATTGCCAAGGCTGCTCGTAAGCCGAAGTTCGGTGTGCGTGGCTACACCCGCTGCCAGCGCTGCGGTCGCCCGCACTCCGTGTACCGCAAGTTCGGCCTGTGCCGCGTGTGCCTTCGTGAGATGGCTCACCGTGGCGAGCTGCCGGGCGTGACCAAGAGCTCCTGGTAATCCCCTTCTGTCCTTAGGGACTTGGGAATTACCGGACGCTCTCGGTAAGTATTTGGACGGCGGGAGCCCCCCTTCACATGCCGTAGGCTTGTGGGGTTGGGCGCCCGCCGCCCATACCGACTTACTACGCCGTAGGTCCCCGCACCGCACCCGTCCCGCCTCTGTGTGGGGAGAGGGATGGCGCATACAGGAAACCCCGGCGAGAGAGGCCGAAGGCCAATTCATGACCATGACTGATCCGATCGCGGACATGCTGACTCGTCTGCGTAACGCGAACTCGGCGTACCACGACACCGTGGCGATGCCGCACAGCAAGATCAAGTCTCACATCGCGGAGATCCTCCAGCAGGAGGGCTTCATCACGGGCTGGAAGACCGAGGACGCCGAGGTTGGCAAGAACCTCGTCCTCGAGCTCAAGTTCGGCCCGAACCGTGAGCGCTCCATTGCGGGCATCAAGCGGATCTCCAAGCCCGGTCTCCGGGTTTACGCGAAGTCCACCAACCTGCCCAAGGTCCTCGGCGGCCTCGGCGTGGCGATCATCTCCACGTCGCACGGTCTTCTGACCGGCCAGCAGGCAGGCAAGAAGGGCGTAGGTGGGGAAGTCCTCGCCTACGTCTGGTAGTCGGGAACGGAGGAATAGCTAATGTCGCGTATTGGCAAGCTCCCCATCACGGTTCCCGCCGGCGTGGACGTCACCATCGACGGTCGTACGGTCTCGGTTAAGGGCCCCAAGGGTTCCCTCAGCCACACGATCGTCGCTCCGATCGTCATCACGAAGGACGAGGACGGCGTGCTGAACGTCGCCCGTCCCAATGATGAGCGTCAGAACAAGGCTCTGCACGGCCTGTCCCGCACGCTGGTGGCCAACATGATCACCGGCGTGACCCAGGGTTACGTGAAGAAGCTCGAGATCAGCGGTGTCGGTTACCGCGTCCTGGCGAAGGGCTCCAACCTGGAGTTCTCGCTCGGCTACAGCCACTCGATCCTGATCGAGGCGCCCGAGGGCATCTCCTTCAAGGTCGAGTCGCCGACCAAGTTCTCGGTCGAGGGCATCGACAAGCAGAAGGTCGGCGAGGTTGCGGCCAACATCCGCAAGCTGCGCAAGCCCGACCCGTACAAGGCCAAGGGCGTCAAGTACGAAGGCGAAGTCATCCGCCGCAAGGTCGGAAAGGCGGGTAAGTAAGCCATGGCATACGGTGTCAAGATTGCTAAGGGCGACGCTTACAAGCGTGCTGCCATCAAGCGCCGTCACATTCGTATCCGTAAGCATGTTTCGGGTACGGCCGAGCGTCCGCGCCTGGTCGTGACGCGTTCGAACCGCCACATCGTGGCCCAGGTCATCGACGACGTTAAGGGTCACACCCTCGCGTCGGCGTCGACCCTGGACACCTCGATCCGTGGTGTCGAGGCCGACAAGTCCGCGCAGGCCGTCAAGGTCGGCGCCCTGGTCGCCGAGCGTGCCAAGGCCGCGGGCGTCGAGGCTGTCGTGTTCGACCGTGGTGGTAACCAGTACGCCGGGCGCATCGCCGCTCTGGCGGACGCCGCCCGCGAAGCCGGTCTGAAGTTCTGATCCGGTTCCGTAGCTAGCGGAAAACGAAGAGAGGTAATTCCAATGGCTGGACCCCAGCGCCGCGGAAGCGGTGCCGGTGGCGGCGAGCGGCGGGACCGGAAGGGTCGCGACGGTGGCCCTGCCGCCGAGAAGACCGCGTACGTTGAGCGCGTTGTCGCGATCAACCGCGTCGCCAAGGTTGTGAAGGGTGGTCGTCGCTTCAGCTTTACCGCGCTGGTCGTGGTGGGCGATGGTGACGGCACCGTCGGTGTTGGTTACGGCAAGGCCAAGGAGGTGCCGGCCGCCATCGCCAAGGGTGTTGAGGAGGCCAAGAAGCACTTCTTCAAGGTCCCCCGTATCCAGGGCACCATCCCGCACCCGATCACGGGCGAGAAGGCTGCGGGCGTCGTCCTGCTCAAGCCTGCTTCCCCCGGTACCGGCGTTATCGCCGGTGGCCCGGTGCGTGCTGTCCTCGAGTGCGCCGGCGTTCACGACATCCTGTCGAAGTCGCTCGGCTCGTCCAACGCGATCAACATCGTGCACGCGACCGTGGCGGCCCTCAAGGGCCTGCAGCGTCCCGAGGAGATCGCGGCTCGCCGTGGTCTGCCCCTCGAGGACGTCGCCCCCGCGGCTCTGCTTCGTGCACGTGCGGGAGCGGGTGCGTAATGGCTCGCCTCAAGATCACGCAGACGAAGTCCTACATCGGCAGCAAGCAGAACCACCGCGACACCCTGCGTTCGCTCGGGCTCAAGCGCCTGAACGACGTGGTCGTCAAGGAGGATCGTCCCGAGTTCCGCGGCATGGCTAACACCGTGCGGCACCTCGTGACGGTCGAGGAGGTCGACTGATCATGGCGGAGAACAACCCGCTCAAGATCCACAACCTCCGTCCCGCCCCGGGCGCCAAGACCGCGAAGACCCGTGTGGGTCGCGGTGAGGCGTCGAAGGGTAAGACGGCCGGTCGTGGTACCAAGGGCACGAAGGCCCGTTACCAGGTTCCGGAGCGCTTCGAGGGTGGCCAGATGCCCCTCCACATGCGTCTCCCGAAGCTCAAGGGCTTCAAGAACCCGTTCAAGACCGAGTTCCAGGTCGTGAACCTCGACAAGCTGAGCGCGCTGTACCCGGAAGGTGGCGAGGTCACCGTTGAGGGTCTCGTCGCCAAGGGTGCCGTTCGCAAGAACAGCCTCGTCAAGGTGCTCGGCCAGGGTGAGCTCACCGTGGCGCTGCAGGTGACGGTTGACGCCGTCTCCAACTCCGCCAAGGAGAAGATCACCGCCGCCGGCGGTACCGTCACCGAGCTCGTCTGACCTTTTCAGACGTCTCTATGACATGAGCGATTCCCAACCGGGGATGCCCCACATATGGGGCATCCCCGGTTGGTCGTTCCAAGGGGGCATGGTCGCCGGTAAGGTGGCCTGCACTGTGCTGTATCTGTCTGGGGCTGACGCCCCGGGCCGGGCGGTGTGTCCTGAAGACGACGAGTCTGAGGGATCTTCACCCGGTGCTTGACTGTTACGCATTCCTTCATTCATCGAACCTCAAGACCGTCACCTCTGACGCACTTGCGCGGGGGTCGCAGGAGGCACCGTGCTCACCGCGTTCGCCCGGGCGTTCAAGACGCCCGACCTGCGCAAGAAGCTGCTCTTCACACTCGGCATCATCGTGGTCTACCGCATGGGTACGCATGTACCGATTCCGGGAGTCAGCTACTCGAACGTCCAGACATGCGTGGACGCGAACAAAGGCACGCAGGGGCTGTTCGGTCTCGTCAACATGTTCAGTGGTGGCGCGCTCCTGCAGATCACGATCTTCGCGCTCGGCATCATGCCGTACATCACCGCGAGCATCATCCTGCAGCTGCTCACCGTCGTGATCCCGCGGCTCGAGGCCCTGAAGAAGGAGGGTCAGGCGGGTACTTCGAAGATCACGCAGTACACGCGATACCTGACCGTGGCGCTCGCCATCCTCCAGGGCACCGGCCTCGTCGCGACCGCTCGCAGCGGCGCCCTCTTCCAGGGCTGCCCCGTCGCGAACCAGATCGTCCCGGACCAGTCGATCTTCGTGACGATCACGATGGTCATCACGATGACCGCCGGCACCGCCATCGTCATGTGGCTCGGTGAGCTCATCACCGACCGCGGCATCGGCAACGGCATGTCGATCCTGATGTTCATCTCGATCGCCGCCACCTTCCCGAGCGCCCTGTGGACCATCAAGACGACCGGTAACCTCGCCGGCGGCTGGATCGAGTTCGGCGCCGTGATCCTGGTGGGCCTCGTCATGGTCGGCCTGGTGGTCTTCGTCGAGCAGGCGCAGCGCCGCATCCCTGTCCAGTATGCGAAGCGCATGATCGGTCGCCGTTCTTACGGCGGTACGTCCACCTACATCCCGCTGAAGGTCAATCAGGCGGGTGTGATCCCTGTCATCTTCGCTTCGTCGCTGCTCTACATCCCGGCCCTCGTCGCGCAGTTCGCGGGAGGGAATTCCGGGTGGAAGACCTGGATCAACGACCATCTGACCAAGGGAAATCACCCCTATTACATCGTTTCGTACTTCCTGCTGATCGTTTTCTTCGCGTTCTTCTACGTGGCGATCTCGTTCAACCCCGAGGAAGTCGCGGACAACATGAAGAAGTATGGTGGCTTCATCCCGGGCATCCGGGCTGGCCGGCCGACCGCTGAGTACCTCAGCTACGTACTCAACCGGATCACCTGGCCGGGTTCGCTGTATCTGGGTCTGATCGCTCTCGTACCAACGATGGCGTTGGTTGGCTTCGGGGCAAGCCAGAACTTCCCGTTCGGTGGGACAAGCATCCTCATCATCGTGGGTGTCGGTCTGGAGACGGTGAAGCAGATCGAGAGCCAGCTTCAGCAGCGCAATTACGAAGGGTTCCTCCGCTGATGCGTATCGTCCTCGTCGGGCCGCCCGGTGCGGGCAAGGGAACGCAGGCCGCGTTCCTTGCCAAGGACCTGTCGATTCCGCACATCTCCACGGGCGACCTCTTCCGTGCCAACATCAGCCAGGGCACGGAGCTGGGCAAGCAGGCAAAGGCGTTCATGGACGCCGGCAACCTGGTTCCGGACGAGGTCACCATCGGGATGGCCAAGGACCGCATGGAGCAGCCGGACGCCGTGAACGGCTTCCTGCTCGACGGCTTCCCTCGCAACGTCTCGCAGGCCGAGGCGCTCGACGTCGCCCTCAAGGCGGACGAAGTGAAGCTCGACGCGGTCCTGGACCTCGAGGTCCCCGAGGACGAGGTGGTCAAGCGCATCGCCGGCCGCCGCATCTGCCGTAAGGACTCCGCGCACGTCTTCCACGTGTCGTACAAGCAGCCGAAGCAGGAAGGCGTCTGTGACGTCTGCGGCGGCGAGCTGTATCAGCGCGAGGACGACAGTGAGGACACCGTCCGCAAGCGGCTCGAGGTCTACCACACGCAGACCGAGCCGATCATCGACTACTACCGGGCCCAGGGCCTGGTACGGACGATCTCGGCGCTCGGCAAGGTCGACGAGGTGACCGCGCGGGCCATGGACGCCCTCAAGCGCGACAAGTAAGTCCGTTGTTACGCTGCTCCGGCCGCGGTGCCCGTACAGGGCGCCGCGGCCGTAGTGTTGTCTAGGTAAACCTTGTAGTACGGAAGACGGAGAGCGCAGGCGCCCATGGTGCAGATCAAGACCCCCGAGCAGATCGCCAAGATGCGTGAGGCGGGGCTGGTCGTGGCCGCGATCCACGCCGCGACGCGTGAGGCCGCGGTGCCCGGTGCCACCACCCGGGACCTGGACGAGGTCGCGCGCAGGGTGCTCGACGAGCACGGGGCCAAGTCGAACTTCCTCGGCTACGGGGGATTCCCCGCGACCATCTGCACCTCGGTCAACGAGGTCGTCGTCCACGGCATCCCGGACGACAAGACCGTCCTCAAGGACGGCGACATCATCTCCATCGACTGCGGCGCGATCATCGACGGCTGGCACGGCGATGCCGCGTACACCGCGTTCGTGGGCACCGGTCACGCTCCGGAGCTGGTCGAGCTCTCCCGGGTGACCGAGGAGTCGATGTGGGCCGGCATCGCCGCGATGAAGAACGGCAACCGGCTCGTCGACATCTCCCGCGCCATCGAGTCCTACATCCGCCGCCAGCCCAAGCCGGGCGGTGGCAAGTACGGCATCGTCGAGGACTACGGCGGCCACGGCATCGGCACCGAGATGCACATGGACCCGCACCTCCTGAACTACGTCGAGCGCCGGCGGGGCAAGGGCCCGAAGCTCGTCCCCGGTTTCTGCCTCGCGATCGAGCCGATGGTCTCGCTGGGTACGCCGCGGACCGAGGTGCTCAAGGACGACTGGACCGTCATCACGACGGACGGCACCTGGTCCTCGCACTGGGAGCACTCCATCGCGCTGACCGAGCAGGGCCCGCTGGTGCTGACCGCGCCCGACGGGGGTAAGGCCAAGCTGGCCGAGCTCGGTGTCACAGCTGCCCCGGATCCCCTTGCATAATGATCTTGGCTGTGGGGCAAACTCCCCCGATTCGTCTTTCCGGGTGCCCTGACGTAGACTGACTCGTCGGCTCTCGTGCACACGCATGCCTGCATGTATGTGCTGAGTCGATCAAGGTAGTCGATTCGAAGGGCGAAGCGTGGCCAAGAAGCAAGGTGCCATCGAGATCGAAGGCACTGTCGTCGAGTCTCTCCCGAACGCCATGTTCAAGGTGGAGCTCCAGAACGGCCACCAGGTCCTGGCTCACATCAGCGGCAAGATGCGTATGCACTACATCCGCATCCTCCCTGACGACCGGGTCGTGGTGGAGCTGTCTCCGTACGACCTGACGCGTGGCCGGATCGTCTACCGGTACAAGTAGATCTTGCCCGCACCCTGCCACGCGCGGGGTGGTGGCACTGACCCGGAGAACCTCACCCAATGAAGGTCAAGCCGAGCGTCAAGAAGATCTGCGACAAGTGCAGGGTGATCCGCCGTCACGGCCGGGTCATGGTTATCTGCGACAACCCGCGCCACAAGCAGCGCCAGGGCTGACGCACGACTGCAGTTCGCAGAGTTTCGCGCGACGCAAGTAAGCACACATGCAGGACCCGTCCCTCTTCAGATCCATTGGTAATGGAGGGCGACACCCCCGGTCGGAGGCCGGGGACCCAGGATGTACCTAGTACGGCACCTGGGAACGGTTCTGCTGAAGACCTCCGAGTATCAACAGGAGCCTTGAATGGCACGCCTTGAAGGCGTTGACCTCCCGCGCGACAAGCGCGTAGAGGTTGCCCTCACCTACGTGTTCGGCATTGGCCGCACGCTGTCCCAGCAGACGCTGGACGCCACCGGTGTGGACCGCAACATCCGCGTTCGTGATCTGTCCGAAGAGGACCTGATCAAGATCCGCGAGTACGTGGACGCGAACATCCAGACCGAGGGTGACCTCCGTCGCGAGATCCAGGCCGACATCCGCCGCAAGGTCGAGATCGGCTGCTACCAGGGTCTTCGCCACCGTCGTGGCCTGCCCGTCCGCGGTCAGCGCACCAGCACGAACGCTCGTACCCGCAAGGGCCCGCGTCGCGCCATCGCCGGTAAGAAGAAGCCGGGCAAGAAGTAGTCCTCGCTCAGCGGTCTATCGACAGCTGTCGCTGCAGGACCGACCACCTCCCGTAGGAGTAATAGATGCCCCCCAAGGGTCGTCAGGGCGCTGCCAAGAAGGTGCGCCGCAAGGAAAAGAAGAACGTCGCTCACGGGCACGCCCACATCAAGAGCACGTTCAACAACACGATCGTTTCGATCACCGACCCCTCGGGCAACGTGATCTCCTGGGCCTCCGCCGGCCACGTCGGCTTCAAGGGCTCGCGCAAGTCCACTCCGTTCGCCGCGCAGATGGCTGCCGAGTCGGCCGCGCGTCGCGCCCAGGAGCACGGCATGCGCAAGGTTGACGTCTTCGTCAAGGGTCCGGGCTCCGGCCGCGAGACCGCGATCCGCTCCCTCCAGGCCACGGGCCTCGAGGTCGGTTCGATCCAGGACGTCACGCCGACCCCGCACAACGGCTGCCGTCCGCCCAAGCGCCGCCGCGTCTGACGCACGGTTGTCTTAGGTTTTCGGGCGGTACGGCTCTTCGGAGGCGTGCCGCCCGTACCCTTGCAGTACTAGTCGGGCATCAAATAGTGGGTGTCCATGACTGAAGGAAACGTTTCATGCTGATTGCTCAGCGTCCCTCGTTGACCGAAGAGGTCGTCGACGAGTTCCGCTCCCGGTTCGTGATCGAGCCGCTGGAGCCGGGCTTCGGTTACACCCTCGGCAACTCCCTTCGCCGGACCCTTCTCTCCTCGATCCCGGGTGCGGCGGTCACGTCCATCCGTATCGACGGTGTCCTGCACGAGTTCACCACCGTGCCGGGCGTCAAGGAAGACGTCACCGACCTCATCCTGAACATCAAGCAGCTGGTCGTCTCCTCGGAGCACGACGAGCCGGTCGTGATGTACCTGCGCAAGCAGGGACCGGGTCTGGTCACCGCCGCCGACATCGCGCCCCCGGCCGGTGTCGAGGTGCACAACCC
>NZ_JBSGTG010000030.1:0-104260 GCF_053607285.1 Streptomyces sp. NPDC055140 | reverse complement strand
CAAGGTCCTCGGTTGGCGGACGCCGGCCGAGGTCTTCGAAGAGCAGCTACGCTCGCTGCAACAGCCCGGTGTTGCAACGACTGGTTGAACTCGCCCAGTACGTGAGTCGGGCCTTCGCCGATGCCTGCCGCCGGCACGGTATCCACCGCAGCATGGGGCGCATCGGCTCGAGTTATGACAATGCCCTCGCTGAATCGTTCTTCCAGGGGCTGAAGCGGGAGTTGCTGCATGCACGGCACTTCTCACCTCGAAGGCGCAGACCCGCCTGGAACTCTTGCGCTGGCTCGCCTACTACAACCGGCGCCGCCGTCACTCGGCGCTCGGCTACCTCACCCCAGCCGAGTTCGAACAGCAGCTGATCGCGTCACATACGCTGTCACTCGTCGCATGAAACCCGGTGTCCACTCCCGAGGTTGAACCTCAGCGTATCGATGCCCCGTCACGGGGGAACGCCCTGTACAGCGGCAACGTGCCCTCCGGCAGCTCCACCGTCCGCCGCACGAAGTCCACCACCATCTCCGGGAGGACGTCTTCCAGCTTCAGGAAACACGCCATGCGCTGGTAGGACTTCAGAAGCAGGGCCAGCAGATACTCGTCTCAGTCCGTGGCAATGACGGCGCCCCCAGTGACTTCATCGGAGACCTATCCGTCAGCTCCTTCATCCACCCTGCCGGCCCGCCCATCACACCTCCGCAGTCAACGTGTTGCGACGACCGGTTGAATCCGCCCACTTCACAGGAGCCAGTACTGACTTCGGCGTATTAGGGTCCGCGCGGTCTATCGAGAGCGAGCCCCGTCCCGGCGAGGAATCCGCCGAGGATGCCATGCCGGTACTGCAGCGCCTTGAGCCGCCTGCGGAGCAGGGTCTCCAACTCGCTCAGGGTGCGGGCAGCCAGGTTGGCCAGGCTCCGCTTGATGTGCGCCCCCAGACCCTCCGCTGGGTTGAGGTCGGGCGCATACCCAGGCAGCAGGACCACTGTCAGCCAGTCCCGCTCGGCAACGAGTGCCTTCATCGTCTTGGAGATGTGGGTGCTCAGCCGGTCCCACACCACGATCAGCGGGGCCTTCTCTTCGCGGCGCCTGCGCTGCTCGGCGGTCAGCCCGCCCCCGTCCGGATACCGCATGCCTCCGGCGTACCAGCCCAGACGGACCACGTCACCGATCCCGACACAAATCCAGACCCCGAAACGCCGAAGTCAGTAAGGGCGTCCCGATGGAGCGAAAGCTTCTGGGGACTCGAGTTGAGGGCTGCGATGCCTGCGGCGAACCGGGTCGGCTGAGACCTCCGCATAGAGCGGCGCGCGGTCCAAGACGCGGGATGCGGACCTGCTGTACGTGGAGTGGAAGCGGCTGCACCGCGACGGCATCCGCCGCATGCAGGAGAGCGCGGTCCCGCTGTACGAGGGCACGAGCGTGTTCCGCGTCTACTGTCACAACGTCGTCCCCGGCCTCTCGCAGGTCCACGGGTACGCCGAAGCGCTGATGAACCTGATCAGCGACTTCCAGGGAACCCCCAACGACTCCCCCGAAGCGGCGACCGCCCGCCTGGAGCGCTCCCGGATCATCTATGAGGGCCAGCACCGGTTCGTGCTGCTCATCGAACAGGCCGTTCTCGGTTACCGGTTCGGCACGCCCTCGGTGATGGCGGGACAACTGGGCTACCTGCTGGAAGTGATG
Source organism: Streptomyces sp. NPDC055140 (assembly GCF_053607285.1). Taxonomy (NCBI): domain Bacteria; kingdom Bacillati; phylum Actinomycetota; class Actinomycetes; order Kitasatosporales; family Streptomycetaceae; genus Streptomyces; species Streptomyces sp. NPDC055140. The sequence continues at coordinate 102,583 of NZ_JBSGTG010000030.1, read as the reverse complement.
TCGCTGCCCAGCGTGGCATTCGGCATCGTGCCCCAGCCGACCGAGCGGACCATGTGGCCGCTGGAGACCTTCATGATCTTCGACAACTCGCGTGTGCAGGTGGAGACGTTGACCGCGGAGATCAACATCACCGCACCCGACGAGATCGCTGCCTACTCGCGCGCCTTCGACCGCCTGCGGGACATGGCGGTGTTCGGGCCAAAAGCACGCGCCCTGATCCTAGAGGAGATCGCCGCTCTCGGGTGACACCCGCGCAACTTCGCGCAACTTCATAGATGGTCGACACGCCACTTCCCTAGCTTGAAATGCACCAGCCGGAAGTGATCGACCCTTGGGGGCGCGCGGTGATCGAAGTTGAGCAGGAAAGAGAATCCCACGCCGAGGCACTTCCCCTGGACCTCGAACAACTTGACGCGGACGTGCAGTGGGCGCTCCAGATCCGGCTGGAGCTGCCGGACAAGCAGCGCGTTGAGACACGCGTCCTGCGACTGCGCGGACAGTTGGCCGAGGTCATCGAGTCCGGAGTCATCGACAAAGACGACCCCACCCTCGGAGGGTTGCTTGCCACCGCGCACCGGCTGATCTCCCACCCCGTGCCGCCAGGGCAGATGTCGCACACCGATGCGTACGAGCACCTGCGGCACCTGGGCACCAACGCGCGCGCCGTCGCAGCGATCTACCGGATGCGCCGTGCACGCGCCAACCGCGAGAAGGGACAGACGGCATGACCGAGCGGGTGCGCCGGATAGACGCCGAGCACGCGAACCTCGGAGGAGAACAAGCGCAGCTCCTGCAAAGCGAGTGCGACACGGGGTTCGTCGGGATGGCCCTCGATCTCGACATAGAAGCAGCTCGGGTTGAGACCCGCGCCCATCTGATAGCTCTCGATCTTGGTGAGGTTCACCGCGCTGCTGGCGAACCCGCCGAGCGCCTTGTAGCGGGCGCTCGGGATGTTCCGTACGGCGAAGAAGAGGCTCGTCATGGTCGGTTCACCCGGGATGGGTCGAGGGACCGGTTCGGTGGCGGCGGCCGATGATCACGGATTCGCCGGTGCCCGTTTCGGGCTTGACGCCCTTCATCGATTCCAGCACGCCGCTCTTGGTGAGCTCGAAGGGGAAGCGGGCGATGACGCAGCGCATGTGGCCTCACAAGGAGAAGGGGATAACGGTCCGACGAGTGGTGAGGCGGGTCAGCGGGAGAGGGCGAGGATGCCCAGGGCGCTGCCTTGCCCGTCGATGACCGGCAGTGCGCCGAGCCGGCGGGAGCGCAGCACGTGTTCGGATTCGGAGCCAGTGGCCTCGGGCGAGGTGAACGACCCGTGATCGCTGGCGATGTCGCGCAGGCGGACGCGGTCCGTGTAAGCGGAGCTGTCGCGGACGACGGTGAGTTCGGTCTGGGTGACCAGGCCGGTGCGCTGGCCGTCCTGGTCGCAGACGGCCAGCCGACCCGTGTGGGCTGCGGCCATGACGGACAGCGCCACCTCGAGACTCATGTCGTCACAGACCTGCGGTCCGGCCGCGTCCCTGGCCTCAACCGTCTTCCTTTGCACGGGGTTGGTGCTCGCCGGGCGGGGCTGCATCTGAACCAGCGTCAAAAGGTGCCTCCTGCAGAGATGGGTCAGCTTCCTGATCACGAAGGTTCTAGGCCGCCGCGTCGAAGACGGACTGGCGTACGGGCGCGCGCCGGGTCGCCGACGAGGGGCGGCGTCGGCCTCGGGGGGAGGCGCTGCGCTTAGGGCGTTCGGCCACCGGTGCGGTGACGGTGACCGGGATGCCGGACGGGGCCTGGGCGCCGGTGATTCGGCTCAGGGCCTCGTCGCCCGAGCGGATCTGGGTGGTCTGCGGCCGGATTCCGGCGTCCGACATGAGGCGGACCATGCCGCGGCGCTGGTGCGGTGTGACGAGGGTGACGACGCTGCCGGACTCGCCTGCGCGGGCGGTGCGGCCGCCGCGGTGGAGGTAGTCCTTGTGGTCGGTCGGCGGGTCGACGTTGACGACAAGGTCGAGGTTGTCGACGTGGATGCCGCGCGCCGCGACGTTCGTCGCGACGAGCACGGTGACGTGCCCGGTCTTGAACTGGGCCAGGGTCCGGGTGCGCTGCGGCTGCGACTTCCCGCCGTGCAGGGCGGCGGCCCGCACACCGCTGTTCAGCAGGTCCTGCGTCAGCCGGTCGACGGCGTGCTTGGTATCCAGGAACATGATCACCCGGCCTTCGCGGGCCGCGATCTCGGTCGTCGTGCGGTGCTTGTCTGCGCCGTGGACGTGCAGGACGTGGTGCTCCATCGTGGTGACCGCGCCTGCGGACGGGTCGACGGAATGCACGACCGGGTCGGTGAGGTAGCGGCGGACCAGGAGGTCGACGTTGCGGTCGAGGGTGGCGGAGAACAGCATCCGCTGGCCCTCGGGCCGGACCTGGTCCAGGAGCGCGGTGACCTGGGGCATGAAGCCCATGTCGGCCATCTGGTCGGCCTCGTCGAGGACGGTGATCGCGACCTGGTTCAGTCGGCAGTCGCCCCGGTCGATGAGGTCCTTGAGACGGCCCGGCGTCGCGACGACGACTTCGGCACCACCGCGAAGTGCGCTGACCTGCCGGCCGATCGGCATTCCGCCGACGACGGTGGCCAGACGCAGCCTCACCGAGCGGGCGTAGGGGGTGAGAGCGTCGGTCACCTGCTGTGCCAGCTCACGTGTCGGCACGAGGATCAGGGCCAGCGGCTGGCCGGGCTCAGCACGCTGTCCGGTGGTGCGGGCCAGCAGGGCCAGCCCGAAGGCGAGGGTCTTGCCCGAGCCGGTGCGCCCGCGACCGAGGACGTCGCGGCCCGCGAGGGTGTTGGGCAGGGTCGCGCCCTGGATCGGGAACGGGATGCGCATGCCTTGCGCGGTGAGCGAGGCCAGTAGCCGCTCGGGCATGTCGAGGTCGGCGAACGCCTCGACGGCGGGCAGCGCGGGAGTGATTGTCTTCGGCAGGGCGAACTCGCCCGAGGCCGCCGCGGGCCGCCGACCCTGCCCCCCGGGGCGGCTCGGCCCTCCGGAACGGCGCGGGGCGGGCGAGCCGAAGCGGCTGCCGCCTTGCGAACCGGCGCCGGTGCCGAAAGCGGGACCGCCGGTACGGCTGCGGGTGCGGGCGGAGCGGTTGTTCGTGCGTGTGGGGTTCATTCAGAACCTTCCTTGATACGGCACGTATCAAGGAATTCTCGCAGCGGAAGAACAGCGCGGGGAATTACAAGAACGGGCCGAACGAAATGCGAAAGCAGATCTGGCCTGCGGTGAATCCAGCGCATGTGCAGGCGATGAAATGGGTGACGTCGTGCGGACGTGGAATCCTGGACGTCTACGGGCGCATCTTGGAAGAGGCCCGTATTGCTGAAGAGGCATCCGCGGGCGTCGTTGCCCCACATGGGAAGACCCGGGGATGACCGCAGCTGGGGCCCGCACCCCGAGGGATGCGGGCCCCAGCTACGAAGTGCGCGTCAGCGTCAGACGGGAACGATGTTCTCGGCCGTCGGGCCCTTCTGGCCCGCCGCGATGTCGAAGGTGACCTTCTGACCTTCGAGCAGCTCCCGGAAGCCATCGGCGGCGATGTTCGAGAAGTGGGCGAACACGTCAGCTCCGCCGCCGTCCTGCTCGATGAAGCCGAAACCCTTGGCCGCGTTGAACCACTTCACAGTGCCAGACGCCATGTCATATCTCCTTGTGGGGCAGTACGCCGGGACCCGCAATCCACGGATACCGGGTCGCCGCGATGATGCCCCGCCCGGAGAGTGACCGGAAATACAAAACGCTTCCCGCAGCTGAAAATACTGACGAAAGCGTTGAAGTTTTGGGAACCACAACTGCAACTAGGAGCGACAGTAGCATGCGGTAGCGGCCTGCGTACGGTAAATAATTCCACTCTGTTCGTTACAGCAAACACACTGTCCGCGCGGCACATTAAAATCTCGTCTCGCGGTCATAGATATTGGGCCACCCGAAATTCAGCGTTCCAAGAAGAGCGGTCGCTGTTTTCGGCTCGGTGTGCACATCTATTGCCGTGGCACCTCCTCCCGCCCGACGACGGCCCATCAGCCCGTGTGCCGGGACCGACGCAGATCAGGGCCGCGCAGCGCTGCTGCTGAGCGGCCCTGCCGCGGGCGTGCCAGATCCCACCACCATCACCTGAAGGCCGACCACACCGTTCGTGCGAACCAGTCGGACGGCAGAGCCTGCCCGGGGCAGCTGTATGTTCCGAGCGCAGGCGGGAAGGTCGGCGGGCATGCGCCGCTTCAGTCCGCGGTCGTCGGGTTCTCGGATTCGGCGGCGTGGCGGTATTCGGCGTTGATGCGCTGGGCTTCTTCGAGCTGGTCCTCGAGGATGATGATGCGGCAGGCGGCCTCGATGGGGGTGCCCTGGTCGACGAGCTCCCGGGCGCGGGCGGCGATGCGCAGCTGGTAGCGGGAGTAGCGGCGATGTCCGGCCTCGGAACGCAGCGGGGTGATGAGGCGGGCTTCGCCGATGGCGCGCAGGAAGCCTTGCGTGGTGCCGAGCATTTCGGCGGCCCGGCCCATCGTGTAGGCGGGGTAGTCGTCGTCCTCGAGACGCCCGAACGAGTCGTCTGCTGTCATTTGCACCTCTCTGTGGAACGCGTGGAGGGGCCCGGGTGCCATATGACACCCGGGCCCCGAAGGAACTGCTACACCATCTGCCGGCCCTGATACTGCGCCGGCCTTCTGTTTCCGCTGACCCGACCTGGAAGTTGTCGGGCTTGCGGGGATCGCGGTTGCTTGACCGGAGACCACCTCACTGTCGATGTCCTGCGGTACCCGGGCTCAAGACTTCCGCCCGGGCGATCCTGATGGCGCCTGCCTCCTCCGTTTCTTCCCTCTGGGATCAATCACTTTCCTACTACTGGTACTGCTCTCCTACGTACTGCTCTGTGGCCTGTGACAGCGCCACTCTTCGGCAGCCAGCCCCGTCGCCCGTCCTGCGTCTGCTCTGGCTTAGAGCCCCACTGCCGAACCTCCCGGTGCGCGCGCCCGCAGCTGACGCCTTCACCGAGGTACTGCTCACTTAACTTCACTGCTGGGTACTGCTCTTGCGGGTACTGATACTGCGTGAACTGCGGTACTGCTCACGGCAGCCCCTGATCACTGCGGGCCACCCGGTCCGGTCGTCAGTCCCGTCGCCGTCCTGCAACTGCTCTGGCTTCGGAACTCCACCACCGCACCGCCTTGCGCACTGCAACTTCCGTACTACTGCCCGGCAGTTCGTCTCTGCCAGGCCCTGCTGTCTCTCTGGGCTACGAGAGAAACCATAACCACACCACCACCCAATGTCTACTCCGGCCGACATAGATTTCCGCGTGTTCGACTGTGAGGTAATCAGCCTCGAACACTGACGGGCAGACCCAAGGGCTGTCATCCCTGCCGGGCTGGGCCCCAACCGGGGCACAAGGATCCGGACAGCCCCGGGGCCGGCCGCCTTGACGATCCGGAAGGCCGCGGGGCCGACTCGGCGTGTCAGCGAGCCCGGTTCTTCGGATCTGGACTGTCCGCCTGGCGGCGGCGCCGAACGCGCCACACCATGAGCCCGACCACCACGATCACCGCGACGGCGATGGCAACGACGCGGCCGGCAACAGCCTCGACCCGCTGGTAGGCGGAGCCTGCGATGTAGCCCAGCAGGGGTGAAGCCGACTCCCCAGACGAGGGCGCCGAGGGCGGTGAAGAGGAGGAAGCGGCGGTAGCGCATAGGGGAGATGCCGGCGAGCGCGGGCATCATCGCGCGGAAGAAGGCGATGAACGGCCCCAGAAGACTGCTTCGGGGCCTCGGCGGCGGATGAAGTCCTGTGCCTTCTAGATGCGTTCCTGGTGGAGGCGTACCGGTCGGTCGTCAAGATCTTCGGGCCGAAGTGGTGGCCGACGGAGTAGCCCACGGTGTCTCCGGCGATTGCGGCGAGGACGACGGTCAGCGCCAGCCAGTAGACCGAGACCTGGCCTTGGCTGGCGAGTACGCCGCCCAGGACGACGGCTGTCTCACCGGGCAGGACGAAGCCGAAGAACAGCGCGTCCTCGGCGAACACGAGGGCGCCGACGACCGCGTAGACCAGGGGGCTGGCGCGAGGCGATACGAGGGGGCAGCCCGGTGCGCCCCCGGGGACGGCCTCGAACCGGCGGTGCAGGCCGACGAGTTCGACCAGGCCGATCACGGATTCGCCCGGCCGGCCCACCCGTGGACGGGCCTGCTGCGGGTAGAGCATGACTCGCTGGTAGCTACGGGTGAAGCCGTAATGGTCAACCGAGCGTCTGCGTGGGCGTGGCTGTCCGGTTCGGATTCGGTTGGCGTCGAGGCGTTCAGTCGAGGACCGCGAGGTGGTCGGCGGCGCCTCCGTGCCATTCGATCATGAAAAGGGTGGCGTCGTCGGTGGTGCGGCCGCCTCGTTCCCTCTTCAGGGTGTGGGAGAGCCGGAGCAGGTCTGCCCGCATGCCCTGCGACGGTTCTTCGCCCAGGCGGTTGACGCAACGGATGAGGCGTTGCTCTCCGAACAGCTCCCCGCCGTCGACGTGCTCTTCGATGATGCCGTCGGTGTAACACAGCACCCGGTCGCCCGGCTGGAGCATGTGCTCTCTGATCCGGGGCTCCTCACCGCCGAAGCCGACAGGCAACGTCGTCGCGCTCTCCAGCTGCCGCACGACCCTGCCGTCGCGGATCAGCAGGGGCGCGGGGTGGCCCGCGTTGACCAGTTCCATCTCACCGGTGGCGATGTTCAGGTGCATCAGCTGCGCCGTGACGAAGTGGTCGGGACCGAACTGCTGAGTAATGGCGTCGTCCATGAACGCGTACTTCTCGGCCAGGCTGATGAACACGCGCCGGGCATGCCGGTAGGCGCCGATGGCGATGGTCGCCATCGCGGCTGCGTCCAGGCCGTGGCCCATCGCGTCGATCACAGCCACATGCAGGATGTTGTCGTTGAGGGCGTAGTCGAAGCTGTCACCGGCGACGCGGTAGGCGGGCTCCAGAATGCCGGCCACCGCGACCTGCGGCACGGACATCGTCAGCGGCGGCAGCAGGCCCCACTGGATCTCCGCGGACAGGCTCATCGGCTCCCGGCGCCGGGCCAGGAAGAACTGGTCGGTGTAGGCGTTCTTGGTGACCAGCATGTCGGCCACCAGGCCGGCGAGCCGACGCAGCAGCCGCCGGTCGTCGTCGCCGACGGCGTCCAGGGTCAGGGCCATCACACCCACCTGGTCGCTGCCGTCCAGCAGCGGCAGGTACATCCGGACGCCATGAACCTGCGGCACCTCGACGACGTCCGCGCTCAGGAAGGCCCGGCCGGCGGGGGAGCCTGCCATCGGCTCGGGCTGGCCTACGTGCAGCTTCCTCCCCGGAAGCGGCACCAGCACCTCCTGCGCATAGTCCTGGAGCAGGATGGAGACGTCACGGCCGCCGATCCTGGCCACCTCCTCCGCGATCAGTGGGGCGATCAACTGCGGGGGCAACAGCCGCGCCCGATCCAGCAGCAGGCCGAGCAACCGCTCGCCGAAACCCTCCGACCGGTCCACGCTCTCCTCGTCCATGACCCGGTTCGCCCCCTCACTCCTACCTACCCACGCCGATCACCGCCTCCGCACAAAATGACCCGGCAGGCCGCCGGAGCGGCTCATTACGCCAATGCACGGCATGTCGGCCCACGCTGAGCTTGATGACTTCGGCGATCTCCCTGGGCTCGGTTCCCGGTTTCCTCGACGCCTGCGTGCGCGCCGCCGAAGCCCTCAGACCGGCGGAGCCGGCCGTCGACGACGCTGTGGACCTGGGCTCACTGCTGATGGCAACAGGCTGATCAACCCGGTTCGGCGGGTGCGTCGGACCGGGCGCGGCTATAGTCCGGGAGCGTCGAATCCGTTGAGGGCCCACGGTGCGCCGGAGTACCACAAAGGCCCGATGGCGCAGACGAGGGCGCTGCCGATAACCGGCAGCATCCAACCCGGCAGGCGGTGGTTGCGCACCACGAGAACCTTGGCGACGAATGCACCGTAGAGCGGCAGCTGGCAGTGGAGTGCAGGAAGACCCGCGTGCTGGTGGTCTCCACGCCCGTAGGTGCTCACGCAGTGGTACGCGATGGACAGCGACAGCAGGAAGGCCACCCACCCCAGCACACGGTGTCCCGTGTGCACTGCGTGAGGCGCGGCTGGGACGCGGGGAAGGCAGTGGTACATCCACAAGGCCAGCGGGAGCTGGATGAGGGCAAGACCAAAACAGACGCACCGGCCGGTACCAAGTTTGAGACGTTCGCCTTTCTCGACCACGTCCTCGGGCTGGGCCGCCTCGCACGCGAGGTGGGTCACCAGCACCGGGCGGCGACATGACGTCGGGCGCGTGGGCCTGATGGCGACGGGGCGAACCGGGCAACACGCCCGCGATGGTCTCCCCCACCCACCAGGGGATCCGCCGCATGGAGGCCGAAGAAGAACGCGGCTGAGCCGGAGTGTCCGAGGGCCGACTCGCCTACCGCTCAGCCCGGCATTTACGGCCTGCACGGCCCCACTTGCACACAGAACGAGGGGGACGGGGCCTGCCCGATGGCCCGCTCACCCTCCCGGCCTGTCCGGCCCGCAGTCGTACAATTGAAACTGGGTCGAGCACGCTCACGTGTGACGATCCGGAAGGGCGGCCCTGGCGGAGTGCATGCGCTGGGGCCGTTGCGACGACGGTGATCAGACCCCCGCCGGCCAGGTGGACCAGCAGCGTCGGCCACTGCGGACAACTGATGCGCCGTGTGCGGCGGGGACAGAACTCTCCGCAGGCGAAGGCAATGGATGTCCGCACCCTTCCGCCATGGCGCGCGTGCGATGGGCCGTGCGGGTCCTGATACTGGCGGTGGCCGCCGGCGCGATCTCGCTGCGGCCTGGGCAACGGCCCTTGCTGGTGGCTGACACGCCCACACGCCTCAGCGCGGGGCCGCAGGGTGTCTTGCGGAACGGCTTCCCCACGTACATTCCGCAAGGCAGCCCCTCCCGAGCTTCCCAGGAAGGCCGGGACGCACAGACTGCCGTGGCGAGGGCTCGGAGCGGCTGACGGCAGGGCCGCTGCTGCGGCGGGGAGGGTCAGGCCAGGTTGATGTTCTCCGCCTGGGGGCCCTTCTGGCCCTGGGTGACATCGAACGTCACGGTCTGGCCCTCCTGGAGCTCACGGAAGCCGGTGGAGTTGATCGCCGAGTAGTGGGCGAAGACGTCCGGGCCGCCGGCGTCCTGGGCGATGAATCCGAAGCCCTTCTCCGCGTTGAACCACTTCACAGTTCCCGTTGCCATGTCTCATGCCTTCCAGTCACGAACGCCTCCCGCTCCATGCGGAAAGCGGAGGTGGTCGTCCTGGTTCCTGCGGCACAGCGCAGCAGAACGCCCACGCCGAAGCGTGGGCAAAAAGGGAAACTTCCGAACCACGACAGCTGACCCAAACGCTACACGCCCTCACACCCCGTGATCATCGGAAACGCGCCCCGCCCCGCTAGGGCCGCAGCAGGGGGGCGGCGCGCCGCCCAAGCTCCCCACGCCTGGCAGGTGTGCGGGGATCCTGCCGGCGCCCGATGGCCCGCCGGCCCGTTGTCGCCTCAGCTCGCGGGCGGTGTACCCGATTCGGTTGCGCGGCGGTATTCGGCGTTGATGCGCTGGGCCTCTTCGAGCTGGTCCTCGAGGATGATGATGCGGCAGGCCGCCTCGACGGGAGTGCCCTGATCGACGAGTTCCCGGGCACGTGCGGCGATGCGCAGCTGGTAGCGGGAGTAGCGGCGGTGGCCGCCCTCGGAGCGCAGTGGCGTGATGAGGCGGGCTTCGCCGATGGCCCGCAGGAAACCCTGGGTGGTGCCGAGCATCTCGGCGGCCCGGCCCATCGTGTAGGCGGGGTAGTCGTCGTCCTCGAGACGGTCGAACGGGTCGTCTGCTGTCATTTGCACCTCTCTGTGGAACACGCTTGAGGGGCCCTGGTGCCATATGGCACCAGGGCCCCGAAGGAACATCTACACCATCTGCCGACCCTGGAACTGCGCCGGCCTTCTGTGTCCGCCGACCCGACCTGGGAGCTGTCGGGGGTGCGGGGATCGCGGTTGCTTGACCGGAGACCACCTCACTATCGATGTCCTGCGGTACCCGGGCTCAACACTCCGCCCGGGCGATCCTGATGGCGCTCGTTCCTCCGTTCTTCCCTCGGTGATCAGCTACTTACTAAACGGGGGACTTGATACTGCTGGTACTGCTCTACTGCGTACTGCTGCTGATACAAACTGCTCAGTGGCCTGTGACAGCGCCACTCTTCGGCAGCCAGCCCCGTCGCCCATCGCGCCTCTGCTCTGGCTTAGAACCCCACTGCCGAACCTCCCGGTGCGCGCGCCCGCAGTCGACGCCTTCACCGAGGTACCGCACTGACTTCACTGCTGGGTACTACTACCAACTGCACTCGCGGGTTCCGCCACTGTTGACCGCGGCCCCGCCGCTGGCCCCTGATCACTGCGGGCCACCCGGTCCGGTCGTCAGTCCCGTCGCCGTCCTGCAACTGCTCTGGCTTCGGAACTCCACCACCGCACCGTCCTGCGCACTGCAACTTCCGTAATACTGCCCGGCAGTTCGTCTCTGCCGGGCCCTGCTGACTTCTGGCTACGAGAGAAACCATAACCACGCCGCCACCCAATGTCTACTCCGGCCGACATAGATTTCTGCCTGTTCGACGGTGAGGTAATCGGCCTCGAACAGTGACGGGCAGACCCAAGGGCTGTCATCGCCGAGTGTCGAGTAGGGACCGCAGGCTGGGGCGCAAACAGCCGGGCAGCCAGGGTCCGACATTGACGATCGGGAAGGCCGCGGGGCCGACCTGGGGTGTCAGCGGGCCCGGTTCTTCGGATCTGGACTGTCCGCCTGGTGGCGGCGCTGAACGCGCCACACGATGAGCCCGACCACCACGATCACCGCGACGGCGATGGCAATGACGCGGCCGGCAACCGCCTCGACCCAAGACCCACGCCGTCGTGCTGCCGCACGTGACGGCGTACAACATTTCGGCGGCGCTGTGCGCCGCCGCTTCCCTACGCCGCGCACTCTCCACCGATGACGCGGCCGCCGCCCTGGCCGCGCTGGACACCCGACTCGGAGTGCCGGACGGCCTGCGCGACCTAGGGGCCGAGAGGCCGACCTGCCCCCGGATCGCCGACGAGGTGCTGGCCCACCCCTACTCCAACCCTCGGCCCGTCACCCGACCCGGGCTCGAGGCCCTTCTGCACGCCGCGTGTGAAGGCCGGGTATGACCCACGGCGTGTTCCCGTACGACGACGCGGTCCGGACCCCGTTGCCACGATGAGCCGGGCAGGACCACACACCACACCGCTCAGTCGCGTGCGCTCGTAGCGCTTGAGGGCCTGTGCCATCGGCTGCTGGCCGGTGCCTGCTGCAATCGTGTCGGCGATGGTCTCGGCGTCGTCCAGGGACCATGTCAGCTGCCGATCGTGTCGAGTTCCGCGACCGCGTCCGCCGGCAGCGTCAGGTCGGCGGCGGCGATGTTCTGGCGCAGGTGGGCGCGCGAGGAGGTGCCCGGAATGAGGGCGATGGTGGCCGAGCGCTGCAGCAGCCAGGCCAGGGCGACCTGCTGCGGTGAGGCGTCCAGGCGTGCGGCGACGTCGGTGAGGGTCTGTGACTGGAGCGGGGAGAATCCGCCCAGGGGGAAGAACGGGGTGAAGGCAATGTTTTCCGCCGCGCACCGCTCGACGAGGGCGTCGTCCTGGCGGTTGGCCAGGTTGTAGAGGTTTTGCATCGTGACGACCGGGGCGATGGCCTGCGCCTCGGTGAGCTGGGCATCGGAGGCGGCACTGAGTCCGAGGTGGCGGATCAGGCCCTCTTTCTGCAGCTCGGCCAGCGCGCCGAACATGTCGCCGACCGGCTCATCATTCGTGTGCCCCTCGTTGGTGCCCAGGCGCAGGTTCACCACGTCGAGCGCGTCCACGCCGAGGTGCTGGAGGTTCTCGTGGACCTGGGTCTTGAGGTCCTGGGGGTTCCGCGAGACGTTCCAGCTGCCGTCGTCGCCGCGACGGCTGCCGACCTTGGTCACGATGCGCAGGTCCGCGGGGTAGGGGTACAGGGCCTCCTTGATGATTTCGTTGACGACGGCGGGCCCGTAGTAGTCGCTGGTGTCGATGTGCGTGATGCCCCGCTCGACGGCCTCCCGCAGCACCGCGACGGCCTCGTCCCGGTCCTTGGGCGGCCCGAACACGTTGGGCCCCGCCAGCTGCATGGCTCCGTATCCCATGCGGCTGATGGTCAGGTCGTCGGCGAGGGTGAGAGTTCCGCCGGGGGTGGTGCCGGTCATGGCGCGCCTTCCGTTGTGCGGCTGTATGGACAGCTTGTTCCGTATTGACTGTGCGTGCTTGTGGGCGGGCGTGGCAGTACCCCGCTGTTCCTGGGAGTGACAGGGACAGGCACCCGCGCCGGTGCGGACCTAGGGTTGGGGCATGGACGGCACCAACGCGCTCGGCGAGTTTCTGCGCGCCCGCCGGGCACTGGTCAGGCCCGAGGACGTCGGAATCCGCGGCGGCGGGCTCCGGCGCGTGCCGGGGCTGCGCCGTGAGGAGGTCGCGATGCTCGCCGGTATCAGCGCCGACTACTATCTGCGCCTGGAACAGGGCCGCGACCGAAACCCCTCGCTTCAGGTCCTGGAAGCCCTGGCCGACGTCCTGGACCTGGACGCGGACGCCACCGCTCACCTCATCGGCCTGACCCAGACGCGTCCCTCCCGAACCAGCCGGGCACCCCGCTCCGCAGACCGCCCACGGGCTGCGCACAAACCCGAGCCCGTACCGCCCGGCATCCTCCAGCTCATGGAGGGCTGGACCACCAATCCCGCCTACGTCGAGAACAAGTTCACCGACGTGCTCGCCGCCAACGCACTGGCCACGGCCGTCTCCCCGAACTACTCCCCCGGCGTCAACCTCCTGCGCGCCGTCCTCCTCGACGACAGCGAACGCGAACTGCTGCGGGACTGGGAGGAACTAGCCGAGGCGCTGATCGCCTCCCTGCGGGCCAACGTCGGGCCCGACGTCAACGACCCGCGCCTGACCGAGCTCGTGGGCGAACTGTCCGTGCGCAGTGAGCACTTCCGCCGCCTGTGGGGCCGCCACGACGTGCACCCCAAGCGGCCGCGGGTCAACCGACTGCACCACCCACAGGTCGGCGATCTCGAACTGCACGCCAGCAAGCTGGCCATCGTCGGCACCGACGGCCTCGTCCTCAAAGTCTTCCACGCCGAACCCGGCAGCCGCAGCGCCGAACTGCTCGCGATCCTGGGAAGCCTGACGGCCTCCGGCAAGGGCCACCATCCGACCGGCCCCGACCGCCACCAGGTCATCGACGGGCAATGAAGGCCCGTCCCGGGCACGCGAGCCCCGACTGATGGCGATCTTCGAATTCGCCAGAAGTTCTCGTACCGGGGCACGCCTGATACTTCCGACCTGCATGTTCGCGGGCATACAACCCACCCCCACAAGACGCGGGACGTCGCCTCCCTCCGCAGCCGGCAGCAGGTCCCGGCCTCACTTCGCGAGCGTCAACCCGCCGTCAGATCGACAGCATCCACTGGCCAGCGCTCAGCTGCCGGAGCCAGGGCGGTACGGGGACCGGCGCAGGAGTCGGACAACGGGGACCAGCGCACTTCGTTGCCGCTCGAGTGCCGAGGGCGCTTCGACACAGACCGGCGGAAACCAGATCAGGTCGCTGGCCGGCCGGGAAGGCGTGGCGTCGTCTGGTCACCGTGATAGTGAGCGCGGCGAGCAGCAGTGTGAAGGTGCCCCAGGCCAGTGAGGAAGCGCCGAGCCCGCCGAGGATCAGTCCGCTCACGATTCCTCCGCTGGGGATGCCGATGTTCCAGCCGGTGACCATGACCGACTGGACGGACCACTCCAGCTGGCGCACACCAACTGAACTGCTTAGCTCTCGGCCGGTGAATTTCTGCGAGGCCTGCTCGGCATCGGGTTGCTGATCAGGTGGTCGCCGTCAATGCCGCGTGCGCGGCGGTGAGGATCTCCTCGGAGAGCGGGGAGTCCTTGGTGGCCCGGGCCAGGACGAGTGCGCCGAGCATGGTGCACAGCCGGGTGATGCCGTCCTGGTCCTCGGTCGCGAGCACCTCGGCGAAGTCGCGCACTCCCTCGGTGTAAACGCGGTGGGCCTCGCGGTCTCCGGGTTCGCGCGCCATATCGGTGGCGAGCGCGGCGACGGGGCACCCGTCTGCCGGGCTGTCGCGGTGCTCGATCGAGAGGTATGCGTCGATCAGTGCCGGCTGGGCCGCGTCGCGCTGTCCGGCGTACTGCTCCAGTCCGTCCTTGTGGAGTTGGGTGAGTTCGTCGAACGCGTGGGTGGTGGCTTCGTCGATGAGGGCCTCCTTGGAGGCGAACTGCTTGTAGAAGCCGCCGTGGGTCAGTCCGGATGCCTTCATGAGGTCGGCGACGCTGACGTGGGTGCCCTGTTCCCGGAACAGCCGGGAGGCGGTTTCCACGACCCTCCGACGGTTCTCCAGCGCTTGCACCTGCGATACGCGGCCCATCACTACCTCCAGGGTGGATGTCGATTGACATCTATCCTAGATCGGCTTTAGATTTCATTTGTAATCTAATTTGTGCGGGCCGCCAGACGTCCGCAACCGCTGGGAGCGGGCATGGAACTCAAGGACGCGGCCGTGGTGGTCACCGGCGCCAACCGGGGGCTGGGGCGGCATCTGGCCGCCCCAGCTCGTGGAGCGTGGAGCGAAGGTGTGCGCGCCTGCCCGCCACCCCGAGACGGTGGGCCTACGCGGCGTCACCCCGCTGCGGCTGGACGTGACGGACGAGGCGTCGATCCGGGCCGCGGCCCGCACCGCACATCCGACGCGACACTGCTGGTGAACAACGCGGGCATCTCCACCGCCACGCCGCTGATCGCGGGCGCCCTGGACGCGGTGCGCCTGGAGATGGAGACGAACTTCTTCGGTCCGCTGGCCGTGACGCGAGCCTTCACCCCCGTCATCGAGGGCAACGGCGGCGGCGCCGTACTCAACGTCCTGTCCGTCCTGTCCTGGCTGCACCCCGCCGGCCTCGGGTCCTACGCCGCCGCCAAGGCCGCGGCGTGGGCCCTGACCGACGCGGCCCGGGAGGAACTGGCGCCCCGCGGCATCACCGTCTCGGCACTGCACGTCGGATACATGGCCACCGACATGGCCGCGGGCGTTCCCGCCGATCAGAAGGCCGACCCCGCCGATGTCGCCACACAAGCTCTGTACGGCATCGAGACGGGCCTGCCCGAGATCCTCGCCGACGAGACCACCCGCTACATCCGGCGGAGCCTGGCCGCTTCACCGAACGCGGCGTGAGGCACGCCCCGCCGCACCACCAACTCCCATCAACCTTTGATTGAGGACACCTGATGCGTTACACGACCTTCGGACACCGCACCGGACTGCGCGTGTCCGAGTACGCGCTCGGCACGGCGAACTTCGGCACCGGCTGGGGTGCCGGCGCCGAACCGGACGAGGCACGCCGTATTTTCGACCGATTCGCCGAAGCGGGCGGCACCTTCCTCGACACCGCGGATACCTACCAGTTCGGCGAGTCGGAAGAGCTGACGGGCAAGCTCGTCTCCGCCGATCGGGACCACTTCGTCCTGGCCACCAAGTTCACCCTCGGGGCCGCGCCCCAGCCGAGCATCTCCCGGACGGGCAACAGCCGCAAAAACATGGTCGCCTCGGTCGAGGCCAGCCTGAAGCGTCTGGGCACCGACTACATCGACCTGCTCTGGGTGCACTTCCCTGACCAGCTCACTCCCATGGAAGAGATCCTGCGCGGGCTCGACGACCTGGTGAGCTCCGGCAAGATCCACCACGCCGCGCTGTCCAACTTCCCCGCCTGGCGCGTCTCCCGGGCGGTAACCCTCGCCGATTTGAAGAACTGGGCGCCCGTCGTGGGCATTCAGAACGAGTACAGCCTGGTCGAGCGGAGTGCCGACCGCGAGCTGCTGCCGATGGCCGAGAGCCTCGGACTCGGCGCCGCCCTGTGGTCCCCGCTCGGCGGCGGACTGCTCACCGGAAAGTACCGCCGCAGCACCGAAGGGCGGCTCACCGATCTGGGAGCGGTCATCCACACCGAGAGCACCGACCAGAAAACCGCCATCATCGACGCCGTCCTGGCCATTGCCGAGGAGACCGGCGTGACGCCCGCCCAGGTGGCGGTGGCCTGGGTGCGCGAGCGTGCCGCCCGGTCCGCGACCTCGCTCGTCCCGATCATCGGTCCGCGCAACCTCACCCAGCTCGACAGCTATTTGGGTGCTCTCGATGTCCAGTTGACGCCGCAGCAGTTCGCCCGCCTGACGGACGTCAGTGCTGTCCCCCTCGGAGCTCCTCACGAGGCGATCGCCGCCTCCCTGAGCGGCATCCAGGGAGGCGAGTCCAGCCGCGTCATCGCTCCTGCACCGGTGGGCTGACATCTCCCGCCTCGGTGAGGCGCTCCAAGCGACGGATGCAGACACCGCAAGTGTGACGGCCTGCGGGAAACCCAGGATGGGCAAGAGATCCCGCCCTTGTGGACGGGAAACGGAGACAACGATGAAGACCTTCATGATCGAGCGGTACGACGACAAGTCCGGCGTGCGCGCCGATGAGATGCCCGATCCGCAGGTGGGCTCCGACGACGTCCTGGTCCGCATCCACGCGGCGAGCGTCAACCCACTGGACCTCAAGCTCCGCGACGGCGCCTTCAAGGCGTTCCTGCCCTACCATCTCCCGCTCGTCCTGGGCAACGACCTTGCTGGGGTGGTGGTCCAGGTGGGATCGGACGTCACCCGGTTCGCGGTAGGCGATGAGGTTTACGCGCGGCCCGACAAGGACCGCATCGGCACGTTCGCCGAACTCATCGCTGTCCACCAGGACGACGTGGCGCTCAAATCGGCCACGCTCACCATGGTGGAGGCTGCGTCGCTCCCCCTGGTCGCGCTGACCGCGTGGCAGGCACTGGTCGAGCGGGCCCAGGTTCGGCCCGGCCAGAAAGTCCTGATCCACGCGGGCGCCGGGGGCCTGGGCAGCATCGCCGTCCAGCTGGCGAAGGCGCTGGGCGCGCACGTGGCCGCCACCGCGAGCACCGCCAAGGTCGACCTGGTGAAGGGACTCGGCGCGGACGTCGTCGTCGACTACAAGACACAGGACTTCGAGACGGTGCTCAACGGCTACGACGTCGTCCTGGACAGCCTCGGCGGCGAGAACCTCGCGAAGTCCCTGCGGGTACTCAAGCCCGGCGGCAAGGCCATCAGCGTCGTAGGCCCTCCCGATGCGGCCTTCGCCCGTGAACTGGGCGCGAACCCGATCCTCCGCCTGGCGATGAGCGCGCTGAGCTTCAAGACCCGGCGCAGCGCCAAGCGCCGCAACGTGACGTACTCGTTCCTGTTCATGAAGGCCAGCGGCGACCAGCTACGTGAACTCACGCAGCTCATCGACGCCGGGAAGATCCGTCCCGTCGTCGACCGGGTCTTCCCGTTCGAGCAAACCCGACAGGCCCTCGAGTACGTCGAGAAGGGTCGCGCGAAGGCCGGCAAGGTCGTCGTCGCGATGACGTGAGGGCAGGCCTCACCGGACGTCCGGCGAAGACCTCCCCGGACAACGAGAGGATCCCTCACCCCCACTACCCTTAGGACCCGGTCATAAGTGCACCGCGGAGTTCCCCTACCCCCACCCCGTCGTCATACAAGAGCGCGCCGACCCGCTCCGTGTCCGTGCACGGCGTGGACTTCATCTACCGACAGCTCGGTCCCGAGGACGGCGTACCGCTGATCCTCCTCAACCACCTGGCCGCGGTCCTGGACAACTGGGATCCCCGTGTCATCGACGGACTCGCCGCCCGCCGTCGAGTGATCACCTTCGACAACCGCGGAGTCGGTGCGTCTAGCGGCTCCACGCCCGACACCATCGAGGCGATGGCCCACGACGCGGTGCTGTTCCTCCGGGCCCTCGGCTTCGACCGGGTCGACCTCCTGGGCCTGTCGATGGGCGGCTTCATCGCCCAGGACATCGGAGCAAAGGAACCGCACCTCGTACGCAAGATCATCCTCGCGGGCACGGGCCCAGCCGGCGGCCCCGGCATCGACAAGGTCACCGCCCTCACCATCAAGGACACCCTCAAGACCGTCCTGACCCGCAAGGACCCGAAGCAGTACCTCTGCTTCACCGACACCGCGAACGGCCGACGCGCGGCGCACGCCTTACTGGACCGACTCAAAGAGCGCACGTATGACCGCGATAGAGCGATCTCACTGTCGTCGTTCCGCGCCCAACTGAAGGCCATCCACCGATGGGGCCTCCACGCACCGGCAGACCTATCACGCATTCACCATCCGGCCCTGGTGGCCAACGGCGAGAGCGACAGGATGGTGCCCAGTGAAAACACACTCGACCTGGCCGCACGGCTGCCCCAAGGCGAACTCCTGCCCCTCTACCCCGACGCCGGACACGGAGGGATCTTCCAGAACCACGACGCATTCGTCTCACAGGCGCTCGAATTCCTCGAACCGTAGCCAGGCCACGGCCCCGACACCATCCCGCGCGGCAGGCCCGGCGAGCAGCTCCAACACCAGGACGTAGGTGGTCAACTGGCCGACGAGGTTCGCCTGCCACGCGAAGCGCCGCACAGGCCTCATCGCCGGCGTCGTAGTCCCGGCGACGTTTCGAACCGGCACCATGACTTTCGCTTGACCGGCCCGCGAACTCGCGTAGCTGCGCCGCCGACTGCCTACTGCGAACGTCCGGATCACCACGCTGCAAGGGCAGCTTGACGCGCCCGCCACTGTGACCGCTGAGGGCGACAAGGCGTCAACACCTGAAGGCGATCCGGCCGAACTTGTAGAGGAACATGGCCACGGGAACGACCTCGAGCGCCTGGGTTGCTTGCTGATGTCCTGCTGTCGGACGAGTCCCGAGTGCCCGCGCGTCACGGTCGTCAGCTGCCTGCGGGCCGGGCTTGGGTGGTCAGTCCTGGGACAACGAGGGTGAGCCAGCGGTCGACGGATGGCTGGTCGGTGGGGGCGGTGGAGAACAGCAGGTAGATGTCGTTGACGGTGACGTCGGGGTGGATGTCGCCGTCTGCCTGGCCTGCGTGGATGAGGGCGGCGACGGCGGCCCCCGCGCGGTCCTCGGCGGCTCGGTCGCCCGGCTCCGCGCCGAGGGCCTGGGCGGCGGCCTTGACGGCGCGGTCGGTCACGGACGCCTCGATGACGCGGCCGAGGAACGCGGTCAGCTCGACCAGGGCGCGGGTTCCGGTGCTGACGCGGGCGAGTGCGGCCTCGGCGTCGTCCGCGACGCGGGCGACGAACTCGGCGACGACGGCCGCGACCAGGTCGGTCTTGGTGGGGAAATGCCGGTACAGGGTGCCCACGGCCACGCCGGCGGCGGCGGCTATCTCGTCCATCCCGACGTCCGGGCCGTGGGCGGTGATCTGTTCACCGGCCGCGGTGAGGATCTTCTTGCGGTTGCGGACCGCGTCGGCGCGCGGCGCCCTGGCCTGGGTCATGAGGCTCGGCAGCCCTTCTATTTGCACAAAGGTGAACCATGGCTCACGATAGATAGTGAACCAAGGTTCATCCTAGTCGTAAGGAAACAGCCATGCCCGCCAAGACCGCCCTCGTCACCGGTGCCTCTTCCGGCATCGGTGAGGCCACCGCCCTCAAGCTGCAGGAACTCGGCTACACCGTCTACGGTGCCGCCCGCCGCACCGACCGGCTCCACAAGCTCGCCGACCGCGGCATCCGCCCGTTGGCGATGGACGTCACCGACGAGGACTCCATGCGCTCCGGCGTCGAGCGCATCACCGCCGAGACCGGCCGCATCGACGTCCTGGTCAACAACGCCGGCTACGGCTCCTACGGCGCCCTCGAGGACGTGCCCCTGGACGAGGCCCGCTACCAGTTCGAGGTCAACGTCTTCGGCGCCCTGCGCCTGACCCAGCTCGTCCTGCCTCACATGCGCGCCCAGCGTTCCGGCACCGTCGTCAATGTCACCTCGATGGGCGGCAAGGTCTACACCCCGCTCGGCGGCTGGTACCACGGCACCAAGTTCGCCCTCGAAGCCCTCAGCGACTGCCTGCGCCTGGAGGCCAAGCCCTTCGGCATCGACGTTGTCGTCATCGAACCCGGCGGCATCGCCACCGAATGGGGCGCCATCGCCGCCGACAAGCTGGACAAGTCCTCCAGCAGTGGTCCCTACGCCGCCCAGGCCACCGCCGTCGCCTCCTCCCTGCGCTCCGAGGCCAACGCCAAGCGCAACTCCCCGCCCGCCGTCATCGCCGACGCCATCGCCAAAGCCGTCACCGCCCGCCGCCCCAGAACCCGCTACGCCACCGGCTTCGGCGCCCGCCCCCTCATCGCCCTGCGCCGAATCCTCCCCGACCGCGCCTTCGACGCTGTGATCTCCCGCGCAGTCGGAATGCCTCGCTGAACGATCGGGAGGCACCCGCTACGGTTGTTCAGTTCGGCCTGCCTTGACCTGAACCGATTCGTCGTTTCCGAGCTGGTGAACGGGACGAGTCACCTGCACTTACTGAGTGAAGCAGGGATTGCATGCCCGTCCGTGGCGCATCAGTATCCCTTGCACCGAGTCGGGAGGCGTGCGGAGGATGGCCTGTGCAGACACTGGATGACTGGCTCGCTCACCAGCGAGAGGCTCTCAAGGCCGCAGGGCGGGAGAGGGTGACCTCGTTCGAGCGGGCCGCTGAGGCGTTGCCCACCTACTTGGCGGCCTTGGAGCTGACCGACCTCGGTCCGATGGTCGGCAGCCCGCTGTCTCCCAACGTGCTCCGCGAGGTTCGGCTGGGCGATGGATCTGTCGCCGTTCTGAAGCTGATCGGCGAACCCCAGCACGCGGAGGCCGCGACGTTGGCGGCCTGGACGGCCCACCGGGTGCCGTGCGCCCCTCTCCTCGACCACGGTGTCGGTGCCCACGCCCCAGATATCACTCACCTGCTGCTGGGGAAGGTCTCGGCCGTCGGGCTGCTGCACACAGAGATGGCCGCAGCCACGGAACAGGTCGTCAGGTTGTTCCTTCAGGCGCACCTGACACCGCCGGCCGGAGTGGCGCGCTTGCAGGACTTCCTTGGGCCCAAGCTTCATAACGCCATACGGATCTGGCACGAGGCTGGGCTGCCCTCCCCCGACGGCGTGTTGCACATCCTTGAGGATCCGGCGATCGAGCCAGTTCTGTTGCATGGTGATGCGGTCGGGTTCAATCTCCTGCGATCGGAGGGCGAACTCGCGCTCATCGACCCCGCAGGCGTGTGCGGACCGGCGGAGTTCGATGCCGCGCGCTGGGTGGCGCGATGCCTGGCCGTCACCGGCCCGAGCACCTTGGCTGCCCTGACTGAGACCGCACTGTCCGCAGACCCGTCACTGAGCCGGCGCTTGTTCGACATGTGCGTCGCGGTCGAGCTGGTGATCGAGGTTCGGCATCGGATCACGAGCCCGCACGTGTTTCTCAGTATCGGAGCTCCAGCTCAGACCTTCACCGCCGACACCCGTCGGCTCGCCAAGGCGGCGGCCCATCGCTTGACGAGGGCCGGTTGATTGGTCGACGCCCTCAGCCGGCGGGTTTTCAGCTTTACCGACTACCGGCGGGTCCGTTTCGGCTCTCAACTGGCCTTCTACGTGGCGTACGTGGCCGCAACGCTACTCGCTGCTCGGTCGCTTCTTTTGGAGGTGTCCAGTCGGATAGACATCCGAGATGCCCTCGCCTCCTGCGGCGACGCCGATGCCGAGGAGGCTCCCTGCGATGCGGTGGACGCCGCGGACGGTGCTGGAGGCGCGGTCGCCGCCGGCGTGCAGGACCACGGTGGCGGAGAGCACCGCCCAATAGGGGCGGTCCAGTTGGGGTGTCACTTGGCGGCGGCGCGCACCAGGTCCAGGTAGCGGTCCCAGTTCCAGTATGGTCCTGGGTCCGTGTGTGTGGCGCCCGGGACATCGTGGTGGCCGACGATGTGCTCGCGGTCGATGGGGATGTCGTAGCGGGTGCTGATGTCGGCGGCCAGTTGGGCGGAGGCGCCGTAGGCGGTGTCGGTGAACCAGCGGTCCGGGTCGTCGACGTATCCCTCGTGCTCGATGCCGATGCTGCGTTCGTTCCACTCCCGGTTGCCCGCGTGGTAGGCCACGTCGGCTTCCCGGACCATCTGGGCGAGGCGCCCGTCCGAGGAGCGGATCAGATAGTGCGCGGCGGCTTGGTGTGCCGGGTCACGGAAGGCGCGCGCGGCGTCCTCGTAGCGGGACTGGGTGACGTGGATGACGATCCGGTCGATGCGGTAGTCGTCCGGCCGGTTCGCGTAGCGGTAGTTGGCGTCGGAGGCGGCGGTCCACCGGGCGGCCGACTGGTCGACGGTCCCCTCCCGTTCTAGGAGGCCGCTACGCTGGCTGGGAAGTTCGGCGACGGCGGCGAAGCCGAGCCCCGCGACAGCCGCGGCCCCCGCGCCGAACAGGAGGGCGCGGCGGGTGATGGCACGCCGTGGCGGATCCCGGTGCGTGGCGGGGTGGCGGGGGTTGGGTATGTCGTTCATGGCGTGCGGTCTCCGAGGACGTCGGAATCGGGGCGGCTGCAGGCGGCGGGGCTGCGCGTGGACACCCCGCCGGACGTGCGGTGTGTCCACGGCACAGGTCCGCCGATGCGAGGAGCCGGACCGTGAACCGGCGGGCCAGGTTGACGCGTCGGCGCATCGCCCTCTATCGCGTCGATCCGGGTGTCGTGGGCGGGAAGGCCAGGATGACGCGTCCTCGCAGGCCGCCTTCTTCGACCATGCTGTGGGCCTTGGCCGCCTCGTCGGCCGGGAGAGCGGCGGCGACGCGGGGCGTGAGCAGGCCGGATTGGATCTGCTCACGCAGCCCGGCGATGGCCGCGTGGTCGGTTGCACGGGTGCGGACGTTGACCGGATGCACCGTGATGCCGCGGCCGGGGGCGCCCTCCCAGAATCGGAAGACGGCGGTCTGGCCGTCGTTACGTACCGCGGGAGCGATGTACTCGTGGAGCATGGCCGTGTCCACGACGGCGTCCACGCCGGTGGGGGCGAGGCCGAGAACCTGCTGGACTACGTCGTCTCCGCGGGGGACGACGGCCTCGGCGCCGTAGGAGCGCAGCAGTTCCGTGTCGCCCTCCGATGCCACCGCGATGACGCGCTGCCCTTCCGCAGCGGCGAGCTGGACGGTGTAGCCGCCGACCGCGCCGGCGGCCCCGGTGACCACCAGCGTCGCACCCGGCGCGAGAGCGAGGGCATCCAGCGCGCAGCGGGCGGTCAGCGCGTTCATGAGGAACGACGCCGCCTGAGGAAACGTGGTCCCGGCAGGCTTGCGCGTGACGGACTCGGCCGGCAGGACGACGTACTCGCTGTAGCCGCCGTGACGGCCGTGGTTGTCGACGATGCCGACGACGTCCGTGCCCAGGGACAGGCTCTCGCCCTCTATGGGGCGGACGTCGTCTGCGATCTCGTCGATCGTGCCGGCCACATCCATACCGGGGATGAAGGGCGGCTCCACGTCCCGGTACCAGTCGGCGAGGGAGCCGTCGCGGAGCATCAGGTCGGCCGGGTTCACCCCGGCCGCGCGCACCCGTACGCGCACCTCGCCGGGACCGGCATGCGGTTCGGGGAGGTCTACGACGTGGAGGACCTGGGGTCCGCCGTACGAGGACAGGCCGATGGCCTTCATGGAGAAGTTCCTGGTGGGATCAGTGAGAGGCAGAGCGGAGGAAGGGAAGGCGCACGCAGGGCATGCTTCACCTTTCGTGCACCGTTGTGCCGCTTGTTGCGCTGTTGTGCTGGTCAGCGGTCGATGCTGGCCATGTTCGCCTCGTCGTGGCGCTCACCCGAGGCGGGGGTGAGGTTGTTGAGGCGGTCGAGCTGGGTGGCGCTGAGTTCGATGGCGTCGGCGGCGGTGTTCTCCTCGACGCGCGCGATCCGCCGGGTTCCGGGGATAGGGGCGATGTCGTCGCCGCGGGTCAGCAGCCAGGCCAGTGCGGTCTGGGCCGGGGTCGCACCGATCTCGGCGCCGATGGCTTGCACTTCGTCGACGATCGCCAGGTTGCGCTGGAAGTTCTCGCCGGTGAAGCGCGGGTTGGTCTTGCGCCAGTCGTCGTCGGTGAAGTCGTCGACGGTGCGGATCTGGCCGGTCAGCAGGCCGTGCCCGAGGGGCGAGTAGGGCACGAAGCCGATGCCGAGCTCGCGCAGCAGCGGGAGGATCTCGGCCTCGACGTCGCGGGTCCACAGCGAGTACTCCGTCTGCAGCGCGGCCACCGGGTGCACGGCGTGGGCGCGGCGGATGGTGGCGGGGCCGGCCTCGGAGAGGCCGATGTGGCGGATCTTGCCCTCGGTGACCAGCTCGGCCAACGCGCCGACGGTCTCCTCGATGGGGGTGTTCGGGTCGACGCGGTGCTGGTAGAAGAGGTCTATATGGTCGGTGCCGAGCCGCTTGAGGGAACCTTCGACCGCGGCCCTGACGTTGCGTGGGCTGCTGTCGATCACGCCAAGGTCGGCGCTGCCATTGGCGTAGGACACGAGACCGAACTTCGTGGCGATGACGACGTCGTCGCGGCGGCCCTTGATGGCCTTGCCGACAAGTTCCTCGCTGTGGAAGGGGCCATAGCCCTCGGCGGTGTCGATGTGCGTGACGCCGAGGTCCAGCGCCCGGTGAATGGTGCGGATCGACTCGGCGTCGTCCAGGCCGCCGCCGGTGGTGTAGGTACCGGCCATGGTCATGGCGCCCAGGCCGATGCGCGAGACATCGAGCCCGCCCAGGGATATGTGCTTCATCGGATACTCCGTACGTCGTGGTGAGCGTCAGCCATGGCTGGCTGACGGGGTGGGGTGGGAGACAGCGCCGTCAGGCGGTGGCGTGGTCGTGGCCGAGGTTGCCGCCGAGTTCGCGGGAGGCCTGGGCCTGGGCGAGGAGTTCCCTGGCCTTGGCCTCGACGCCCTCGATGGCGTCGGCGCCGGCGACGAAGCGCAGCGGCGGCTCGGTCTGGTCGGCGATGGTGAGCAGGGCGCGGGCGAGCTTGGCGGGGTCGCCGCCCTGCTGGCCGTTCATGCTCTTCCAGGCTGCGACGGTGGCGGTGGTGCGCTCGGCGTAGTCGGCGATGGTCGGCTCAGGCCAGGTGGTGGAGGCGTCCACGAGCAGCTCGGTACGGAAGAAGCCGGGCTCCACGTCGGTGGTGCGGATGTTGTAGGGCTCGACGTCGTAGCGCAGCGACTCCATCCAGCCCTCTACGCCGAACTTGGAGGCGGCGTAGGCGACGCAGAACTCCTGTCCGATCAGGCCGGCGGAGGAGGAGAGGGTGATGATGTGCCCGTCACGCTGCCCCCGGAGGATGGGCAGGATGGCGCGGGTGACGTTCATCGGGCCGAAGA
This sequence comes from Streptomyces sp. NPDC055140, assembly GCF_053607285.1. NCBI lineage: Bacteria > Bacillati > Actinomycetota > Actinomycetes > Kitasatosporales > Streptomycetaceae > Streptomyces > Streptomyces sp. NPDC055140. The sequence continues at coordinate 77,200 of NZ_JBSGTG010000030.1, read as the reverse complement.
GGTTGGTCTCGAACTGCTGGCGCATCTGCTCGGCAGTGATCTCTTCGAAGTAGCCGGCGTAGAAGTTGCCGGCGTTGTTGATCAGTACGTCGATGCGGCCGAAGCGGTCGACGGCGGCCTGGGCGGCGGCCTCGGCGTCCTGGGGGCTGGTGATGTCCAGCTTGGTGGTCAGGAGGTTGTCCTGCGGTCCACCGAGGGTCTTCTCGACCTCCTCGGGGCGCCGTCCGGTGGCGATGACCTGGTGGCCGGCGGCGAGGGCTTCGCGGGCGATGTCGGTGCCCAGGCCGCGGCCGGCGCCGGTGACGAAGATGACCTTGCTCATGGGGAGGACCCGTTTCTGTCGGGCGCCGTGGGCGGCGCCTGCGGGGTGGTGTAGTGCGGGCGAGTGGTGAGGTCAGGCCTGATCGGTGGGCATGATCCACAGTTCGCCGATGGAGGCGTGGCGGGGGCGGGTGACCATGTAGGCGACGCCGTCGGCGATGTCCTCGGGCTGCAGGACCTCGGTCTGCTCGTAGAACGTGGCGGTCGCTTCACGGATGTCGGGCTTGTGGTCGTTGTGCGAGGCGAGCTCGGTGGCCACGCCGCCGGGCTCCAGGACGCCGACGCGTACGTGGCGCTGGGTGATCTCCTTGCGGAGGGACTCGGTGAAGCCGTTCACGCCGAACTTGGTGAGGTTGTAGACGCCGTAGCCGTTCCAGGCTTCACGGCCGGCGATCGAGCTGATGTTGACGATGTCGGCGACCTGGCGCGGGGCATCCTCGGCGGCCTTGAGCAGGTGCGGGAGGGCGGCGTGGGTGGTGCGCAGGAGGCCCTGGACGTTGACGGCGATCATGCGCTCCCACTCCGTGGGGTCCGCGCCGACGACGGGGCCGAGCAGCATCAGGCCGGCGTTGTTGACCAGGATGTCCAGGCGTCCGAAGTGCTCGACGGTCTGCTGCACGGCTGCCTCGGCCTGGGCGGCGTCGGTGATGTCCGCCTCCACCGCCAGGGCGGTACCGCCGGCGGCGATGATCTGTGCGGCGAGGTCGTCGAGGCGGTCCTTGCGGCGGGCCACCAGGGCCACCGAGGCGCCCTGCTCGGCGAGCTGTTGGGCAGTGGCGGTGCCGATACCGCTGCTCGCGCCGGTGACCAGTGCGACGGTGCCGGTGAGCTTGGAAGTCATGGGGAGGATCCGTTCTGCTGGCGTGCTGCACATCCATCGATGCGGGCACTCTGCTCATTTTTCGCTAAAGCGGTGAAAGCTTCCCTACATCCAGGCAATCACCCGGGGGGCCTGCGTAGGGCGCCGTACGGGGCACTCCTCTTCCGGGGGTCTGCCAGTTCCCCCTGCGGGGAGCACGGCGGGACCGAGGCTCCGTGCAGTCGTGTGGACCGTCAGCCGACGATGACGACCGGCTTGACGACGCTCTGGTCGCGGCTGCGCATCAGTTCCAGGCTGACTGCGAGGCTGTCCCAGCCGTGCAGCACGTGGGTGGCCAGCAGCTGGGTGTCAAGCTTGCCGTTCTGGATCAGCAGCAGGAGCCGTTCCATGTAGTCGCGGCCCTGGTTGGCCTGGGCCGCGGTGAGGAACTTCTCCATCACGCCGTAGTTCCAGACGTCCATCGGGAGCGTCACGGTCTCGTCGTCGAAGAAGCCCGAGACCACCGACACGTGGCCGCCGAACTTGGTGATCTTCATGGCCGTGCCGATCTGGTCGCTCGCACTGCCGCCGCTGGCGACCAGCGCGCTGTCGACCTGTACGCCACCGGTCAGCGCCATGATTTGCTCGTAGACGTCGCCCTGCTTGTAGTCGACGAGGTCGGTCGCCCCGTACTGGCTCGCGAGAGCCATGGTGTTCGGGCGCGAGCCGACAGCGATGATGCGGCCCGCTCCGCGCAGTGCTGCCGCGGCCACCCCCATCAGTCCCACCGGGCCGACCCCCAGGATCACCACGACCTCACCGAACTGGATCTCCATCCGCTCCACACCGGTGAAGCCGGTGGCGGCCATGTCGTCGACGGACACCGCCTGCACGTCGGTGACCTGGTCGGGGATGTGCGCCAGGTTGGAGTCGGCGTCGAAGCACTTGACCAGTTCGGAGAACCAGCCGCCGTTGGTCGGGTCGTCGGAGAAGTACGGGCTCTTGCTCTGGTGGAACTTGCCCTCGCCGCGCTGGGCCCTGGGGTGGCGCCAGTCGGCAAGGCCTGCGGGAAGGACGACACGGTCCCCGGGAGTGAAGTCGGCGACCTGGTCACCGACCTGCTCGACGACTCCGACTGCCTCGTGGCCGATCACCTTGCCGAGCGCGTTGGGCAGCGACAGCGAGTCGATGAGATGTACGTCGGTCGTGCAGGTCGCCACCACGGTCGGGCGGACCAGGGCGTCGTACGGTCCGATCTCCGGGACCGGGACCTCCTGCCAGTCGGCACGGCCCTTCTCCTGGATGACGTAACCCTTCATGGTCTTCATGCGGGGGTATTTCCTCTCTTGCCGCCTCGCCCGGCGGCCAGGGGTGGTGCCCTGCGTCCGCCGGTGGGTGCGGGTGTCGGTGCGTGTGTGCGGGCTGCTGGGTTTCAGCGGGGCGAGATGCGGACGGTTGCCGCCTTCGGCCCGTCGCCCTGCATGATCGGGACGGCGTCGCTGCCCGGGTACTTCGCCTCGTAGGCGGCGTCGATCGCGGCGTCGATGTCGCCGCCGCTGGCGGGCTCGAAGACGACGTCGTGGAACTCTCCGGCGACCCGCACGCGGCCGGCCCGCTGGCTGACGGCCGCCTGGTGCCAGCTCGAGGACTGCCCGTTGGCGGCGCGCACGTAGACGTCGCCGTCCACGACGAGCGCCCAGGTCTGGGTCGGGGTGCCGTAGGTGGTGCCGTCCGCGCGGAAGGGGGCGACGAACAGGTCGGTGTTCTCGGCGATCGTGCGGAGGTCTGCGGGGCTCCAGGAAGTCATGACAGGTCCTTCTCTCGGACGTGGTGCGGGTTGGTGGGGTGAGGCCGGCCGAAGGCCGCGGTGCGGCGCTGCTCGCGCAAGACGCCGGTGCGACGTCGGTGGCCGGGGTGCTCAGCCGTGGCACGCTCACGACGTGGGGTGCTGAGGGATTCGGTTCCGGCCCCTGCGGCATTTCCGCCGTTACTGCGTGTTTGATCAGGTATGCCGGTTTCTGTCTGTCCTCCAGGCAACCACCCGCGGGGCCTGCGTGGGGCGCCGTACGGGGCACCCCTCGTCCGGGGGTCTGCCAGTTCCCCTTTACAGGCGGTCGGCCCGGGGTGCCCGTTTTACAGGCGGTCGGCCCGGGGTGCCCGTCGTACAGCCTGGAGCGCTGCCGCACCCAGGGCGTCTCCCGGACGGCGTCTCCCGGACGCTGCGCATCCGTGGCGCGGGCCCTCGCTCACCGCCGGCTGCGCCGTCGGACGGCGTAGCCGTACTGCTCGGGCCAGCGGGGCTCGGCGCCGAGTTCGAGTGCGGCGTGCTGGGGCCAGTAGGGGCTGCGCAGCAGTTCGCGGCCGAGCAGGACGGCGTCGGCCTGTCCGGTGGCCACGATGTCCTCGGCCTGGGCCGGCTCCAGGATCAGACCGACGGCGCCGGTGGAGATCCCGGCCGCTGCACGCACCTGGGCTGCGTAGGACACCTGATAACCGGGCTCGACGGGGATCGTGGCGTCGGGGACCATGCCGCCCGTGGACACGTCGAGAAGGTCGACGCCATGGGCCTGGAGCTCCTTGGCGAGGCGGACGGTGTCGTCGCCGGTCCAGCCCGTGCGCTCGTCCTGTGGGTTCTCGGTCAGCCAGTCGGTTGCCGAGGTACGGAAGAGGACCGGTAGGTCGTCGGGCCACACCGCGCGTACGGCGTCGACCACCTGGAGGGGGAAGCGCAGCCGGTTCTCAAAGCTGCCGCCGTAGGAGTCGGTGCGGTGGTTGGCGGCGGGAGAGAGGAAGGAGTTGATCAGGAAGCCGTGGGCGCCGTGCAACTCGACCACCTGGAAGCCCGCGGCCAGGGCGCGCTTCGCCGACTCGGCGAAGTCGCCTACCAGTTGCTGGATTTCGTCCACCGTGAGCTCGTGCGGCATGGACCGCCCGTCGAACGGTTCCGGGCTGGGCGCGACCACCTGCCAGCCGCCCTCGGCCTCGGGGATGTACCGGCCGGAAAGCCAGGGCTTGTCGACGGACGCCTTGCGGCCGGCATGGTTGAGCTGGATGGCCGGGACCGACCCGTGGGAGCGGATGGCCGCGGTGATGCGCGCGAACGCCTGCTGCTGTTGGTCGTTCCACAGCCCCAGGTCCCAGGGGGTGATGCGCCCGTCGGGCCGTATCCCGGTGGCCTCGGCCATCACCAGGCCGGCACCGCCGGCGGCCCGGCTGGCCAGGTGGGTGAGGTGGAAGTCGGTCGGCACCCCCGTCTCCGGTCCGTCCGAGGCGGCGGAGTACATGCACATCGGGGACGTCCAGATGCGGTTGGGGATCTCGAGTGACCGCAGGAGCAGGGCGGTGAACAGGGTACTCATGGGGTGTTTCCTCATCAATCAGGATGTACCAGCCCAGAGGTGGACAGCGGCCTGGGGCGGTACGGGGTGCTGTGTACGGTCCGGCCGTCGTCAGAGCCCGGTCCTGTCCGGCTAGTTCGAGGTGTGGGCCCGTCGTCCGGATGGAATTCCTGCGCCAGGGCGACCCAGGGCCCCGGAGCTTGTTGGGGCGGCCCTGGGCCCTCGAAACGTCGGCAACGCCATCTGCGTCCGCCGCGCATTCCCCACGGCCGCCGTGGAGGACGAGGGCCCATCGGTCACGCTATTGGTCGACCATCTGCATCTGCGCGTCATTCATACGTCCGCCGTGCACTTCGACCTCGGCGAAAGCAGTGTCGATTTCACGAAGATCCTTGGGCGACAGTCGAACGTGGAGTGCTCCCAGGTTCTCGTGCAGATGCTTCAGGTTACGGGTGCCCGGGATCGGTACAATCCACGGCTTCTGCGCCAGAAGCCAGGCCATGGCGACCTGAGAGGGTGTTGCGTTCTCGTTCTCGCCGATTCGCCTGAGCAAGTCGACGACCGGCATGTTGGCCGCCATGTTTTCCGGAGAGAAACGATCAAACGTAGCTCGAAGGTCCGTTTCGGAATCGAGCTTGGTGCGGCCGTTCATGTCCCCTGTGAGGTATCCCATTCCTACGGGTCCCCACGGGACGAAGCCGATTCCCAGCTCTTCGCAGATCGCGAGCACGCCGTTCTTCTCCGGGTCCCGTTCCATCAGCGAATACTCCGTCTGGATCGCTGTGACGGGCTGGACAGCATGTGCTCGACGGATGGTCCTGGCGCTCGCTTCGGAGAGGCCGAAGTGCAGGACCTTTCCCTCCGCGATGAGTTCCTTGACTGTGCCGGCCACATCCTCGATAGGCACGTCGGGATCCACCCGGTGCTGGTAGTAGAGATCGATGCGGTCGGTCCGAAGGCGCTTGAGCGATTCCTCGACCACCCTCTTGATGCGGTCCGGCCGGCTGTTGAGGGTGCCCCCTGCTTCGATGTCGAAGCCGAACTTGGTGGCGATCCTGACTTCGTCGCGGATGGGCGCGAGTGCCTGCCCCACAAGCTCCTCGCTCGTGTACGGGCCGTACACCTCGGCAGTGTCAAAGAATGACACGCCCCTGTCGTGTGCCTCGCGAAGGACCTTGATGCCCTGGTCGATGTCGGCGGGAGGTCCGTAGTTCGCGCTAATGCTCATAGCGCCGGCGCCCATTTCCGATACTTCCAGTTCCCCGAGCTTGCGGGTCTTCATTCCGTTCTTCCCTTCGGTGGCGATTTTCCCGCTCCGGCTGCTGCTGTTTCCCTGGGGCTCACCCGCACGGGCAGACGCGATGGATGGCCCGATGGCCAAACCAGCTCCGAGAATTCCGGCCTTGCCCATAAATCCACGGCGGCTGAAGGTGCTGCCATCTCGATATCCTGATTCCCTTGCGTGATTGCGCCTGGTCATGCAGAACTCCTTGGTCGGTTATCGGCAGAAGTGCTTCAAGCGGTCGGTATCGAGGCAACCATCCGCGGGGCCCCCGTGGGACGTCGTACGGGGTACCGCTCTTTCGGGGGTCTGCCAGTACCCCTTTACGCACGGTCGGCCCGCAATGCCCGCCGTACCGTGGACTCATGGACCACAGCACCGAGATCCGCGAGTTCCTGCGCACCCGCCGGGCCCGGATCACCCCGGAGGAGGCCGGCCTCACCCCACACCCCGGCCCTCGCCGGGTGCCAGGGCTACGGCGCGAGGAAGTCGCCCAGCTCGCCGGGGTCAGCGTCGACTACTACGTACGCCTGGAGCGCGGCCGCACCCAGGGCGTCTCCCGCACGGTCCTGGACGCCGTCGCCCGCGCCCTGCGCCTGGACGACGCTGAACGCTCCCACCTCTTCGACCTCGCCCAGCCCACCGAGGCCCGCCCCCGGCGCAAGCGGCCCCTCAGCCCCCAGCGAGTCCACCCCACCCTGTACCAAGCCCTGGACGCCATCAGCACCCCGGCGATGGTCCTGGGGCGCCGCATGGACGTCCTGGCCACCAACCACCTCGCCACCGCCCTCTACACCGACTTCCAGGCCCGCCCGCACGCCGAGCGCAACTTCCTGCGCTACCTCTTCCTCGACGAGGCCGCCCGCACCCTGTACGGCGAGCACTGGAACAAGGCCGCCGCCGAAACCGTCGCCACCCTGCACCTGTACGCCGGAAGCCACCCCGACGACCCCCAACTCACCGACCTCATCGGAGAGTTGTCCCTGCACGACGCGGACTTCCGCAGCATGTGGGCCGATCACGACGTCCGCGCCCACGCCACCGGTACCAAGTACTTCCACCACCCGCTCGTCGGCGACCTCGCCCTCAACTACGTGACCCTGGACGTCGCCGGGGCCCCCGACCAGTCCCTCGTCATCCTCAACCCCGAGCCCGCCTCCCCCTCAGCCGAAGCACTCTCCATACTCGCCAGCTGGACCGGTACCGCCGCTGCCGCTGCCGCGTCGGCCCCCGCTGAAGACACACGCGACCGGACCGGCTGACGTCCGCGACGGCATGGGGCGATGCATGGAAGTGGCATGACCAGGACAGCCCGCGACACCTTGCGCCGATCGCCGTCATCCGGGCGTACGCGACCTCAGGACGCCAACGGACCCATCCCGCACGAAGCGGCCGACGACATCCTCGCCCCCAGGTCCCCGGAGCCCGGAGTGCCGAGTCACGACCGACGAGCCGATGCCCGTATGTCCGTACCCACACGAGGAGTTCTGTGAGCACCCCGTCCTCCAGCCCCGCCAAACCCGTGGTGGTCCTGCGCCCCGCCCCGCAGCGCACGGACCGCATCTTTACCCCCGCCGCCCTGGACTCGCTCCGTGACCGCTTCACCGTGGTGGACCTGGAGAAGGACCCCGCCGAAGAAGCCCTGGAGGAGTTACTGCCCGACGCCTTCGCGATCGTCGGACAGCCCGACCTGCCGGTCGAACGGCTCGCCACCGCAGGCAAGTTGCGGGCTCTGCTGAACGTCGAGGGAAACTTCTTCCCCAACGTCGACTACGCGACCTGCTTCGAGCGCGGCATCCACGTCTTGGGCTGCGGGCCCGCCTACGCCCAGGCGGTCGCCGAGTACTCCCTCGCACTCGCCCTCGACCTGGCCCGCGGCATCAGCCGCGAGGACCGCGCCTTCCGCGCCGGACAGGAACGGTACGTATCCGACGGCAACGCCGACGCCGTCCTGCTGCACGGCTCCGACGTGGGCCTGGTCGGCTTCGGCAACCTCGGCCGCAGCCTGAACCGGCTCCTCGCCCCCTTCAGGCCCACCCTCCGCGTCTACGATCCCTGGCTGCCGCCCGGCGTCCTGCGCGAACACGGCGTGCTCCCCGCCTCGTTGGACGAGACCCTGACCCGCAGCCGCTTCGTGTTCGTCCTGGCCACCGCCACGGACGACAGCCGCCACCTGATCGGGGAACGCGAACTCGCCCTGCTGCCGGACGGCGCCCGCCTCGTCCTGGTCAGCCGCGCCCCGGTCGTCGACTACCCAGCCCTGCTCGACCACGTCGCACGCGGACGCCTCCTCGCAGGCATCGACGTATGGCCGAACGAACCGGTTGCCGCCGACGACCCGGCCCGCGACCTCGACGGCCTCGTACTCTCTCGATGGCTGAATCGGCGCCGAGGGTGACCGCGCACCATACGCAGTCTCGCCCCCGGATCTGAGGCTCCGTGAGCATTTCGGGGTCCAGCAGCAGCGGTGCAAGGAATTCCGCGGCGAGGCCCGTTGCGCCTCTTGCCGTTGTGGTGTGGTCCGTAGTCTCGGCCATGACGACGCTCCCGGTGGTGTCGGCCGGCCCTGGAGCCCTTCGCTCGGCCGCCGGGCTTTGTTGTGCTTCCCGACGCTAGGTGTGTGCTGTGCAGCACAGCCAGCGATGTGCAGATGTTTGCACGATGACGTTTCTAGCTGTGGGCATGTCGCGTTTGCGCTCTTGACCGGCTACCCCGTCTGCCTGACGGTGGTGCAAAGGAATGCACATCACGTGATCGGAGATAGGCATGCCGCTACGGTTCATCGGGATCGACCCAGACACGAAGACCGCAAACTCTCCCACCGTCTGGGTCGACCAGGAGAATCACGAACTCGTCTTCCAGGGCTGGAAGCCCAGCCCTGGACTTGAAGCCGAGTGTGCAGCGTTCGAGGTACCGGGACACGCTGTGGGAATCCCGGACGAGGAGGCCGTGATCCGTATCCCCGCGAGGATGGTGCACATGATCAGGGAGGCTTGCGATGTCGCCGAGCGTGCCGACGATCGCTGAACTCATGGGCGGATGCTCACGATCCGCCGTGCACCTTGAAATGCGGGACCAGTATGGAACCGCCGCTGAGGCCGACGACTTCCGGTCATGGATGGAAACCGGGCGCCTCGACACCGACCCGGCCTCCTTGGACTGGGCGCCCTGGGTCAGCCTCGTCTCGCAGACCGTCGCGCGCGGCGTCTCGGTGCGGCGCGCCCGCATCGTGTCCGAGCCGGTCACCGACTACATCCGCTACGAGCACGCCTCGACCGTCGTCAACGTGCATGCGGGCGAAGAAGTGCGCTGGCTTCCACGCCAATGCGCCTCGGACATCGCGCTGCCCGGAAATGACTTCTGGCTGTTTGACGACCAAGTGATCCGGTGGGGCTACTTCTCCGGTGACGGGGCCGTAGTCGGCCACGAGATTTCCGAGGACCGCGGCGCCGCGAAGCTGTGCGCCGAGGCGTTCGACGCTGTCTGGAGCCGCGCCGTCCCTCACGACCTCTACCAGATCCGCTGATCAGAAAGCACCGGCAGCCAGCCCATGCCCGCCTCCCCTTCCTCATCCGCCCAGGCCGCGCGCGAAGCCGTCGCCCATCGGCTGCGCGACCTCCGTAAGGAAGCCGGCCTGACGGTCGTGCAGTTGGCTGCCGCGTGCAGCTGGCACTACTCCAAGACGTCGCGTATCGAGAATGCCCTCACCGGGCCCTCAGCGACCGATATCCGCATGTGGTGCGCTGCCGTCCGTGCGCAGGACCAGGCACAGGACCTCGTCATCCAGTCCGTCAACGCCGAATCGATGTACCGGCAGTGGCGCGACCAGGTCCGCACCGGGCTGAAGCCCATCCAAGAGAGCCGCACACGGACCTTCCGCGAGACGCAATGCTTCCGCATGTACTCCTCAAGCCTCGTGCCCGGCCTGCTCCAGACCGAGGGCTACGCGCTCGCCGTCCTCGGCATGGCAGCGAGCATTCACCACCTGCCCGAGGACGACAGCGCGGAGGCCGCGCATGCCAGGATCGAGCGCTCACGCATCGTCCACGAGCAAGGGCACCACTTCGTCGTGGTAATTGAAGAAGCGGTGCTGTACTGCCAGGTGGCCGACCCGGCTGCCATGGCCGCGCAGCTCGGCTACCTCCTCACCGCGGGCGCACTGCCTGCTGTCTCCCTAGGCATCATCCCGATGGCGGCCCGCCGTTCACACTGGCCCGAAGAGACGTTCCACATCTACGACAACCGGCTCGTCTCGGTCGAGCTGGTCTCCGGCGAAGTGAATGTGACGCAGCCAGGCGAGATCGCTCAGTATCTGGAGACGTTCGAACACCTGCGCAGCATGGCCGTCTATGACGCGGACGCGCGAGCACTGATCGTGAAGGCCATTGACGCGCTGGGCTGACCCTGCGGACTCGTGTGACGGGTAGCTCAGAGTGTGAGCACGAACCAGCGGCCGACATGGGTGCGCGCGAACTTACTCCGCAACTGCTGTTCTTCGTCAAGTCTGGCGTGCAGGAAGACAGCCATAGGCTTCAGGCCCTGTCGACGACTTCCTACGGCACGGTCCGGTTCCCCGGGCTCGGTGTAGTAGTTCGCGTAAACGTGCATGCAAGGAGCCATGCTCAAGCACCGCCCTGCTGACTGGACTCCCGACCCTGGCTCGCGGTGACGCCCACGCCCTGCCCGAACGCGCCCCCGTCCACCTCGGTGAGCTCCTCAACGAAGCCGCAACTCACGCGTCCCGACGCCACCCCGACGTCCCTACCGCCCGATGGCCGTCACCCCGCAACGGTGACGGGCTGGCCCGTGGGCCTGTGCCTGGCCGTGGACAACCTCCTCGACAACGCGGTCCTCCACTGCCGCCCCGACGGCTCCGTCGACATCCACCTCACCCACGACACCGGCAGGAGCACCGTGCGGATCACCATCGGCGACGACGGGCCTGGCATCCCTCCCGACCAGCGTTACTCCATGAAGGAGCGCTTCACCCGCGGCACGCGAACACGTGCGCCCGGATCCGGCCTCGGCCTCGCGCTCGTCGACCAGCAGGCTCACCTCCACCACGGCACCTTCCATCTCGGCCAAAGCCCTGCCGGAGGGGTGGAGGCCGCTCTCGTTCTCCCGGGCGCCGGCGAGCCGGGTTCGCCACGCGAGCACACGGTTGAAAGCGCTCCCACCACAAGTTCCTGACGTCCTTTCTGGCGGCAGTTACGACCCGCGCACGGCTTCCGTACGCCGGACCGCAACAACGGCTGCTGACGCGCGTGCTCCGGTTACCGGGGCAGCTTGGCCGTGCGCTCGGGGTGGGCGACGGTGACGTTGCGCGTCGCGGTCTGCTCGGTGATGCCGAACAGGCACATCAGTCTGAGGGGTCGGCGCTCTCGGCCGCTTCGTTGAGTTTACCGACCGCAGGAGCTCGAATACCGGCTCTGAACTGCGGCGATTCATAGACTATATGTCCACGAAGGCGAGTTGGGATCGTTGCTTCAGCACGTCAGGGTCGTCTCGCGGGACGGCCCGACCACCGGGACGGTGGACGGGCCGCGCGGTCGTCAGCCGGACAGAAGCAGGTTGTTGATGCCCCTACTTGATGCGGTCGAGGAAGCCGACCACCCGATGGTTGACCTGCTTTGCGGCCTGTTCGTCGTAGGACGGCAGGCTGCTGTCGGTGAACAGGTGGCTGTCGCCCGGGTAGAGGAACAGCTCGGCATCCGTCGCCGTCTCGACGAGCGCGCGGGCGGCGTCCACATCGCCCTCCCCGGCGAAGAAGGGGTCTGTGTCCATGCCGTGGATCTGGACCGGGACGGCCTGGGGCCAGGCTCCGCCGAACTCCGAGATCGGGACGCATGCCTCGAGCAGCAGTGCGCCCTTTGCCCCGGGTCGGGTCTGGGCCAGCTTCTGTGCTGGCAGGACGCCGAGCGAGAAGCCAACATAGAAGAGATCTGAAGGCAGCCCGTCGGCGGCGGCGGTTCCGCGCGCGGTGATCGTGTCGAACCCGGCGTTCTCGGCGTAGTCGGCGCCTTCCTCGAGGCTGTCGAATACCTGCCCCTCGTATAGGTCTGGGGCGTGGACGATGTGTCCGGCCCGTCGCAACTGCTCGGCGAACTCGCGAACGCCGGCGGTCAGCCCGTGTCCATGGTGGAAGACCAGCACCTCAGCCATGTCGCTCCCCTCGTGCTGCGGCGCCCGGGCGGCGCCGCGGCACGAGTATGGCCCGCAACACTGACATCCACAGGCCGCGGCTGGACAGGATCAGGTCGCAGTGCTTGCCGAAAGAGACGGCACCAGACCGTGCCTCGTAGGCATTCTGCGTGAGCCGCGATGCCGCCAGATCATGATCGCGGCCCTGCAAGCGGCGGTCGCCCGCATACGCGTAGCAGCGTCTCCATCGAGACGGTGCGTCAGGCGCGGTGCTCGTACTCCGCGATCAGACTGGAATCCAGATGCGAGAGAAGGTCTGCAGGGTCCTGGTAGACGGCGGCTGCTCCGGCTTCTTCGAGATCCGCGCGAGGGATGCCGCCCGACAGTAGCGCTACGGCCCTTGCGCCCGCCTCGGTGGCTGCCTTCATGTCCCATACCGTGTCCCCTACGAAGACGGCTTCCGTGACGGCCGCTCCGACGAGTTTCAGCGCTTGGTGAACCGGATCGGGTGCGGGTTTACCGGCTGCAACGTCATCGGCCGAGGCCACGCCGGCGATGACGTCATCCGCGTCGATTGCCCGCCGCAGAGCCTTGAGTTCCGCTCCCCCGGCAGAGGTGGCCAGCACGACAAGCCAGCCCCGGTCTGCGAGGGTGCGCAGGAGGTCCTGGGCACCGTCGAGAGCGGGGAGCCGGTCGAACCATGTGCCGTACAGCGTGTCATGGGCGGCCGCGAGGGCCTCGTCCTCGTCCCTGTCACGGCTGTCGCCGAGGAGACGGGCGATGAGATCGCTTGCGGTGAGTCCGATCGCTCGGTGAATGTCCCGCATGGCCACATGGTGCCCCGCTTGCCGGAACGCCTCCCACCACGCGATGACGTGAAGGTGGTTGGTGTCGGTAAGGGTTCCGTCGACATCGAACAGAACAGCGCGTGGCATGAGCATTGCCTTCCGGACGGGGAAGAGAGGTTCACGGGCGCGAAACACCGTGCACCGGTGCAGTCGGGGAGGGGGAACGGCCGAAGCCACGGGTTGGCCCGTTCAGAGCTCGCGCAGTGCGGGCAGCAGGTGCTTCTCCGCCCAGTCGATGAAGGGGCGCTGCCGGTCGCCTCCCACCTGGACGAGTGCGATCTCGGTGAATCCCGCCTCGATGTAAGGCCGGACAGCGTCGGCGAAGACTCCGACATCGTCCCCGCAGGGGATCGTCTCTGCGACGTCGTCAGGCGTGACGTAGGTTGTTGCGGCTTCGAAGCCGGACGGGCCCGGCAACTCGGCATTGACCGGCCAGCCGCCCAGAGCCCAGCGGAACTGGTCGTGAGCACGGAGCACCGCGGCGTGCCGGTCGGTGTCGTAGCAGACCGGGAGCTGACCGATCTTCGGCTTGCCTGCCCCTCCGTGCCGGTCAAAGGCGTCCAGCAGTTCGGCCTTCGGCTCGGTGGCGATGACCAGGTCGGCCAGCCGGCCGGCGAGTGAACAGGAGCGTTCCCCGGAGACCGCGATCCCGACCGGAGGGGCTTGGCCCGGCAGGTCCCACAGCTTCGCGTTCTCCACGTCGAAATGAGTGCCCTGATGGTTCAGCTCACCGCCGGCGAAGAGACCGCGGATGATCTCGACCGCCTCTTCCAGCATGTCGAGACGGACACCGGACGACGGCCAGCCCCCACCCACCACATGCTCGTTGAGGTTCTCCCCCGACCCGAGACCGAGACGGAATCGGCCCTCGGAGAGCAACTGCATCGTGGCCGCCTTCTGGGCCACCACAGCCGGGTGATATCGAATCGTCGGACAGGTCACGAACGTCATGAGCGGAATGCGTGTGGTGGCCTGAGCCGCAGCACCGAGCACACTCCAGGCGTAAGGTGCGTGCCCCTGCGAGGCGAGCCAGGGGAAATAGTGATCCGACGTCACGGAGAAGTCGAACCCTGCCCGCTCCGCCGCGACGACATTGTCCACCAGAGTCCTCGGACCAGCCTGCTCCGTCATCATCGTGTAGCCGAATCGCACCATGGTTCACGATTTGCCGAAGCCCTCGCGTCCAAAACTCCTCGGGTTCCAGGTTCACCCCGTGCAACCCGCCGTCAGAAGAGGCCGACCGACCCGCCCACGCCTCGATACCAAGGCCGGGTGCGCGGCCCGATGCCGTGCTCATCCGCCGCCGGAGCTCCCGGTGTTGTTGCAGATGGCGGTGTTGCTATCCCGCACATCGCCGGACGTAACCCTGAAGCACCGACCGCACCGCGGGGTCGTTCGGTTCGGACACCGCATCGAGGTCACCGGCACACGCGACAGCAGCACGTAGCCATGGTCTGGCCTCCTTCTCCGGTGGCGGGATGAAGCCCCCTCCGCGCCTGCCGCGCTCCCCGTGATGACGCGCTCGTTACCAGTAATGCTTGCGTCCGCCTACGGAGTGTCCGACCGCTCCCATGATCCAGAGGATGGCTCCGATGACGACGAGGATGACACCGATGGTCCACAGGATGCTGATTCCCGTGACGAAGCCGATGACCAGCAGAATTACACCGAGAGCGACCATTCTGACCTCCGATTTCACTGTGACGCTTCAGCCAGCCTAGGCGCGTCTGGCACTAGCCGCGTGCTGTGCGCGGTGATGCCATCCCAGTGGGCGTAAGTCCCTCGGACTCGTGGCCCTGACCGTCTCCGCGGGCATTCCTACGGCGCCGCCACTCCACGCAGCATCGTCATGCGCGCTCCCTGCCCTCAATCGCGGTTGCGGCAACCGCTAGGCCTGTCCGGCGGAACCTAACGCGTACGAGCAGTTGAGCGAGGGTTTCGGGACACAGCACGGCCTGACAGCAGCTATCAACGGGGGTCTTCCGGTCGAGACCCGGCCATGACTGCACGCCCTGTCCGGGCCAGACGGATTGAGAGCAAAGGCGTCACACGATGCCCGCGCGTCAGCGGCCGAGAGCCTTTCGCAACTCCTGCTTGTTCATCGACGAGCGCCCATCGATGTGGCGCTGCTTCGCCTCCTCGTAGAGCTGATCCTTCGCCGGTCCCTGCGCGCCGCTGTGCGAGCGTTCGCCGCCACGCTGCGAGGTCTTGTCGTGCGTGGAGGGGTCTTGCTGGCCGACTTCGACTCCCCCCACCGCGCACGCTCCTTGTTGACCGTGCGGGCAGCGATCTCCTTTGCCCCCTTCGAGCCTCCGCGGTCTTCGGCTCTCTCCTTGACATGCTCGTACTGACGTTCCCTTCTCCTTGCCTCGGACGTGGAAACATCGGTATCCAGGTCACGCCAACGGAGCGAGTGCCGCTACAGCAGCCCTGTCCGGCCCTGTGCGCTGCCCGCGGACGACCACCTACGCACCTACGGTGACGATCGAGCGCCAGGCTGTTGCCGCGCGCCCGTGATGTGGAGGTGCGAGAGGGCATGTTCCCTCACGCGCCCCTGGGCCACTCGGGTGAGGAGCCCATGCGTCTCGATCAGGAGTGTCGTGGTGACGGAGTTCGGCTATGTCCCAGGGTCCGCCCTGGCTATGCCCATGGGGTGGGCCGGTCGCGCCTCTCCGGTCATCTTCAGATAGCGGATTGACGGCTGGACCAGCGGTTGGCGTGGTACGCGCCAACCGCCCCTGGGCGGTGTTCCCCAGGGTCCTGCACGCGAGCCGCTCCGGCATCCGGATCGGGATGCCCGAGCCTGTCCCGCGCCCTGGCGGACGTCTTCGCCACCGCGGCCGTCGGGTTCATCAACGGCACGACCTGGCAGGCCGTCACCGCTGAGTCCCTGGACGTCCGCACCCTGCCGAGTTCGCGTTGCCGGAGTGGCGCGAAGCGATGGCGGGGAACCTGTACTGGGCCCGTTGCTACGTGGCGGCGCACCGTGCCGGAGGATGCGAGTGCACTGGAGGTGTGTGATGAGTGCTGACCACTCCCAGATGAGTGCTGACCGCTCCCACGAGAGCCGTGATGGTCACGTACTGGTCCTCGATGCTGGCTCTTCGAGCCTTCACATCGCCCTGTTCGCTGCGGGCGGTGAACGGGTGGCGGATCGAGACGCCTCGGAGCCCCCGGGGCCTGCTGCGGCGGCGGAACTGCGGAACTTCCTCAGCGAGGTGCCCACTCCTGCGGCGGTTGGTCACCGCATCGTCCACAGCGGTCCGCACCTGACTGGTCATACGCTGATCGACGCACGCGTACGGGCTCTGCTGGCGGACGTCGCCGATCTGGCGCCGCTGCATGTGACCCCTGCCCTGCCTGTGGTCGATGCCGCACGAGAACTCCTGCCCGACATTCCTCATGTCGCCTGCTTCGACACTGTCTTTCACAAGGATCTGCCGGCTCCGGCGCGCGCGTACGCCGTGCCGGAGCGATGGCGAGCCGAATACGGGCTGCGCCGGTACGGCTTCCACGGGCTTTCCTACTCGTGGGCACTCCAGAGGACGGCGCAGGCCCTGGACCGCCCCGTCGACAACCTCCAGGTCGTGCTCGTGCACCTGGGCGGCGGCTGCTCGGCCTGCGCCGTCCGGAACGGACGCAGCGTGGACACCACCATGGGCCTCACTCCGCTGGAAGGCCTGGTGATGAGCCGGCGCAGCGGCAGCCTCGACCCCGGCGCGCTGCTGTGGCTGCAGCGGCGGCACGGTCTGAGCACGGACGAATTGGATGACACACTCCACCGGCATTCCGGTCTGCTCGGCCTCTCCGGTACCTCGGGAGACACCCGGGACCTGGTGCGCGCCCGCGCGGAGGGTGATGCGGCGGCCGCGTTGGCGCTGGCGACATTCACACTCAGCTGCCGCAGGGGCATCGCCTCGATGGCCGCCTC
The DNA here is from genome assembly GCF_053607285.1 of Streptomyces sp. NPDC055140. Taxonomy (NCBI): domain Bacteria; kingdom Bacillati; phylum Actinomycetota; class Actinomycetes; order Kitasatosporales; family Streptomycetaceae; genus Streptomyces; species Streptomyces sp. NPDC055140. The sequence continues at coordinate 60,540 of NZ_JBSGTG010000030.1, read as the reverse complement.
GCTGGACCGGCTGGACGCGTTGGTCTTCACCGGGGAGATCGGCGAAGACCAACCCGAGGTACGCGAGGAGATCTGCTCGGCCCTGACTGTTCTCGGTGTACGAGGCGGGCTGCTCGTCCCCGAACTGGAAGATTTGATGCGGGAAGGGCTCCGACGCATCGATCAGGCGAGGAGAGGTGTCCCGGTCCTCGTGGTCGCAACCGGCGAGACACAGCAGATCGCCGCCGAGACCCGACGGGTGCTCGGCATGTGACTGGCCAAGGCAACTGCCGGCACATCCACACTCGCCTTGGCCGCGCAAAGAACCGGCCTCCTGCACCATCATCTCCGGCGGACTGCTGCAGATCTCCAAGGGATTCCACATCGGGAATGGCATGAAGCAGGTGATCGCCGCCGCGATCCTGCTCGGCGCCGTGATCGGCGCCCTTGCCTGCAGCCTGCTGTCCGCGCGCATCGGCCGGCACCGCACGGGTGTCGAGTCGGGCGGCGAGGTCGGAACGGGCGGTGGTCAGGTGGGGGCGAGTGGCGTTGAGGGGGTGGATGAGGTCAGCGGGGTCGTTGTGAGGGCGAGGGCCGCGTGGAGTTGGTCGAGCGGGTGGCGGGCGGCGGGGGAGGTCGGTGAGGGCGGTGATCTGGCGGGCGACGCGGCGCAGGTCGGCGGCGTTGCAGCGGGCCCATTCGGCTTGGGTGCGGTCGGCGGCGCAGCGTTCGCGGCTGGCCTGGGCCCCGGCGATGTCACGCCTCGCCCCTTCCCCCAGGCTGCCCTCAAAGGGAGCGATCAGCTCGTCCACCCGTTCATCAGCACATCGCGCCTGCGGGCCGGAGAACGCCTAGCATGCTGACTGTGCGACCTATTCTCCCGAAGTTCGAGGGCGGCCGGGTGCAGGGCCTCCTGCAGCTCATCGAGGACGGCATCCACCTCGTCGTCGCGGCGCTCCTTGTACTGCTCGCGGGGCTCCTGACCGTCGGGGTCGTCCACGACGTCATCAGGTCGATCCAGGGGCCATACAGTGAGGAGGCGGTCGTTCTCTCCGCCCTGGACAACGGCCTTGTGCTGTTCATCGTGGCCGAGCTGCTGCACACCGTCCGCCTCACCATCAGGAACCAGACCCTCGACGCGGAGCCGTTCCTCGTCGTTGGCCTGATTGCCGGCATCCGCAGGGTGCTCATCGTGACAGCCGAGGCGGAGAAGTCCTTCCGGTGGAACGTCGAGGGGATCGAACTGCTCATCCTGGCGGGGCTGATCCTCGTGATGGCGACAGCGGTGTACGTGTGGCGGCGCTCGACGCGGCCGGGAGACTACTTCCCGCTCCCGGAGGCCCCGTAGCCGGGCCGTCACCCATCCCGGTGCGCGGGTCCTGATCCATCACCTTCCGCCTCCACGGCCGCCCGCACCCGCTGCTCCTCGCGAGCAGAGACGACGTCCCGTTCCAGGGGTGTGCGGCTCACCGCCGTCGCGAGGTCTTCCAAGGCCCGCTTCTGCAGTTCCGCCCCACGCCGCACCACCGGACTCCGGTCCCCGTCGGCAGCGCCCTCCCACGCGTGGAGCGCCTCCTCCACGCGCCCCCAGTCCGGATTCCTGTGCTCACGCACATCGACTGCCGCCTGCGCGGTGTCCGCCTCCAGGGCCTCGGCGAACCGCTCCGCCTCGGGAACGAAACGACTGTCAGCCCGCAGGACGTCGCTCTCCATGAGCATCGCCGCCCGGCCGAACCCCTTGAGCGCCTCCTGCGCCTCCTCCGCCTCGCGCGACGTCAGGCCCCTGGGGCGGACCGGTTCCTGCCTTGCCCGGTCGTAGGCCTCCTGCCAGGCGGCACGTGCCTCCCTGCTCGCCAGCAGTGCCCTGCGCATGTCGGCGCGATGCTCCCGGGTCGGATCGGCGTAGCTGCGGAGCACCGCGGCCGCGTAGCGGCCGTTGGCGGCGAGCCAGTCCGCAAGTCGGCCCGCCAGCCGGGGCGTCTCCCATGCGGGGAACACCACGTACGCCAGCATGGCCAGGGCCCCGCCGAGCAGAGTGAGCACCACCCGCTCCGGGACCGTCTGCTCCCACGCCTGGCCGCCCATACCAAGCAGGAAGACGACGTACGCGGCGGTGAAGCACTGGGAGTAGGCGTAGCCGGTACGGCTCAGCGTGTACGACAGGCCCGCCGAGACAACCGCCAGCGCGCCGAACACATGGGCGTCCGGGCCCAGGGCCCGCACCATCCCGGTGGCGAGTGCGACCCCCGCCAGGGTCCCGGCGAGACGGGCCACCGCACGCGCGTACGTCCGGTGGAAGTCCGGCCGCATCACCATCACCGACGCGATGGGCGCCCAGTAGCCGTGGCCCAGGGGTAGCTGGGCGGCGATCAGATAGCCGAGCGTGGCCACCGCCGCCAGGCGGACGGCGTGCCGGAACACGGGCGAGTCCCCACGGAGCTCACGGCGGACCGCCCGGACGACGACCGGGACAAGCCGGAACATGGTCGGGCGCACCAGGAACTGAGAGCCCGCTGGGCCGGGCTGCGTGGGCCTCTTCCCGCCGCCGCTCCCGGCGATCTCCAACGCCTCGCCGAGCAGTTCCACGAGCCGCTCGGCGGCCTGCCGCGCGGGCCCCTCGAGCACCTCGTGCTCCTCATCGACGCGCAGGACGTCCGCGCTCCTGGGCGGCACCTCGGCGGGAACGCCGCGGCGGATCGAACGGGCGGCGACGTCCAGGACGTCGGCGGCCGCGTCGAGCAACTCCCGCGCGCGGTCCCGCCCGGGACCCTCCGCCGGGGCGCCGACGTCCGGGTCGGCGAGCACGGCGACGACCGGCCGAATGCGTTCGGCGAGGCCCCGGGGGCCGTGGAGGACGGGGGGACGGGTTCGGGCCTGTGACGGCGTCACGGCGGCCGCGTCCCGGGCCGTCATCAACGGCTCCGGGTCGAACGGGGCGGTCGGGTCGTGCCGCAGCCGGCGGGCGTAGTCCGCCACAGCGGCCAGGGCGTCGGCGAGCGCGTCACGATGCGCCCCCCAACGCCGGATCGGGAACAGCAAGATCAGCATGGCCTGCACCACGCCTCCGAGCGCGATGACCCCGGCGTGCTCCAGGGCTCGCCCGACGCTCGTGGGCAACGTGACGGTCACCAGCATGCTGCCGACCGTCGTCGCTGCGACGATCCCAGCGGTCGATCCGACGGCCCACGCCATCCCCGCGACGAAGCCCCATACGGCCAGCAGGGGGAGGAACGTCACGAGTCGCCCCGCCGCCAGGTAGCCCACGAAGGTGCTGAGCGCCAGACCCGCGCCCGCGCTGAGAGCGATCACCTTGCGTGGACGCCAGGTGCGCTGGAAGGTGGCCCCACCCGCGGAGTAGGCACCGAGGGCGGCGGACGCGGCGTACTCAGGAGAGATCAGCCACAGCGCCGGCCCGATGACGATCGCCACCCCAGCGGCCGTGCGCAGCGCTAGCAGGGGCTCCAGCCGCGTCTCCTCGATCCGGAGCCCGGATCGCACGACCTCCCCGAAGGCCCGCAGCCACCTCACGGGTGTGAGCCTAGCCGGAACGCCCTGCCGGGTCGCGCCACCACCCAACGCGCTTCGGTGTCCGGCCCGGGAGTAACGCCTCGATCCGCGCCCACTTCGCGCCGGTCCACAACACACCCGGACCAATGATCCGGTGATCCAAACAAGACGGCATATAGGTGTGATGGGAGCGCTGATCCCGGAGTCCGGCAACTACCTGCCACCCGGAAGGATCCAGAACACCTGCGAGGCACAGCACTACGTCCTGGCCGGCATCCGCGGGCGGTTGTGGCTGCCGGGCTGGACGGTCCGCGTCAGCCGTCCCTGGCTGCTGTCCACCGACCTCTCCCGAGCGCTCGCTGGCGTGTTCGCCACCGCGGCGTTCGGCATCGTCAGCACCGACATCTGGCGGGTCACCCTTTTTCGCGGGGCCGCTCCGCGACGCGGTGGTCACCCTGCTGTCGATCACCACGCTGGGTCGGCTATCGCCCGGCAGCAAGCCAAGCCTGCCCGACCTCGCTACCGTGATCGCCTTGTTCATCGGCATCACCTGCCTCTACGACACGCTGTTCGTGCTCGTCCATGTCACCGCGGCGTTCGTACACCGAAGTTGCGCCCGGCCGTCGTGGCACCGGCCCGATGCCGGGCACACCTCTCCCTCGCTCCGTTCATTTCGTCTATGGGAACCGTCGGCGGTGCGCTGGGCGCCCGCTGGGAGGACGACCGTGCGGTGGGTCGGGCCGCCTACGGGGTCCGTCAGGGGGAGGGTCAGCGCCAGAACACGGACTAGTCCCCCACCGGCCGATGCCTCTCGGGGTCCGCAGTGCGGACCAGGTTGCCCGTCTTTTCCCGGTGCTCATGCACGAGCCGGATTGCAATGGCACCCTCACCGGTCGCCGAGGCCACCCGTTTGACCGAGCCGCTCCTGACGTCGCCGGCGGCGAAGACCCCGGGAAGGGTGGTCTCCAGCAGCAACGGACCACGGCCGAGCGAGTCCCACAGGGTCGCGTCGGCCGCCGCCTGCGCGTCGGCGCCGGTGAGGACGAAGCCCTTCTCATCCAGGGCCAGCACGCCCCTGAGCCAATCCGTGTGCGGCCGGGCCCCGATGAACACGAACAGCGCCGCGGCACGCAGCTCGCGGCGCTCACTGCTTGCGTTGTCCTCCACGATCAGCGACTCCAGCTTCTCCTCCCCGGAGACGCCTCGGACTTCGGTGTGGAGCAGCACCTCGATCTTCGGGTGCCGTTCCACCTGGTCCACCAGGTAGCGCGACATGTCCGCGTTGAGGTCACCGCCCCGGACGAGGAGATGGACCATGGACGCGTGGTTAGCGAGGAACAGCGCCGCCTGCCCGGCGGAGTTCCCACCACCGACCACGGCGACCGGATCCGCCTGGCAGAGACTCGCCTCGTGGACCGTCGCCGCGTAGTAGACGCTGATGCCCTCCAGGCGCTCGATGCCGGGCACCTCGAGCCTGCGGTACCACACGCCCGAGGCGAGCACCACGGCGCCCGCCCGCGCCTGGGACCCGTCTGTGAAGGTGACGACGTACTCGTCGTCCTGCGAGGTGAGCCCGCTGACCTGGGCCGGCACCATGAGGCGGGCACCGAACTTGTGGGCCTGGAGCACCGCACGTTCGATGAGCTCGCCCCCGGAGATGCCCGACGGGAAGCCAAGGTAGTTCTCAATGCGAGACGAGGTACCGGCCTGGCCTCCGGTGGCCACGGCGTCGACGGTGACCGTGGTGAGGCCGTCGGAGGCACCGTACACGGCGGCGGCGAGTCCCGCGGGGCCCGCACCTACCACCATCACGTCGCACCGCCCGGCGTCCGGCGATGGGGCGGGCAGCCCGATGAGCCGGGCGAGTTCGGCGTTGCTCGGATTGCGCAGCACCCACTCGTCCTTCCAGAGGACCACCGGAGTCTCCTCGGGACGGATGGAGAACCGACGCAGAAGCGCCTCAGCCTCCTTGTCCTTCTCCAGATCCAACCAGCGGTGGGGCAGTCGGTTGCGGGCGGCGAACTCACGCAGCCGCAACGTGTCCGGTGAGTAACACGACCCCAGGATCCGGAAGCCGGCGCCGAGGCCGATGAGCAGGTACCTGCGGCCCAGGTAAGCGCGGAGGATCAGGTCGCCCAGGACGGGGTCGTGGCCGACCAGGGCGCGTTGCCGCTCCACCGGTACGGCCAGGATCTCGCCCGCCTCGCGCATCACGGCGGTGTCGAATGCCGCCTGGCCCTCCAGCAGCCCGAGTTCGCCCAGGAACCTGCCGGGCCCGTGCACCGCCACCGTGCGCTCGTCGGGCCCGCCGTGGTCGTGGAGGATCTCGACGGTCCCGCTGAGGATCGCGAGGAATTCCCGGAACGGCTCGCCCTCGCGGTACAACACCTCGCCCTCGGCGGTCCTGCGGCGCTCACCGTGCGCGGCCAAATCCTCAAGCTGCCCCGGTGTCAGGCGTGGGAACGCCCCGTATTGGTCCGGTGTCTCGCGGACCGCACCATGCTTGTGCTCGGCCGCGCTCATCAGACCATGGCCTCGTGGACGTAGCACCAGCGCCAGTCCTCTCCCGGTTGGAAGGACTGGACAATAGGGTGACCGGCGCTGCCCGCGTGTCGCCTGGCGTGCTTGAGGGGCGAGGAGTCACAGCAGCCGACGTGCCCGCAGGTGAGGCAGAGCCGCAGGTGCACCCACGGGGAACGCTCCAAGAGGCACTCCTCGCAACCCTCCGGGGTACGCGGCGTCACTGGGCGCACCATCGCCAGGTGCGGGTCGTGAATCGTGGCCATTGGGGTTCTCCTTCCGTGGATGGGATTGCTCAGCTGCGGCCCGCGGTGGTCTCCTCCACTCAGCGGCGCAGCTACATGTCGGGGGCGGCACCGGCCCGTTTCACCGTTCTCCCGCGGCGGTTTGCCGACCCGCCATGGCCTCTTCGACCCACTCACGCAGGACGTGCGCGGGTGCCGCGCCGGCCTGCCGGGCGACCGTCTCGCCCTGGTCCAGGACGAGCAGGGTCGGCACCGCCTGTACCTCGAACCGCCGGCTGAGCCGTGGGTTCTTGTCGACGTCGACCTTGACGAGCTTGATCCGTCCGGCGAGATCGCGGGCGACTTGTTCGAGGGCGGGGCTGACCATGCGGCAGGGGCCGCACCAGGTGGCCCAGAGGTCGACGACGACAGGCGTGGTGGCGTTGTCGGCGATCTCGGCGAAGTCGTCGTCGCCCGCGTCGACGATCCAGGGCAGGGGATGCTTGCAGTGGCCGCATTTGGGGCGGCCCTCGGCGGCCACGGGAATCCGGTTGTCTCGCCCGCAGTTCGGGCAGGTCACCGTCGTCGTGCGGGTGGTGTTCACGCCGCCCTCGCTTCCCGGGCCCCCTCCTGCTGGTCGTAGGTGACCACCAGCTCTCCGTGCTCGGCGTCGACGCGGACCGTCGCGCCGTCCTGGACGTCGCCGCGCAACAGGGCACGCCCGACCAGTGTCTCTACCTCGTGGGAGATGTAGCGCCGCAGCGGCCGGGCCCCATACACCGGGTCGTAGCCTTGGTGGGCGATCAACTCCCGTGCTGCGTCGGTGAGTTCAACGGTGATGCGGCGCTCGGCGACCCGCTGCCGCAGCTCGTCGAACTGCAGATCCACGATCCGCTCGATCTGCCGCTCGCCGAGGGGCTTGAACAGCACGATGTCGTCGACGCGGTTGAGGAACTCGGGGCGGAAGTGCCCGCGCAGCTCGCCCATCACCAGGGCGCGGGCGTCCGGCTTGATCTCGCCCTCGGCGGTGGCGCCGTCGAGGAGGTGCTCGGAGCCGATGTTGGACGTCATGATGATCACGGTGTTGCGGAAGTTGACCGTGCGGCCCTGGGCGTCGGTGATTCGGCCGTCGTCGAGGATCTGCAGCAGGGTGTTGAAGACATCGGTGTGCGCTTTCTCGATCTCGTCGAACAACACAACCGAGTACGGCTTGCGGCGTACGGCCTCGGTGAGCTGGCCGCCCTCCTCATAGCCGACGTATCCGGGCGGTGCGCCCATGAGCCGGCTGACGGTGTGCCGCTCCTGGTACTCACTCATGTCGAGGCGGACCATGTTCTCCTCCGAGTCGAACAGGGCCCGGGCGAGGGTCTTGGCCAACTCGGTCTTCCCGACGCCGGTGGGGCCGAGGAAGATGAACGAGCCTATGGGGCGGCGAGGATCGCGGATGCCGGAGCGGGCGCGGATGATGGCGTCGGCGACGAGCTTGACGGCCTCGTCCTGGCCGATGACGCGCTCGCGCAGGATCTCGTCGAGGCGCAGCAGTTTCTCGCGTTCGCCCTCCTGGAGACGGCTGACGGGGATGCCGGTCCAGGCGGCGACGATGTCGGCGATCTCCTCCTCGGTGACGACCTCGCGCAGCAGCCGGTTCTGCCCTTGTTTCGCGGCCAGTTGCTCCTCCTCTGCGGCCAGTCGGCGCTCCAGGTCCTGGAGGCGGCCGTAGCGGAGTTCGGCGGCGCGGTTGAGGTCGTAGGCGCGTTCGGCCTCCTCCGCCTCGTGGCGGACCTGCTCCTGTTCCTGGCGCAGTTCCTGCACGCGGCGGATCGCCTGCCGCTCGGCCTCCCACTGGGCGTGTTTGGCGTCGGCCTCGCCGCGCAGGTCGGCCAGTTCCCTGCGCAGTTCCTCCAGGCGGGCTTTGCTGGCGGGGTCGGTCTCCTTGGACAGGGCCGCCTCCTCGATCTCCAGGCGGGTGACGCGGCGGGTGATCTCGTCGAGTTCGGCGGGCATCGAGTCGATCTCGGTACGCAGCCGGGCGCACGCCTCGTCGACGAGGTCGATGGCCTTGTCGGGCAGGAACCGGTCAGTGATGTAGCGGTGGCTGAGGGTGGCCGCGGAGACCAGCGCGGTGTCCTGGATCTTCACGCCGTGGAAGACCTCCAGGCGTTCGCGCAGTCCGCGCAGGATGGAGATGGTGTCCTCCACGCTCGGCTCGTCGACCAGAACCTGCTGGAAGCGGCGTTCGAGGGCGGCGTCCTTCTCGATGTGCTTGCGGTACTCGTCGAGGGTGGTGGCTCCGATCATGTGGAGTTCGCCGCGGGCGAGCATCGGCTTGAGCATGTTGCCCGCGTCCATGGCCCCTTCGGCGGCGCCCGCGCCGACGACGGTGTGCAGTTCGTCGACGAAGAGCAGGATGCGCCCCTGGGCGGCCGTGACCTCGCTGAGCACAGCCTTGAGGCGTTCCTCGAACTCACCGCGGTACTTGGCGCCGGCCACCAGGGAGCCCATGTCGAGGGCGAACACCGTCTTGTCGCGCAGGCCTTCGGGCACGTCGCCGCGGACGATGCGCTGGGCCAGGCCCTCGACGATGGCGGTCTTGCCGACGCCGGGATCGCCGATGAGGACGGGGTTGTTCTTGGTCTTGCGGCTGAGGATCTGGGTGACGCGGCGGATCTCTGCGTCCCGGCCGATGACCGGGTCGAGCTTGCCGTCCCTGGCCTCGGCGACGAGATCGCGGCCGTACTTCTCCAGAGCCTCGTAGGCCACTTCGGGGTTGGCGGAGGTGACGCGCTGGTTGCCTCGGACCTGGGTGAGCGCGCTCAGGAACGAGTCCCTGGTGATGCCGGCCTGGTTGAGCAGGCGTCCGGCGGCGGTCGCCGAGCCCTCCTCTGCCAGGGCGAGCAGGAGGTGTTCCACGGACACATACTCGTCCTTGAGACGCTTGGCCTCCCGCTCGGCGGCGTCCAGCAGGCGGGACAGGCGCTGGGTGACGAAGACCTGGCCGGGCGCCGCGCCGGGGCCGGTGACCTTCGGGCGGCGGGAGAGATCGTCGCGCACTGCCGCGCGCAGTTCCTTAGGCTCGGTGCCGGCCTGTTGCAGCAACCGCGGGATCAGACCGTCCTCCTGATCGAGAAGTGCGAGCAGCAGGTGTTCACCGTCGACCTCGGTCTGTCCCATGCGGACGGCCGCGGTCTGGGCCTCCTGGAGGGCTTCCTGGGACTTCTGGGTGAGACGGTTCATGTCCATGGGGGTGTTTCACTCCTCATGCCGCGGCCGCGCAGGGCGGCTTCGAGCAGGCTGATGCGGTCGAGCAGGTCGAGCACCAGGCCGATGGATGCGTAGTTGAGGCAGAGTCCGGAGCGCAGCCGCTGGATGCGGGCGAGGACGGCCGGGGCCGTGGGGGCGAACACCAGGTGCCCCGCGGCGTCACGTTCGGCGTCGACCAGGCCGAGGGCGACGAACCGGCGGATCAGTTCGGGGTGGAGGCCCGAGCGACGGGCCACGGCGTCCAGCGAGAGCCTGGGGGCGGCCACAAGCGCGTACCGGACAGTCGTCGAGGCGGTGACGTCGGCGCCCGTCCGTACCGGACGGTCGCCCACGCCGGCCCGGCCGATGCCTGCCGCTTCCGCGGGTCGGTCGTTCATCGCATCCTCCTGGGGTCGAACGAGGAGGTGGCAGCGAGCTCCTCGAACAGTTCGCGCTCCCGGTCGCCGAGGGCGGGCGGCACCATCACGCGGAGTTCGGCGTACAGGTCGCCGTTCGCGCCGCGCGGGTTCGGCATGCCCTCGCCGCGCAGTCGCAGCCGTCGGCCGCTGGACGAGCCCGCGGGCACCGTGACCTTGGCCGTGCCACCGCCGGGGGTGGGCACCGGGACGGTCGCACCCAGGGCCGCCTCCCAGGGGGCTACGGGGACCTGGACGTGCACGTCGCGGCCGTCCAGCCGGAACCGGGGGTGGGGCTGGATACGCACCCGCAGGTACAGGTCGCCCGCGGGGGCGTCCCCACTGCCCCGGCCGCCCTCGCCCGCCAGCCGGATGCGCTGCCCGTCGGTGACACCCGGTGGCACGTCGACCTCGTAGCGCCGCGGCTGCCCGGTGGGACCGGCGAGCGTGACGGTGCGACGGCCGCCCTTGTACGCCTCCTCGACGGTGAGCGGCAGTTCGGCCTCCTGGTCGGCTCCTGGTACACCGGCGGGTGCGGCGCCTGCTCCGAAGAGCGAGCCGAGCAGGTCCTCGATGTCGACACCCTCCGCTGCGAAATCGTCGCCGAAGCCGGTGGTGTACCGGACACGGGGGCCGCCCGCGCCCGCGGTCCTCCGAGCGTGGAAGCCGCCGCCCGCTCCAGCCGCGACCCGTTCGTCGAAGTCCTCGGGGATCTTGCGGAAGTCCTCGCCGAAGCGGTCGTAACGGGCCCGGGTCTTCGGGTCCGACAGGACGCTGTACGCCTCGTTGAGGTCCTTGAAGCGTTCCTCCGCCTCCGGGTCCTTGTTGACGTCGGGGTGGTACTTGCGGGCGAGTTTGCGATATTCCTGCTGTATCTCGTCCTGGCTCGCGGTCCGCGACACGCCCAGCACCTCGTAGAAGTCCCGTGCCATGACCGGTCACTTCCGCTTCGCGACAGTGACGGCGGCGGGTCTGAGCTGCCTTTCGCCGTCCCCGTAGCCCGGGCGCAGCACCTCGACGACCGTGTCTGGTGCGGCGTTGGGGTCCTGGACGACGCCGACCACCTCGTGCCGGGCCGGGTCGAAGGCGACGCCTGTCTCCGCGTGGCGCGGGTAGCCGAGCAGTTCGAGGATGTTCACCGCCTGGTCGCGTACGGCCTGGATGCCCTCTACGATCGCGCCCGGATCGGCCCCGGCGTGGGTGAGGGCGAGTTCGAGGTTGTCGAGGACGGGCAGGAATGCGGCCGCGGTGCGGGACCGCTCGACTGCCCGTTCGCGCTCCAGTTCCCTGGCGTGGCGCTTGCGAAGGTTGTCGAGGTCGGCGAGCGCGCGCCGCCAGCGGTCCTCCAGTTCCTGGATCGCGGTCGTGTACTCGTCCTCGGCAGGCGCGGGGCCGGCGGCGTCGGGTCCCGGTTCGTCGTGCCCTGCTTCCGGCCGGGTCGGAGGGCCCGGTTGGGGCAGATCCCCGTGGGGAGGGCGTACGGCGCCTTCCGGGGCCGGTTCGGTCGGATCCGACGCGGCCCGGTCGGGTTCCTGGGGGTGGCGGGGCATGGCGCGCCTCAGTCCTTGTCGAATTCGGCGTCGATGACATCGTCGCCACCGTCACCGCCGCTCGTGGGACCGCTGGTGGCGGCGTCCTGGCCGGGGCCGTCCGTGGTGGCGGCGCCCTGATGGGCCGTCAGCCCGGCTAGCACCTGCTGGAGTTCGGAGGTCAGGGGCCGTACGCGCTCCACGCCCGCCTCTTCCTTGACCGCCGCTCGGGCGTCGGACACGAGCATCTCGGCGCGCGCCTTCTCGTGTGCCGGCGCTGCGTCGCCCAGTTCGGCGAGGCGCTTGTCGACCTGGTATGCGACGGCGTCGAGCTCGTTGCGGGCGTCGACGGCCTCGCGGAGTGCCTGGTCCTGGCCCTGGTTGCGCTCGGCCTCCTGGACCATGCGTTCGACCTCACTGCGGTCCAGGTTGGAGCTCTCGCTGATGGTGATGCCCTGTTCCTTGCCGGTGTCCCGGTCGCGGGCCTTGACGTTGAGGATGCCGTTGGCGTCGATGTCGAAGGTGACCTCGATCTGCGGTTCGCCCCGCGGCGCCGGCCGGATGTCGGTGAGCTGGAACCGGCCGAGCACCCGGTTGTCGGCGGCCAGCTCGCGCTCGCCCTGGAGGACCACCACATCGACGGCCGGCTGGTTGTCCTCGGCGGTGGAGAAGGTCTCGCTGCGGCGCACCGGGATGGTGGTGTTCCGCTCGATGATCTTCGTCATCACTCCGCCGCGCGTCTCCACGCCCAGGGACAGGGGTGTGACGTCGAGCAGCAGGACGTCCTTGACCTCGCCCTTGAGCACCCCGGCCTGGATCGCGGCGCCCAGGGCCACGACCTCATCGGGGTTGACGCTCATGTTGGGTTCCTTGCCGCCGGTCAGCCGACGGACCAGGGCCTGGACCGCAGGGATACGTGTGGAGCCGCCTACGAGGATGACCTCGTCGATGTCGCTCTCGCCGACCTTGGCGTCGGCCATTGCCTGCTGGACCGGTCCCAGGCAGCGCTCCACCAGGTCGCCGGTGATCTGCTCGAACGTGGACCGCATGATCGAGTCCGTGAGGTGCTTGGGGCCTGAGGCGTCGGCGGTGATGAACGGCAGGCTGACCTGCGTCTGGGTCACCGAACTGAGCTCGGTCTTGGCCTTCTCCGCCGCCTCGAACAGTCGTTGCAGCGCCTGCGGGTCCTGGCGCAGGTCGATGCCGTTCTCCTTCTGGAAGTCGTCCGCGAGGTAATCCACCAGACGCCGGTCGAAGTCGTCACCGCCCAGGTGGCTGTCGCCGGCGGTGGAGCGCACCTCCACCACGCCGTCGCCGACGTCGAGAATGCTCACGTCGAAGGTGCCGCCGCCCAGGTCGAAGACGAGGACAGTCTCGTGCTCCTTCTTGTCCATGCCGTACGCGAGGGCGGCCGCCGTCGGCTCGTTGATGATCCGCAGCACCTCCAGTCCCGCGATCCGTCCGGCGTCCTTGGTGGCGGTGCGCTGAGCGTCGTTGAAGTAGGCGGGCACCGTGATGACTGCCTCCGTGACCCGCTCCCCCAGCTGCTTGGAGGCGTCGTCGGCGAGTTTGCGCAGCACCTGTGCGCTGATCTCCTCAGGCGCGTACAGCTTGTCGCGCACCTTGAAGCGGGCCGCCCCGCCGTCGCCCTCGACGACGTCGTACGCCACCGCTTTGGCCTCGTCGGAGATCTCGTCGTAGTGCCGGCCGATGAACCGCTTGGCCGAGTAGATGGTGCCCTTGGGGTTGAGGATCGACTGGCGCCGGGCCAGCTGGCCCACCAGGCGCTCGCCGGTATCGGTGAAGGCCACCACAGACGGTGTCGTGCGGTTGCCCTCGCTGTTGGGCACGACGGACGGCTCGCCGCCCTCCCACGCGGCGATCACCGAGTTGGTGGTGCCCAGGTCGATGCCCACTGCCTTGGCCATGAGGAACTCCTCCCGGTGCGGCGGCCTGCGCCGACTCTCCGGATCACGTTCGTTCAGGTACGGATGGGACCTCCGCCGGTGGTCCGCAGCCCGCCGATCAGCCGTACGGCCCCGTCGCCGACCGCCTCGTGCACGACGACCTTGTACTTGCTGGGCTGCATCGAGCGGAACGAGGCGAAATCCCGGCGCACGCCCTGCAGGGCGTGCGCCGGCATGCCGAACAGCGCGCCGACAGCTGCTCCGAAGATCAGCCCGTACAGGGCGAGGAGCAGGGCGGAGATGACGTGGTCGAGCCAGTCGACCAGGCCGAAGAGCCAGGCGATCAGCGCACCGGGAAGGTGCCCGCTCGCCGCTCCGTGCAGGACGGCCGCGGCGTAGTTCATGCGGCCGATGCCCTGCTCGACGAGGCGGACGTCCGTGCCGAAGATGGCCACCCTCGGCACGGGAAACCCCGGGTCCGAAAGGTGGTCGACTGCGCGTTCGGCTTCCTGGTACGTCTCGTACGCGGCAACCGGCCTACAAGGCTGCTCGGTCATCGCCCAGTCCTTCCTGACTGTGTGCACGACGGCCTCTAGCAGGTCCCAGACTCGCAAACCGAGCAGCTCTACGCCTGCACCTGGCAGGTCAAAGAGCAGCGGAGCGCGTCGCCCTGCGAGCACGAGACGAAGACTCCGGACATCACGGGTAAATTGGGCAGGGAGGCGCACAGGAACGGTCGCTGCCACCTCTCTGAGGGCTCCGGGAAGGGAGGAATCCCATGTCTGGCAGCCGGGCGCACAACCTCTACCGCCGCTGCCCGACCGGGAGAGCAGCCTTCCGCGGGGCAGCGCCGGGCGGCAGTCCACGGCCACGGGGAGAGGGCTCCGCCCACCCCGTTCCAACCCCCACCGATCATGCCCTCCACGAACTGATGGTGCTCTTCAGTGCACTGTCCGACACCCGCGACGAAGGCGAGATCCTGCGCCTGGCCATGGACCACATAGCCGCCGCAGGGCCATACAGCGCCGAGGCCGGCTACCTCAGCGTCGAAGGCGACCTGGTCCCCAACCCGGGGGACGGGCAGACCCATGCCTCGGCCGTGGACCGAAGGGTGCGGGAGCTGGCCGGGCAAGACGGCCATGTGACCGTACCCGGCCGACCCTGGGGCCGGGCTCTGGGGCTACGCGGACTTGAGGGACTCCATGGCTACCTCGTGGTGACGTCCCGCTCCCGACCCACCGAGGCCGAGCGCTCCCTACTCGCCACGCTCGTCCGGCACACCGCTGATGCCATGTCAGCCGCCTTCACACACCGCCACCAACGCGAGGACGCGCTGGAGCTGCACCGGCTGAGGGAGGAACGGACGGCCCTCCAGCAGCAGCTGATCTCCGTCGTCGCTGAGCTGAGGTGCCAGCGTGCCATTCACGCCCTCATGGCCGACGTCGCCGCCTCGGGCGGCGGCGAGGAAGCCATCACCCGCGCACTGCACGAGCTCACCGGACTCCCCGCGCTGGTCGAAGACCGCTTCGGTCGGCTGAGGTCCTGGACCGGCCCCAGCCGCCCGGACCCCTATCCGGAGCCGGACCCCGTGCGCCGGGACGAAATGCTGCGCGCCGTTGCCCGGGAGGTCGGGCCGGTGCGGATAAAGGACCGGCTGACAACCCTGATCCGCCCGCACGGCGAGATCCTGGGGGTGCTGGCCCTGGTCGATGCCCGAGGCGAGGCCGACGAGCACACTGTGCTCGCGCTGGAACACGCCGCCACGTCGCTCGCCCTGGAGCTCGCACACCTGCGCAATCTGGCCGAAGTGGAGCTGAGGCTGCACCGCGAGCTGGTCGACGACCTCCTGGCAGGGACGGACGAGGCGAGCGCCTACGCCCGGTCCGAGGCAGTCGGACACGACCTGCACCGCAGCCACTACATCGTCGTGGTGCAGTGGTCGAACCGCACTGCGGACGATTCCTTCGCGCAGACCGTGGGCCGAGCGGCCTCTGCCGTGGGCATGCGCTCGCTGCTGACCCGACGTTCCGACCACGTGGTCCTGGTCGCCGACGACAGGCCGCACGCCCGCGCGCTGTACGAGGCGCTCGCCCGGGAGACCGGGACACGGTCCGGGACGATCGGGGTGAGCGCCCTGTGCGACTCCCTGGACGACATCCCCCACCGCTACCAGGAGGCGCAGCGCGCCCTGGAAGTACGCCGCCACTCCCACGAGCGCTACGGCACGACATTCTTCGACGAGCTCGGCCTCTACCGCGTACTGGGACCTGGCAACGATTACCGGGAACTAGAGACATTCGTCCACGAGTGGCTCGGGCAGCTCATCGACTACGACTCCCGGCACCATACGGCCATGGTGGAGACCCTGTCCCGGTACTTCGACTGCGGCGGCAACTACGACGAGACCGCCGAATCCCTCGCGATCCACCGCAGCACGCTGCGTTATCGGCTCCAGCGCATCCGCGACATCAGCGGCAACGACCTCGCGAACGTCGAGGACCGCCTCAACCTCCAGGTGGCGACCCGAGTGTGGACCATCGTGCTGGGCGGACCTGGCTGATGCCCCGCTGAACCGACGCCGCCTTCGCCTGTGGACGACACGACGGCCGCCTGAGCATCAGCGGATGCTGCGACAGATGTCGCGGCCGGAGCCAGGCGAGCACAGAGGGCCGGACACCACCGACGGGAGACGCCCGGGTCGCGGCCCGCGCGTCACAGGGCGATGACATGGAGGTCGACCAGCTCGAGCAGCGCCCGCAGGGCCGAGCTGGGTCGCCGGGTCGACGACGTGCCGAGATACATGCTCCAGCGGAGCATGGTGCCGTGGACGTCCAGGACTTGCAGGCCGGGGGTACGGGCAACGGCGAACGCGGGCAGGAAGGCGATGCCCAGACCGTGCCGGACCAGTGCCGCCCCCATGTCGATGTCGGGCACTTCCAGTGCCACCCGGCGTACGACGCCCGCCACCGCGAACGCCCGGTCGACCACCTCGCGGTTGCCGTAGCCCGGCGGGAAGTCCACGAAGGGCTCCACGGCAAGGTCCGCAAGTGCCACCTCCCCCCGCTGCGCGAGCGGATGGGCGGCGCTCACCACCAGGACGAGCGGCACGGTGGCCAGCTCCCGTGCGTCGATCCCGGCGGGTTTGTGCTCGGGCAGCGACAGGAAAGCCACGTCCAGGTCCCCGCTGAGCAGTGCGTGCGCCAGTCCCGCCGATCCGGTCGTCGCCAGCCGCAGCCGGACGTCGATCGCCGGATGCAGCGCGTGCAGCTGTCCGAGGAGCGCAGGCAGGTCCACCACCTCGACCGAGGCCATGGCGCCCACATTCACCGTGCCGCGCAGCGTGTCCTGTGCGGCGCGCACGGCGTCCTGGGCCGCCTCGGCGGCGTGCAGGGTGGCCCGAGCCTCCGGCAGCAGCGCCGCGCCCGCCCCGGTGAGCCGGACCTGCTGCGACGTGCGCTCGAACAGCGCGCAACCGAGCTCGCGCTCCAGGGAGCGGATCGCGGCGGACACCCCGGACTGCACCACGTGCAGCCGTCGGGCGGCACGCGTGAAACTCAACTCCTCGGCGACCGCGATGAACTGCTCCAGCTGACGTAGCTCCACACGAGAAGTATCACTCACAGTGCTCGAGCCCAGCAAAAACATTCGTTGGCACTGATCCCGGCTGGTCAGGAGAATGGAAAGCGCCATCCACTTCCGCCCGAGGAGGGGTACCCCTGCCTGCCGTTCCGACGCCGCTGAGCCGTCCCACAGCCGACGCTCCCGACGACCCGACCCATCCGATCTCAGCATCCGCTCCCGCCGACCTGCCGCCCCGCGCCCCCGCCCGGCGTCGTGCCTCGCACACGACCGGCTTTTGGTTCGTGGCGGTGGCCTTCACCGTGCTTATGGCCTTCGGTACCGCGCCGACCCCGCTGTGGCCGCTGTACGAGGCCCGGGACCACTTCGGCGCGACCACGGTCACGGTGGCGTACGCCTCGATGGTCGTGGGCGCAGCGGCCGCCTTCCTCGGACTGGGACACCTGTCGGACCGGCTCGGCCGACGGCGCGTCATCGTCCCTGCGCTGCTGGTTGGCATCGTCGCGTCGGTCGTACTGATCGCGTGGCAGGACCTGCCGGGGCTGATCGCGGGCAGGATCCTGAACGGTGTCGGACTGGGGTTGATGGCCTCGACCGCGACGACGTACCTGCACGACCTCCACCACGAGGCCCGTCCGGAACGGAAGGGTTCGGTGCTGCCCGGCATCGTGGCCACCGCCGCCAACCTCGGCGGCCTGGCCTCAGGGCCCTTGGTCGCCGGAGCCGCCGCCGAGTGGCTTCCCGCGCCCCTGATCACCGCCCAGGCGATCTTCACACTCGCCATGGCAGTGTGCCTGGCGCTGGTGCTGTCCACCCCGGAGACCGTGGACCTGGAGCTGCCCGCGGCCGAACCGCCCAGCAGGTTCGTCCTGCGCCCCGGCGGCGGGCGGACGTTCGGCGCGGCCGGCGCGCTGGGCGCCTTCGCCTTCGCGATCCTCGGCCTGATCTCCTCCCTCGGGGCGAGCGTGCTCCATGGCACCCTGCACACCGACTCGCACCTCGTGGTCGGCTTGTCGGCCTTCCTCATGTTCGGTTCCGCGGCGGCCGCCCAGCTGGTGCTCGGCCGCCTCCCACTGCCCCGGGTCCTGACCGTGGGGGCAGTGGTATTCCCGGTCGGCCTGGTCCTGTGCGCCGTCGCCCTCTACCACCCGGCGCTCTACCTCTACCTGGTCGCCGTGTCCCTGTCGGGAGCCGGCTCCGGGCTGCTGTTCAAGGGAGGCGTCGAACGTGCCGTTTCAGTAGCCGAGCCCGCCTCACGCGCGGGGGTCCTCGCCGTGTTCTTCGTCGTCGCGTACCTGGGCATGGGCCTGCCCTCCGTCCTGTTCAGCATCGCCCTGCGGCATTTCGCCGTGCAGACCGCGATGATCGGCTTCGCGGCGGTCCTCTCCTGCGGCGCCGTTGTGTCGGTCGCCGTCGCGTTGCGCGACCGCGCACCCGGTCCCGGCGCGCTCTCGGCGCAGTCCGCTCGCCCCTCCTGACCTCCCCGCGGCGCATGCGACACCGGTTGTCTGGGAGGCGCGGACCTGGGCACTCGGTGCGGGCACGCGTGACACGGATCCGTTCGGGAAGGGGCCGTCGGAAAAGGACCCGGGCCACGGGCACCTCGTCGGCGGCCTACTTCACTCCGCCGATGGCAGCGGAACGGCACCTGGCCCCAGATCCACCCGGCTCCAGTCCCTGGCCGACGCGAAGGGTGCGATCACGTTGGGACCTGAGCGTCGACTCCACGGTCTGCCGAGCACACCAGCATGCGGCCGGGGCCCGCAATCAGGGCGATCGGCAGCGTCGTCACGCTGGCCGGCCTGCGCGCGGAGGACGGCCGGGACGTCCTACGGGAGATCTCCCAGCACACCGACATCGAGATGCGCCACATCGCCGAACGCATCGTGTAGTGGGCCCAGGCGGGACACCTCGCGAGCGATATCCGCCACAAGCTGGAACGCAGCATGACGACGCACGCGACCCTGCGCCCCGAACCCGGCTGACCAGTCCTCTGCCCCTTGCGCCGTCGTCAGGAGCGCGCTAGCCGGGCTGCGAGATAAGGCGCGGTGGCGCTGCGGCGAGCCCTCGCCACCTTGGCCGGCGGGCCCGCCGCGACCACCCGCCCGCCCGCGTCGCCGCCGCCCGGCCCGAGGTCGATGACCCAGTCGGCGGTGGCGATCGTGTCCAGGTCGTGCTCGACGAGGACGACCGTGTTGCCGGCGTCGACGAGCCGGTGCAGTTGTCGCAGCAGCAGCGCGACGTCCGAGGGGTGCAGTCCCGCCGTCGGCTCGTCGAGCAGGTAGAGCGCGTGCCCGCGGCGGGCTCGCTGCAGTTCGGTGGCCAGTTTGATGCGTTGCGCCTCACCACCGCTGAGTTCCGTCGCGGGCTGGCCCAGCCGCAGGTACCCCAGTCCCACCTCGCGCAACGTCTCCAGACTGCGGGAGGCGGCCGGGACGGCGGACAGGAACTCGGCGGCGGCGTCGACGGACAGCGCCAGTACTTCCGCGATGTTCTTGCCGCGGTAGGTGACTTCCAGGGTTTCGGCGTTGTACCGGGCGCCCTGGCAGGTCGGGCACGGCGCGTAGGTGCCGGGCAGGAACAGCAGTTCCACCGCGACGAATCCTTCGCCCTGGCAGGTCTCGCACCGCCCTTCGGGCACGTTGAAGGAGAACCGCCCTGCCGAGTAGCCGCGCGCCCTGGCCTCGTCCGTCGCCGCATACAGCTTGCGCACCGCGTCGAACATCCCCGTGTACGTGGCCAGGTTGGACCGGGGAGTCCGGCCGATGGGCCGTTGGTCGACCCGCACCAGCCGGTCGAACGACTCGACCCCCGACGCGTCCTGGACGTCGACCTCCAGCTGCGCCTCGTCGGGCTCCTCGGGTACGAGTCCGAGGTGGCCGCGGACGACCTCGGCGAGCACCTGCGTCACCAGCGTCGACTTTCCGGAACCGGACACGCCCGTCACCGCCGTCAGTACACAGAGCGGTACGTCGACGGACACGTCGTGCAGATTGTGGCGGGAGACGCCGCTCAGGTGCAGCCAGCCGTGCGGTGCGCGCGGGCGGTGATCGAGCGGCTGGGCACGCCCGAACAGGTACTGGCTCGTGGCCGACTCCCCGACCCGCTCAAGACCGGCGACCGGGCCGCTGTACAGCACGCGTCCGCCGCCCCCACCCGCGCCGGGGCCGATGTCGACCACCCAGTCCGCCCGCCGTACGACATCCATGTCGTGCTCCACGACGAACAGCGAGTTGCCCGCCGCCTTGAGGCGGTCCAGCACGTCCATCAGCGGTTCCGCGTCAGCCGGGTGCAGGCCCGCGGAGGGTTCGTCGAGAACGTAGACGACGCCGAACAGCCCCGAGCGCAGCTGGGTGGCGATCCGCAGGCGCTGCGCCTCGCCGGGCGACAGGGTCGTCGAGCGGCGCCCGAGGCTGAGATATCCGAGGCCCAGGTCGAGCAGTACGTCGACCCGCGCGACCAGATCGCCGCAGATCCGGACCGCGACCTCGGTCGTCTCCCCGGATCGGGCGGTCGACGTGGTGGCGTCGGCCTCGGACCGCCCCGCGACGGGCCGCAGCAGAGCCACGACCTCGGTGAGCGGCATCGCGTTGATCTCGGCGATGGAACGTCCGGCGAAGGTCACGGCGAGCGCCTCGGGCCGCAGTCCGCTGCCGTGACACTCGGGGCAGGGCACACTCCTGACGAACCGGAGCGCCCGTTCGCGCATCTTCTCGCTCTTGGAGTCGGCGAGGACGTGCATGACATGCTTGCGGGCGCTCCAGAACTTGCCCTGGTAGCCGTAGTCGACGCGGTCCTCCTCCGGCTCGATGTACACGGAGGGCTGCTCGTCCGTGTACAGCAGCCAGTCCCGGTCCTTCTTCCTGAGCCTGCGCCACGGTCGGTCGATGTCGATCCCCAGGCCGCTCACGACACTGCGCAGGTTGGCACTCTGCCACGCGCCCGGCCAGGCGGCGATCGCCCCCTCGCGGATGCTCAGCGAAGGGTCCGGGACGAGCAGGTCCTCGGCGACGTCGTGCACGACGCCCAGTCCGTGGCACTCCGGGCAGGCGCCGGCCGCGGTGTTGGGTGAGAACGACTCGGCTTCCAGCCGCTCGGCCCGGGGCGGATAGGTGCCGGCGCGGGAGTACAGCATGCGCAGCAGATTGGACAGCGTGGTGATGGTGCCGACCGTCGATCGCGAGCTGGGCGACCCGCGTCGCTGCTGCAGGGCCACGGCGGGTGGCAGTCCGGTGATTTCCTGCACGTGCGGTGCGCCGACCTGTTGCAACAGCCTTCGGGCGTACGGTGCTACGGACTCGAAGTAGCGCCGTTGGGCCTCCGCGTAGAGCGCGCCGAACGCGAGCGAGGACTTGCCCGAACCGGAGACGCCGGTGAAGGCGACCATCGCGTCCCGCGGAACGTCGACATCGATGTTCCGCAGGTTGTTCTCACTGGCGCCCCGGACATGCACGAAGCGGTCGGTCGCGTCCTTGTTCACCGTTCCTGATTACCTGATCGCACCGGGAACCGCGCGACAGGCTCCGTCACCGGGCCCCGCTCACACGAGCGTCCGGAGTATCCCGGATCCATTTTCGATACACGGCCCCTGAAAGCGTGTTGCATAAGGGTGTGGGTAGGCAGGTTGAGCTGCGGTTCGGGGCCTTGCTGGTCATGCCGTGAGGGCGAGGTTGCGCATGCAGGCGATGGCCTGGACAGCGTGGTGGAGACTGTCGCCGCGCTGCCGGCAGTCGCGGAGGATCTTGTAGTTCTTCATGCGGGCGAAGGCGTGCTCGACGCGGGCGCGGACCTTGCGGTGCTCGGCGTTGTCCGCTTCCTCGCCCGCGAGGAGGGGACGTCCTGGGCGATTGCGGTGCGGGACGTCGAGCCCGGTGTTGATGTAGGCGCCGTCTGCCAGCACGATCACGTCCTGGCAGTGTTCGGCCAGGCCGGATTCTCTCCACACGCGGGCGTCTGCCCGGTTGCCGGGCGCGGGACGAGCTGTGGCGATGACCAGTTTCGTGGCGGCGTCGATGATCTCCTGCACATTCGCCGAGAACCGTCGGTTGCGGCTGGAGGCGCCGACCTGCCGGTCACGGACCAGGATCAGCGTGCCGTCCACGATCCGCAACCGGTCCGTGGCATCGGCCGGGCGTCGGACCGGCTCGATGGCCAGCACAGGACCGAGTCGCTGAATCACCCGGCACCGGTCGCCGGTGAGACGCCGAACAGCGGCGCGAGCTGCCGCATAGTGAGGTCCGTGCGGTAATAGACAGCCACCACCAGCACCCGGTCCGCCAAAGGCAGGCACCACGGACGACCAGTCCGCGGCCCATCACCACCTCGTTCCCGGACAGCTCTCAGGAGCCTTCGAACTGCCGCATCCGCAACCCGGTGAACGTCTCCACCCACAACGGATCAGCCCTCAACACAGCACCCATGCAAGGGAAATGCCCGGCCCAAAGCCTTCTGCAACACGCTTTCAAACGGGTGGCGTCGGCGGCCGGTGAGGGTGCCATGGCTATCCGCCTCGTGCACGAGAACCGGGAAAAGACGGGCAACCTGGTCCGCACTGCGGGCCTCGAGGGCCCCGGCCGGTGGCGGGCCATAGAGAGGCACTCGGCATCGTGCTGGTGTCGGACGAGGGGACTCAACGACTGCGGTGTGAGCAGGAACGCCGCAGTGACATGGACGATCAGGAACAGCGCGGCGTAGAGGCAGTGATGCCCATGACCAAGGTGATCACGGTGACGAGGTTGAACAGGAGGCGGGCCTGCTGCCGATCGATCTCGTCGCGGTGCCCGGTGTGGCGCGGAGCGGGTGTTCGCGGTGGCGCACGCAACCGTGGCCCGGTGGTGGGGCAGGCCCTGCACGGCGAGGACGAGGAGATCTGACCGTACCGCCTGCACCTGCTGGCAGGGGCCAGCGTGTCACGCGGCGTCGGCGATACCTCGGGGGCATCCTGTGGGCACGGGCGGTCGGGGGGGGCAGCCGACGAGAAGGGTCCAGTCATGCGGGTGTCGTCTCAGGGCGTTACGGTCGTGGCTCTCCTGGCGGATCCGGATGCGCCGACGGAGATCGCGCAGCGCATGGCCCAGACACTTACTGCTCGGCTCGCCGACAAGTCGGGCCAGGGGCGACGGTTCGACGTCGAGGTGGTCAGTGAGCCCTTCACCGCAGGGACCGAGGACTTGCCCACCTTGATGCGCCGGATCATGGACCGCGGAAGAGCTGAGGATTGGGACATTGTCGTGGCCCTCACCGACCTTCCGCTGCACACGCACGGGCGCAAGCTCGTTGTGAATCTGAGTCACGAACACGGCTTGGCGCTGTTGTCTCTTCCCTCTCTGGGGGGCTTTCGGCTGTATACGAGGGCCCGGCGGGCCGTGGAAGAAGCCGTGCTGGGCTTGGCAGGCCCGAAGGCTACTGGGGCTGAAGGACCTCCGCAGAGTCAGCCGCTGCTGGGGCCCTTTGCCGGTCGACTCGCGCCCATCCACCCGGTCCCGGTCGGTGGGGAGGAGACCGCCGATCTTCGGTACGTCGTCAGCGGGCCGCGCGGTTACCTGCGGGTGCTCGTCGGTATGGTCCGCGCCAACCGACCGTGGCGGTTGGTGCCGGGTCTGTCGAAAGCCCTGGCGGCCGCACTTGCCACGGGAGCAGTCGCCACCGTGAACTCCACTGTCTGGACCCTGGCCGAGGCCCTGAGCGCGCCGCGCCTCGTGATCGCCATGATCGGGTCCGTCGGGGTCATGATCGGCTGGCTGATCGTAGACGCGCAGCTATGGCATCGCTCAGCAGAGGGCTCGCTGGAGGCGAGGCAGAGGGCGAGACTCTACAACGCCTCGACGGTCGTGACCGTGGGTATCGGGGTGCTCGTCTGCTACGTGGGCTTGATGGTCATCAACTTGGTGTGGGCGCTGTTTATCCTCAACGACCAAGTGTTCGCTTCCATGACACGAACCCCGCTGCACGCAACGGGCTACTGGACGTTGTCATGGTTCGTCGCTTCGGTCGCAACGGTGGGCGGCGCACTGGGATCGGGCTTGGAGAGCGACGAGGCGATCCGGGCAGCCGCCTACTCCAAGCGCGAACAGGAACGTCGCCTCATGCTCCAGGACGACCACGGTGACTATTTAGCCTAGCCTCGCGCTTTCACGAGGTGGGCTGTCCGATGGCTGATCAAATAAGCGAGGAGTGCCTCTGACCTGGGACGATGGGACTTGTCTAGGGTCCTGTTCGTCATCAGGAAAGCTGCACTCCTCAGGTGGGACCGAGGCTTCGACGGCAACGACTTCCTCACCGCCGTGCACGCCACCGGCGCACGGGTCCTGGGCCGTATTCGCCATCGCCGCCGCCCACCGGTCGTCAGCGGCTCGAGGACTCCTCCTACCTCTCGGCCATCGGCGGCGTCCCGGACCGCATCATCGAAGCCCGAGTGAGCATCACCTGCGCCGACGGGAGCACCTTCGAGGACTCCTACCGCCTGGCCACCACACTCCTGGACGCGCGCCGTTACCCGGCCGACCGTCTCGTGCGCCTCTACCACGAACGTTGGGAGCACGAGAGTGCCTACTACGCCTTGCGTCACACCATCCTGCACGGACGTGTGCTGCGTTCATGCGACCCGGTCGGTGTCGAGCAGGAGATGTGGTCCCTGCTCACCCTCTACCAGCTCCTGCGCCGGGCGATGGTCGAGGCGGCGGAATCCAGGCCGGGCACCGATCCAGACCGCTGCGGCTTCACCGTCGCCTTCCAAACCGCCCGAGACCTGCTGGTATGCGCGGAAGGAGTCCTCGAGCAGGGTATCGGGGAGATCGGTCGCCGGGTCCTGTCGGCCCTGTTGCCCGCGCGGCGATCCCGTGTCAGCGCCCGCAAGGTGAAGTCTCCCATCTCGCGTTACGCGGAAGGGAAGTTGGACGGCCGTCCTGACCGCAGCAAGATGGTGACATCGATGGCGATCACTCTCCTGTCGCCCCCGTCACCGGCGCCCGCACTGCCTGCTACGACCGTCCGGGAGAAGGCCGGAAACGGCAAAGCTGGCAGCCGTATGGCACGCGTCCTGGCCATCCTGCAGGCAGAACCCGAACGGCAGTGGCGCTCAAGGGAGATCGCCGAGCTCCTCGGCGACGTCACCCTCGTCGCCACCTATCGACAACTCGCCCGCTGGACCGAGAGAGGAATGATCAAGAGGGTCCGCACCGGCCGCTACTCGGCATCACACAGTGACGGATCCCTTGCATGACCTGCAAGTTCGCTAACTACCCGGCCTTGGAGGAACGCCACCGCACAGTTCCCCCCTTTCCGCATGCTCCACGCCGCGCAGTTCCTCCTGGCCGCCATCGTGTACGACGACTGCCCGGAGCACCTGCGCAACGGGTACGGGGTCCCGGACATCGACCGGCTGGTCCCCGAGGACGCGGACGCCTGTCCTGATGACGGCCGAGGGGCAGCGCAGCCTGTTCGGAGGCCGGCTCGATGAGGAACTGCGCAACGTAGAGGACCAGGTGGCCGCCACCGGCCGTGCCCGGGCCACCATCCAGCTGGTGCTGGGGCAGGTGCCACACGGTCGCGATGGCCGGGCGCGGATGCTCGACATCGTCTACGAGCTCCGTGACGACCCGCGTGCGATCGCCGGCGTTCTCGCCTCACCACTGCGGCGCTGCGCGAGGTGGCCCTGCAGCGGCCGGCGGACGCGTGGGTCGGGCAGTGACAGTGGGCATAGGGTCCGGACGCCACGCCGCGGGAGGTCCTGCCCGACGAGGAGCGACCGACCGCGTCACACTGACAGCAGGTGTGCCGACGAGACGAGGTGGTCGCGGATGAAGTTCGGAGTATCGACATTTGTCACCGATGAGGGCATTGGCCCCAAGGCGTTGGGACCCGCCCTGGAGGAGCGTGGGTTCGACTCCCTGCTGCTGGCCGAGCACTCGCATATTCCGGTCAAGCGGGAGTCCCCGTACCCGGGGGGCGGTGAGCTGCCGCGGATCTACTACCGGACGCTCGACCCGTTCGTGGCGCTCGCCGCGGCCGCCTCGGTGACCCGTGACCTGCTCCTGGGCACCGGCATCGCTCTGGTGATCCAGCGCGATCCGATCCACACCGCGAAGGAGGTCGCCTCCCTCGATCTGATCTCCGGCGGCCGGGCCGTGTTCGGGGTCGGCGCGGGCTGGAACCGCGAGGAGATGCGCAACCACGGGACGGATCCGGCCGTCCGCGGGCGGCTCATGGACGAACGCATCCGCGCGATGATCGAGCTGTGGACCAAGGAGGAGGCCGAGTTCCATGGCGACTTCGTCGACTTCGATCCCGTCTACGCCTGGCCCAAGCCGGTCCAGAAGCCCCATCCCCCCATCTGGGTCGGGGGCGACAGCGAGCGCGCTTTCGAACGCGTCGCCGCGTACGGTGCGGCGTGGATGCCGAGCGCTCTGCCGCTCGAGAAGCTGGGTGAACGCATCGCGCGTATGCGGCGGACGGCCGGTGACCGCCCGTCCGTCGTGGTGTACGCGGGCCGGCACGACCGGAAGGCGCTCGACACCTACGCCGAACTCGGCGTCGAACGCGTCCTGCTGTATCTGCCGACCCTGCCGGAGAACGAGACACTGCGCACCCTGGACGAACTGGCCGAGGCCACGTCCGGCCACCGGTGACAGCTCGCGGCTGCCGCTGAATAGGAGCTGACCGTGCCGGACATGGCCCGGGACGAGGCGCGCCGCCGGTTCATGACCGCGCGGGTGGCGCGCCTGGCGACGGTGGACGCGGGCCTGCGCCCGCATCTGGTGCCGGTCGTCTTCGCGGCCCACGGCGAGGAGATCGTCACCGCCGTCGACTGGAAGCCGAAGAGGTCGCAGCAGCTGAAACGGTTGGACAACATCGCGGCCCACCCGGCTGTCTGCCTGCTCGCCGACGCGTACGACGAGGACTGGGAGCGGCTGTGGTGGGTCCGCGCGGACGGTGACGCCCGCGTGCTGCCGCCCGGCACCCAGGGCGAGTACCCAGCGGCCGTCGCCCTGTTGCGGGAGAAGTACGCGCCGTACCGGCAGCGACCGCCGACCGGTCCGGCGCTCGTGATCGCCGTCCGCCGGTGGCACGGCTGGCGTGCCGCGTCGGGGGAGTGACCGTAAGGCAGGAGACACGCCGCCCCCGGCATCACCAGTACCGGCACCATCACGGCTCGTCGTCGCCGTTATTCGGCTACCCGACACCGCCGTTGCCCCGGAGGAGCTGGGTGTCCATCCGCCCGCCGTCCCGACACCGCTCGTCTCCCCCGGCGCGCGGCGAACGCCGCAGCTCAGCCAGGCCCGACTGCGGGTCACCCCCGCAAGAACTCCTGCAGATCGCGCAGACCCTCCCGGGCGACCCGGCCTGTCTCGACCTGGGCGTGACGGACGCCGTCTGCGCCCGGGTCCAGGCCCACTAAATGTAAGGGCGGCTCCGTAGGAGCCGGTGCACTTCACTCCGGCCTGCCGTAACTGCCCGAAGGCACGTGCCCAGGACAGCAGTTGGCGATAGCCCTCCCGGGTCGCGGAGAAGCTTCGCGTGACCGGTGCTGGTGATGACTGCCGCCACGGGACATCTTTGTACAGGACCTGTTCGTGCTGATCAGTTGTGTCGTGACGTGGATGCCTCCGCTGAGTCTTGATGGGCATGGTCGCCTGTCTCCTGATCGTCTCGGGAACACCAATGGCCGACGCCGGAACGGTGTGGCGGTCAGGACTGTGAAGGTGTCTGTCGCGAAGGCCTCGAATCCGTAGTGAAGGTGGTTCCGGAAGCCGCAGTTGGGCAACTGGGCTGTCTCTGGTGACGGACGTCTGTAAGGCCCCGGGCCCTCGAGGCCTCCCGATAGAGCGGCGCCGTCACGGTGGTGGGTTCCACGGGGCATGCGGGCGCCGGGCAGATGCCTCGGAATCTCCCCGGCCTGCGAGAGGCCTCACGAGAGAGCGGCGCGGCCAGGCGTCTCCAAGTCCCGTGAAACCCACCGTCGTATGTCGTTCGTTGTCGTCGTGGCGCGAGCCCGCCGCAGGGCGACCTCCTGTCCACCTCCGCGAGCCACGAGCTCTGGCGCAGACAGAGGCCCCTGGGTGCGCTGGTGTCGCGAACGGCTACCGAGGTGGCGGACCGACCGAGTCCTGGGATTAGGACGCCGCGTGACCCGCATGAGCTCGTGACCTGGATAAACGCTCGACGATGGGAGAACGTGTGACCGTGTTCTGCGGGATCGACTGGGCAGAGAGGCATCACGACATCGCGCTGGTCGACGAGTCCGACGAACTGCTGGCCAAACGGCGGATCACCGATGACGCTGCCGGCTACCGGATACTGCTGGAGCTCCTGGCCGAGCACGGTGACAGCCCTGAGTCGCCGATCCCGGTGCCATCGAGACCAGCCGCGGCCTGCTCGTCGCAGTCTTGCGGACCGGCCGCCGCAAGGTCTTCGCGATCAACCCACTTGCCGCCTCCCGCTACCGCGACCGGCACGGCGTGTCTCCCAAGAAGTCAGACCCGGGCGACGCCCTCGTGCTGGCCAACATCCTCCGAACCGACATGGCCGTTCACCGGCCGCTGCCAGCGGACTCCGACCAGGCCCAGGCCATCGCGGTACTGGCTCGGGCTCAGCAGGACGCCGTCTGGAACCGCCAGCAGATCGGCAACCAGATCCGCTCCCTGCTGCGCGAGTACTACCCCGATGCCCTCGATGTCTTCCTGGCCAAACAAGGCGGACTGGCCCGCGAGGAAGCCCGCATCATCCTTGCCAAAGCGCCGACGCCTACAGAAGGCTCACGACTGTCGCCGAGTCAGCTGCGCTCCGCACTCAAGCGCGCCGGTCGTGTCCGTAGCATTGACGAGGAGGCTGACCGCCTACGCAGCGTCCTGCGGGCCGAGTACGCCCACCAGCTCGCGGCTGTCGAGAATGATGACGCTCCTTGAATCTGGTTCTGACCGCAGTTCCGTGAAGCTCATGGTCGGGTGAGGATGCGGATCCGGAGGAGCCGGAAGGACGCTCGGTTGTACATGCTCCTCTTGATTGTTTTCACCCTGTTCACGTTGCCCTCGACGACGCCGGAGCTCCACTCCAGGGTGAGCCCGCAGGTGACGGCGTCGAGGTCTTGGCGGAGGAAACCGGCGAAGCCGCGGACTGGTGCGGGGGCGTCTTGTTCGGCCTGGCGGATCCAGTCCATCAACAGGTGCCCGCGTCGATGGGTGACGAGGTCGTGGAAGACACGGGCCAGGTCACAGGCCCGGGTGATGTCCGGGCAGGCGAGCCGGACCTGGAGGAGTCGTTCCTCGTGCTTCGGGCGGAGGTCTTCCCGGCGGCACATGATCCACGAGGTGATTCGCCGAGGGCTGGGGATGTCGGCGCGGACAGGTTCGGCGGTGCCGTCACGGAGGGCGGCGAAGTGCTTGCGGATGGCCTGGACGCTGCCGCGGTAGCCCTGTGCGCGGATCTCAGCGAGAACCTGAGGTGCGGTGACGCTGCCGCCGGTGTCGGTGAAGCGCGCGGTGGCGTATGCCTTGAACGGGGCGAGGACGCCGGTGGGTCGACGATCGCGGGCAGAGGCCAGGAGGATGTCGAGGTCGGTGTCGCGGAAGCGGCGCACAGTTTTCCGGTCCAGGTGGAGGCGACGGGCGATGGCGCTGATGGTCCAGCCTGCATTCACCAGTCGGTGGACGTCGGCGTGACGCTGCCGGGTGCGCTCGATGATCTGGGTGCGGGGCAGGTCGGCGGGCGGCAACTCGGTGATCGTGACGGTCGCTGTCACCGGCACCTCCGTCTCCCCCTCCGCATGTTTCCGCAGGCAGGAGCGGTGTTGATGGCAGGTCTTCTCCACGGCCGCACCGAGATTCTGCAGCAGGTGCCACCGGTCGGCGACCTCCAGGACGTCCGGTGCGGCCTCCTTGATCGCCTTGCTGTAAGAGGTGGCGCGGTCCCGGCAAATGATCTCGGCGCCAGGATGCTCGGTGAGCCAGGCGGCGAAGGTATCGGACTCGCGGTCGGGCAAGACGTCGACAACGCGGCCGGATTCGACGTCGACCAGCAGCGTGCCGTACCGCTTTCCCTTACGGAAGGCGAAGTCGTCGACACCGAGCACACGCGGCGCCCGTTCGGGGACGGCCGGCTCCGTAAGCAAGCTCAGCAACCGGGTCCGGCCCACCTTCAACCGCAGCCGCCGGCACAGCCGTTGACCAGGACGACCACCCAGCTCGACCGCGACCGCGTGCTGCCACTGCTTGAGCCCGAGACTGGAACGCCGGTACCGCTCGCTGAGCTGGGCGACCTGCTCGACGAACGTCCGCCTCGGACACCGACCGCGATCGCAGAAGAACCGCCGGACCCGTAACCGTACGGTCAGGCCCCGCCCGTTCACCGGCAGCCCGGCCAGGCCACGCTCGTACGACGAGTGCACCCTCGACGCCTGCGAGCGGCACCCTGGACACCGTGGTGGCGGCCCGCACGCGACCGCTTCTACGACCAAGCCCTCGACGGCCTCGGTGACGCGCGTCAACCGCGCATTGATACCGAAGAACAGCACATCAGCGAACGATTCGACCCCCATGCGCAGGATGTCCCCCGCAGAAACGTTCCGGCATGCCGCCCCTGACCTGGGCATTCACGGAACTGCGGTCAGAACCGTTTTCAAGAATCGCCATCAAGAACGCCTTCGGCAAGCAACTTCTCGCTCTGCTGAAGCAGTTCGAAGCAGCCTGCCAGCCCAGTGAAGACCTCGCCGAAGCAGTTGACGCCAGCTTCCGCGAGCACCCCGATGCCGAGATGCTCCTGAGTTTCCCGGACGTCGGCGTCCAACTCGCGGCACGAGTTCTCGCCGAGACCGGCGACGACCGCAAGCGCTTCTCCGACGCCCGCGGACTGAAGGCATACGCCGGATCCGCGCCGATCACCCGCGCCTCCGGCAAGAAGCACTATGTCGGACGCCGCATGGTCAAGAGCAATCGCCTCCACCAAGCCGGCTACCTCTGGGCCTTCTCCTCCCTGCGCTCATCACCCGGCGCGCAGTCCCACTACCGCCACCGGCGGGATATCGGCGACTGGCACGCGCAAGCTCAACGGCACCTGTTCAACCGCCTGCTCGGGCAGCTGTTCCACTGTCTCCAGAAGCGAGTCCTCTTCGACGAGGAACGTGCCTTCGCTCCGCCCTCGCACTCATGATTGGCAGCTGCTACTTGACTTCTTCGGATCCCGAGATGTCTATCGGGACACGCCCACCGTTTCGGTGACAGCACGCACCGCCTCAGGCAGCAGTCGGCAGATCAAACGCAAGACATCAGGGCCAGTCGTATCGCGGGCCAGACCACCGCCCAAGGCGGCACCCCAACATCCTCACAGCGGCCTCTACGGGGAGGCAGGCGACGATGTCGACGCGTTCGTCGCCGATGAGCCGGCGGCCCAGGTCCGCCAGCACGGTGCGCGTGACGTCTTCGGCCCGCTCCCCGGTGGGATACGCGCCTTCGTAGCGGATTCTCTTCCACCATCTGCTGAAACGTCACGCCGGGCCGGGCAGCGGCCGATTCACGCAGCGGAAGCATCGGAGGGCGGTTGCCTTTCTCATTCAAGGGCGATTTCGCCGGCAGGGTGGGCCAACGTTGGCCGGCCCGCCCAGCTGATTTGCGTGAGCGGCGCACGCTCACGGGCTTAGGTGTGCTCGGGATGGCCGAAGAGGAGGTCGTAGCCCGGGGGCAGTTGGAGCAGGATGCGGTGGGTAAGGTCCTCGCCGGCGGCGTCGGCGGTCACGCTCAGCACGGCACTGACGTCCCAGGCCGCGGTCTGCTCCGTGGCTCCCTCGATCCACGCCGCGGTCGCTCGCACGAACCGCTCGGTCGACAGCGGCTCGGTGGCCTGCAGCGGGTTGAGAAGAATCACGGCGAAGGTCTCCGGGAGCCTGGCGGCCAGCTCCGCCCGGACCACCCCCACCAGATGTGCGCCCAGCAGGGCCAGAACGGTGCGTGCGGAGCGTTCGGCTTCCTGGGGTGTGGCGTACTTGCCGCGTTCCTGCACGTGGCCGAGGAATGCTTCCCATCGCATGGCCACCACTGCTCCTTCTGCATCGTTGCGCGAAGGACGGAGTGCGGAGGACGGGGCCGGAAGGGGAGGTCGATGCCCGTCCTCCGCCGTAGGTGCGGTCGGGAGTTGGCTCCTCAGCCGCTGATCTGCTTGTGGTCGGACTCCCCGCCGATTGCGATCTTGCGAGGCTTGGCGCGCTCAGCGATCGGGATGCGCAGCGTCAGCACCCCTGCTTCGTAGTCGGCGGTGATTCGCTCGGTGTCCAGGGTGTCCGCCAGCACCAGCTGGCGGGAGAAGACGCCCAGGGGCCGCTCGGAGAGCTCCATCTGCACGTCGTCCACCTTCGCGGCCGGGCGGCGCTCGGCCCTGACGGTGAGCATGTTCCGTTCGACGTCGATGTCGATCGCGTCCTTGGCGACACCGGGCAGGTCGAGGGCGATCACGTAGTCCTCGCCTTCGCGGTAGGCGTCCATCGGCATCGCCGAGGGCCTGGACCAGGTGCCGGTCACCCCCGTCAGCTGCTGGGCGAGCCGGTCGAGTTCGCGGAACGGGTCAGTGCGCATCAACATCACGAAACACCTCCACAGGTCTGGCAGAAACTGCCAATGCGCTTCACCTGACACCGTTGTAACATGTCATCCAACCGATGACAAATGAAACGTCGTCCAAGGGGTGACGCGTCTGAGAGGA
Source organism: Streptomyces sp. NPDC055140 (assembly GCF_053607285.1). Lineage (NCBI taxonomy): Bacteria > Bacillati > Actinomycetota > Actinomycetes > Kitasatosporales > Streptomycetaceae > Streptomyces > Streptomyces sp. NPDC055140. The sequence goes on along the minus strand of NZ_JBSGTG010000030.1, from coordinate 27,955 downwards.
TCTCCATGACCGCTTCTCCCAAGCGCCGTGCCCCCACCTCGTTCCCCGCCGCCGCGGAAGCGCTGAGCGCGATCGACGAAGCCGTCCGCGCCGCCCAGGCCGGCAAACACCCGCAGGACGGGCAAGCCAGTGCGGACCAGGCCCTGGCCGCGCTCCTCCTCCTGCGTGAACTGCGCGACCAGCTCGCGGGATGGGAGCCCGGGTTGATCGAGGCAGCCCGGGCAGCAGGATCCAGCTGGGCCGACCTCGCACACCCCCTGGGCGTGGCCAGCCGCCAGGCCGCGGAGCGGCGCTACCTGCGCGTACGCCCCGGCGCCCCCGGCATCACAAGGGAACAACGCGTACAAGCCACCCGCAGCCGCCGCGCCGCCGACCGCACGATCACCGCTTGGGCCCGGACCAATGCCGCCGACCTGCGACAGCTCGCCGGCCAGATCACTGCCCTCACCGACCTCCCCGCCCAGGCCCACGCCCCCCTGGCCCGCCTCACCGAAGCCCTCGCCGACAACGACGCCGCCAACCTCATCGCCCCACTTGCCGACACCCACACCCACCTCAAAGCCAACCACCCTGACCTCGCGGCCCGCATCGACGCCATCAACCGCAACGATGACCGACCCCGCCAGGCCGGCAACGATCACGGCTGAACCCCACGCCCCCAGACGGCACACTGATCCCCACAGCGCCGGGGAAGTCACCTCGCGCTCCGGACCGTTGGCAAGCGGGCTGTCCCAGCGCACTGCCTCGGCTGTCCTGCCGCTCCGCCTTCTTCGGAGAGCACGGAACAACCGGGCTGTCCGGCCGAAGGTCAAGCCTTGAGAGTGGTGGGCTCGTAGCACCGTCCGTTGCGGGGGACGTTGACGCGGGGGCGGGCGAAGGATCATCCATTCGGCCCGTAGTAATTGCCGTAGGACGGAGTTGGGGGTGGGCTGTCAGTGCGCCTGGCGGTAGTCGCGGGCGCCAAGAGGGCGGGGCGCCTGCTGCCGAACGCGCGGGGCCAGCCCTCGTCGACCCACACGAGATTTGGAGATCCCCATGCCCTACCGCAAGGGACAGCAAGTGGAGTACCGGGACCAGCAGGACGAGCTTCAGCGGGGCGAGATCCGCAGCGCCGAGGGCAGCGGGGCGCAGACGCGCTACGCCGTCCAGAACGAGGCGACCCTGCGCGAAGACAAGGTCAGCGAGCACCAGATCGAGCGGGAGCTGTAGTACCACCCCCGCCGACGTAGCCCGCCGTTGCACCGAACCAAGGCGCAACGGCGGGCTCCTGGATTCCTGCGACAGCCGCGGTAGCCGGCATTCCGGGCAGACATAGTCGAGGTAACTGATGTCGCTGAATTCCGCAAGCAGGTCGCTCGCACGTCTGCCGACGTCCTTGGTTGAAGCGAAAAAGACGGCCGTCATAAACGGGCGGAATCCGGGTAAATCAGCCAGTGTTGTCCGCTGCGGTGAACCCGAAACGCGCCCCATCTCAGTCGTGTTGCCCGCACCCGCTGCTCCTCGCGAGCAGAGCCGACGTCCCGTTCCAGGGGTGTGCGGCTCACCGCCGTCGCGAGGTCTTCCAAGGCCCGCTTCTGCAGTTCCGCCCCACGCCGCACCACCGGACTCCGGTCCCCGTCGGCAGCGCCCTCCCACACGTGGAGCGCCTCCTCCACGCGCCCCCAGTCCGGATTCCTGTGCTCACGCACATCGACTGCCGCCTGCGCGGTGTCCGCCTCCAGGGCCTCGGCGAACCGCTCCGCCTCGGGGACGAAACGACTGTCAGCCCGCAGGACGTCGCTCTCCATGAGCATTGCCGCCCGGCCGAACCCCTTGAGCGCCGTCCCTTCGCGGAACTCCGCCGGAAAGCTCTCCTGATGACTCGCGAACGCCCAGGGCACGCAGCCCGGAATAGCTCAGGGCCACGTTCGGCCAGGCCGCTCCGGGGGCCCACCCGTTGGCCGCTGTGGCCACCTGGGGTGCCAGGCGCCGCAACATGCGGCGGTCGTCCGCCGGGTCGTCGATACGTAGCAGGAAGTAGGCGCCGGTGTAGGGCGAGGGCCGTTGCCGCAGCAACGTGCCCAGGATGTCCGCCAGGTCCAGAACCTGTGCCTGGTCGTCCTCCACGTCGCACCCGTCCAGCGCGGTGGGCGTGCAGGTCCCCGGAGACTCTCCGAAGCTGGATCAGGCGGATACCTCTCACCGAAATGGAGACATCATGCGCATTGTCGTTGTGCCACGGCCCGGCATGGGTGGGTGCACCCGCCAAATGAACGAGTGAGTTTCACGTGACGCTCGGGCTTGCGCCCAAGAAACCTCACCCCAAGGTCCCACAGCGTCACGGCGAGGGCGGAAAGTCCTACCTGACCGTGATCCAGGGGCTGGCCGCCCTATCACTGGACGCCCTCAGCTCGGTCGCGTACGGCCCGGAGGCCATCGTCGTCGTGCTGGTGGCCGCCGGTTCGGGCGCGCTCACGGCGATGCTGCCGATCACCCTGGTCATCGCCGGGTTGCTGGCCGTCCTGGTCGTCTCCTACCGCCAGGTGATCGCCGTACACCCGGACGGCGGTGGAGCCTACGCGGTGGCGAAGAAGGATTTGGGCAGACCGGTCAGTCTGATGGCCGCTGCCAGCCTCATCATCGACTACGTCCTCACCGTCGCCGTCAGTCTCGCCGCCGGCGCCGCGAGCCTCGCATCGGCGTTTCCCGTCCTTTCCGATCACCTTCTGGCCGTATGCCTGATCGCGCTGTTCGTCCTCACCGTCGTCAATCTGCGCGGCATCGCGGACAGCGCGCGGGTGCTGATGCTGCCCACAGTGCTGTTCATCGTCAGCGTGATCGGTGTCATCGTCGTGGGGCTGTTTCGGGCCCATCCCGCAGCCACGGTCGGAACGTCCCAGTCCTTCCCCGCCGTCGAGGCGCTGGGCGTGCTCCTGGTGCTCAAGGCATTCTCCGCCGGATGCTCGGCGCTGACCGGGGTGGAGGCCATCGCCAACGCCGTTCCGATGTTCCGCCAACCACGCGTCAAGCGGGCGCAACACACCGAGCTGATGCTGGGGTTGCTGCTGGGCGCCATGCTCATCGGGCTGTCGTTGCTGATCCGCCGCCATCACGTGGTGCCACGCGGCGGTGTGACGCTGCTGGCCCAGCTGACCGCCGGCGCCTTCGGGACCGGCTGGGCCTACTACGCCATCAGCCTCATCGTCGCTCTCGTACTGGGCATCGCCGCGAACACCAGCTTCGGCGGCCTTCCGGTCCTGATGAGCGTCCTCGCCAAGGACGACCGTCTCCCTCACCTGTTCGCCCTCCGCTCGGAGCGGCCCGTCCACCGCTGGGGCGTCGTGGCCCTGGCGGTGCTGGCCGGCGTCATGCTGGTCGTCGTCAGCGCCGACACCCAGCGCCTGATCCCGCTCTTTGCCATCGGCGTCTTCGTCGGCTTCACCATCAGCCAGATCGGCCTCGTCCGGCACTGGAGCATGCAACGCCCCGACGGCTGGTTGCCCCGGGCGTTGATCAACGGCGTCGGGGCTGTGCTGACCGCCGCCGCCGGAATCGTCCTGCTCGCCACCAAGTTCCTGGCCGGTGCCTGGATCGTCGTCCTCATCGTGCCGCTGCTGATGCTGCTGTTCTCCCGGATCGAGCGCTATTACACGCGCGTTCGCGACCAACTCAGTTGGGACGGCACTCCGCCACGCCCCGCACGAAGCCACAGTCTGGTCATCGTCCCCCTGGGCAGGGTCGACAGGGTCGCCGCCGCCGCCCTCAACGCCGCGTCCTCACTGGGCGATGAGGTCGTCGTGGTCGCCGTCTTCGACGACCGGACGAAAGCAGACGCCATGCGCGCCGACTGGCGCGATGGGACCCCGGCCCACGGCTCGACATCATCGACAGCCCTCAGCACTCCCTGGTGCATCCAGTCATCGGCTACGTCGAGCAGGTCACCCGCAACGGCAGGCAGGTCGCCGTACTCATTCCCCAGGTGGAACCCCTGCACGCCCGCTACCGGATTCTCCAGAACCAACGAGGCATTCTCATGGCCGGCCTGCTGAGTTCCCGCACCGACGTAGTCGTATGCCTGCTCAAACTCCAGTTGGACCTGTAACCCCGGCACTCACGTGACGGCGCCCCCAGTGGCACACCATCATCGGAGGCCATGGCACTCGGCGGGCTGGCCGAGGTGTTCTTCGGTGTCCGGGCCGAGCAGCAGTCCGGGAGAACATCGCCAGACCGCTCACCTCCGGGGAGGCCGAGGCGGACTGGCGCAGCGAGCCCTCTTCGGACGCCATCCGCGAACGCGCCCGCCCCGAGGGCGTCCGGCAGGCGGCCCGCGAGCGGGAGCGGCGGATCGCCGACCGCACGGCCACCGCCGGGAACGCGAGCGCACCGGGTACGCGAGTACCGTCCGGGAACGGGCAGTTTGCCTACTCACCGGGCATGGCCGGTTCGGAAGGCGCAGCGAGCCGGGGCCTCGGCCATGGCCGAGCGGTCCCTCAACCACGAGATCGAGCAGGTCTCCCGAGCCCTCGCAGAGCACGGCCCGACCCGGCACGACGAGTCGCGCGCGAAGACCCTGCCCGATGACCTCAACAGTCCTGCGGGCCGTCCGCCGGCCACGGCGAAGGACCCGGAAGGCCCCCGAGGACACGAGATGACGGAGGTGACGGGTGATGACCTCACCGGTGTCCGACGGCGTGCTCACGGTCACCGTTTCCAACACGGAGGCCGCAACGCGGGCGCCTACGTATCGCGGCGGCTGAGCCGAGGCCAAGTTCGCGGCGCTCGGGGTGCCGGGGATCGTCGTCGGCGGGCTGGTGGTGTGGCTATGGGGCCGGTTCGACTGGTGGGGCGAGTCCATCGCCCAGGAACGGCTGGGCAGGAGATGGCCGACGGACTGCCCGGAATCGTGCGGGTCACCGCGGTCGCCTCGGCGTTGTTCCTGGTGTGGCGCATGCGGCGAGTGCCCCGCTGAGGGGGCCGGGGTCGTGCCTCCCTGACCGGGGATGCCGCCGCAGGCACAATGGCAGGCATGGCTGCACACTCTCTGACGGTCGGCTTCGACCTCGACATGACGCTGATCGACTCGCGCCCGGGCATCAAGGCCGTCTATCAGGAGCTGTCGGCCAGGACCGGCACCTTCATCGACGCCGACCTTGCGGCGAGCCGGCTGGGGCCCCCGCTGGAGCAGGAGATCCGCCACTGGTTCCCCGAAGAGCGGGTGGCGGAGACCGCCGCTCTCTTCCGCGAGTTGTATCCGCAGTACGCGGTCGCGACGACGCCCGCCCTGCCCGGCGCCCGGGAGGCCATCGACGCGATTCACGCGGCGGGCGGCCGGGCGATCGTGGTGACGGCGAAGTACGAGCCCAACGCCAAGTTGCACCTGGAACATCTCGGCCTCGACGTGGACGCCCTCTTCGGCTCCCTGTGGGCGGAGGGCAAGGCCGAGGCGCTGCGCAAGCACCATGCGCAGGTCTACGTCGGCGACCACATCGGTGACGTCGTCGGGGCGCACACCGCGGGTGCGCTGTCCGTCGCGGTCGCCACCGGCCCGTGCGATGCCACGGAGCTGCGCAACGACGGTGCCGAGGTGGTGCTCGCGGATCTGACGGAGTTTCCGTCCTGGCTGGAGCGCTATGTGGCGGAAGGGGTGGACGGGGGCGACGGCGCCGCCACCTGACGGCGCTGAGCCGTGGCGGAACGGATCACTCCGGCCGCGGTGATCAGAAAACCGAGGCCCATCAGCATGCACACCCAGTAGATGACGGACGGCAGCCGTTCGGGTCCCGAGTGGCGTCGCCGGCCAGGGGCGACCTTGGCACGTCCCACCGGTGCCCGACCGGCAGCGGCACAGGGGGTGCGGACACGGAGAAGGCGCCGCACCCGCAGGTGCAGCGCTGTCGTCTCCGTCAAGGCTCAGCCGTTCAGCTCGCGTCGGTCGACTCCAGCGCCGACTGGGCCCAGCACACCGTAGGCACCCAACAACACGGCGCCGCGGCCTGCCCTTCGGGCTCGAAGCGAAGACCCCAGAAAGACCGCCCCGGTCTGCGATGGCCTTGTGTGTGCCGATAATTGCGTCCGAGCAGGTCACCGCAGTCAGCGTCGATCGCACGGCGCGGCTGGATGGTCACTCGTGCTGCTCTGTCTCACCTACCTGACCACTGCTCACCTCAGTGGTCCGTACCGTCCCCGCGCTACCCGACGTTGAGCGCCGCAGCTGTAAAGGTCCGCCGGGAATCGAAGGCGCACGTACCACGGCGCAGCGAGTTGCCTGACTCCCGCGCTGCCCGCAGTCATGAACTATTCGATTTCTGCAGTGCTTCGGGTGCTGCCAATGTCGTGTCCAGGCGCTGTCGGTTCTGGTTCTAGTGAACAAAGCCAACGCGGGAAAGCCAGGTTCCCGGTGTCTGCGGGGCGGGCCTTGGCCCGGGATGGCCCGGTCGGTCAGCTCGAGCCGTTGGGGTGGAGGACGACCTTGGTCCAGCCGTCGTCACGGGCGTCGAAGTGCTGGTACCCGTTGGGGGCCTGGTCCAGCGGCAGCTCGTGGGAGACGATCCATGAGGGCTTGGCCTTGCCCTGCTCTATCAGGGCGCACAGCTGTCGGTTGTATGCCTTGACATTGGCCTGTCCGGTCCCCATCGACTGGCCCTTGAACCAGTGCAGGCCGTAGTCGAAGGCGACCTCGCCCTCCGCCTTGTACAGCTTGTCCGGGCTCCCCGGGTCGTGCGGCACGAAGACACCCACGACCCCGATCGTCCCGGTGAACTTCACCGAGTGCACCAGGTTGTTGAGCGTCAGGTTCGGGTGCTCGACACCCTGAGGGTCGTGCGCCTGGTAGCCCACGCACTCACACCCACGGTCCGCCCCCAGACCGTTGGTGAGTTCGTTGATCTGGTCGATCGGCGAGGCCTTGGAGTCATCGATGGGAATCGCACCAATCTGCTCTGCGAGCGCGAGCCGGTCCGGGTGACGGTCGACGACCATCACCTGCGCGGCGCTCTTGAGATTTGCCGACAGCGCCGCCATCAGACCGACCGGGCCCGCGCCATAGATGACAACGGTCTCGCCCGGCTGCACGCCGGCCAGCTCCGTGCAGTGCCAGCCGGTCGGGAAGATGTCGGACAGCATCACGTAGTCGGTCTGCTTCTCTCGCGCCTCCTCGGGCAGCACCAGGCAGTTGGAGTCTCCGTACGGAACCCGCAGGAACTCTGCCTGACCGCCGCTATAGGGGCCCATTCCCGCGAAGCCGTATGCGGCACCGGCCATCGTCGGATCCACCGGCGTGGTCAGGCAGAAGGCCGTCAGCCCATTGTCACAGTTGCGGCAGAACCCGCAACTGATGTTGAACGGCAAACAGACTAGGTCCCCCACCCGCACACGGTCCACGCCATCGCCGACCTCGATGACCTCCCCCATGTTCTCGTGGCCCAGGACACGCCCCGTCTCCATGTCCGTGCGCCCCTCATACATATGCAGGTCCGACCCGCAAATGTTGGTGGAAGTGATCTTCACCAGCACATCCGTCGGCCGCTCGATCCTCGCGTCCGGCACATCCTGCACGTTCACCGAACGTGGCCCGTCGTACACCAGAGCCTTCATGGGATTCTCTCCTCCTGTCCGATATTTCGAATATCGATGGAAGGAACAAAATTCACGAATGAATCAACATGCACCGCGTGAAACGCGCACACAGGACGCACGTGGCTGCTAGCGCCAGTACGACACTGGTAGGTTACGCAACATACTCACTCGAAATTGACGCAATACTCACCGGGGAGGAACTCATCGGGGAGCCGCACGACCTCAATGGCCGGGCCGCTGCTTCACGTTGCCTTGTCAGCCGCAGCATTAGGCGCAGCAGGTGAGCCCCGCGGACCATTCACTTCAAGCCTCCCACCGGGACTCTGCATGTCAACTGGAGAATGAGGTTTTCTCAGCGGTGATCACTTCCAGATTCCGTTGAGGACGAAATGAGTTCTCGCCGGGTCTCGCGGCTCGATATGGCCGTGGTCGTCGGCTGGGCCTTGGTCAGGGCTGATGCGTTCTCACGTGGCGAGATCGAGCATGGCGGTGGCGTACTCGGGATGTGACCTGTAGTGATCGATTGCGGCGGAGATGTTGGTCCAGCCGGCTTGCCGCATCAGACCGATGGCCAGGTTGCGCATGGTGGCCATGGCGCGCGGTGCGGTGCCGGTACGTATCCGCGAGGCGTCCTCGCCGTAGGTCACGTCCCTGACATGGTGCAGGGCCTCAACTGACCAGTGGTTCTGGATCAGTTCGGCGAGCTGGGAAGGGTTGGCCTGGTCCGGGGTCAGGCTGGTGATGGCGTAGACAGTCTTCGTCTGGACCTTTCCGGTCTTGCGCTTGGTGCGGCGGCGCTTGATCTCGATGGCCTGGACGGCGCGGGGGAAGAGCAGGCCGGGTTGGACGGTGCAGACCTTCAGGCGGCGGACCTCACGGCGGCCGTGGCCGGTGGCCGTGGTGCGGTTCTGTAGCGGGATCTCGTGCCAGGGCAGCGCCTTGAGTTGCTTGCGGAGCTTTTTCTGGTTGCCCTTGACGACCAGGAGGTAGTGGCCCCGGGCTGCAATGACACGACCAGCGTGGGCGCGCTGGGTGTGCAGGGCATCGGCGGTGACGACGACGCCTCGCAGGTCGATGCGCTCCAGCAGTGGGGCGAAGGCGGGGATCTCGTTGCTCTTCGCCTGGACCTGGCGCTGGGAGATGACGGTCTGCGAGGTATGGAGGGTGGCTGCGAGCAGGTGGACGGCCTTGCCGGTGTCGGTGCGTGAGCCTCGCACGGCTTTGCCGTCGACGGCGAGACCGCGCAGGGTTCGCCGGGTTCGTGAACGGGGTCGGTGGCGTATCGGCCGAGCCAGGCGCCGATGGCGTCGTCCAGGGCGTTGCCGTCCAGGCGGGCCAGTAGCCGCCCCAGGGTGGTGGTGTTCGGCGTGGTGGAGGTGACTCTGAGGCATTCGCGTAGCTCAGGACTGCTGTCGGTGGCGAATCGTGCAATGGCGGTCACCGACTTGGCGCCGCCGAGGACGGCAACGAGGCACAGCGCGAGCAGGGAGCCGATCCGGTAGCGGCGGCCGCGGACCCGGCGTGGATCGGGCACCTCGTCCAGCACCTGGGCCAATGTGCTCAGGTCAGCAGGCAAGCATGGGAGGTCGACGTCCTCGTGGCATGCGAGGACGTCGATCAGGGAAGATGGCACGCGAACGCGACCCCTGTTCATGATCTATGGCTTCGAGAACCTTGATCATCAGAGGTCGCGTCTCGTCATTTCCAGCCGGGCAAACCGACTGACTACCACTATTCCCGGGTGAATCGCTCATCACGCCGACCGAGAACGCATCAGCCCTGGCGTGGAGGATGGTGGAGATCATCCCGGTTAACCGGAGGAGTCTTCTGTGGAGGGTGCCGGGGCAGCAGAGTTGCTACTGGGAGTCATAGTGGTGCTGGGCGCATCCGTGCAGTGGCTCACCGGAATGGGATTCGCGCTGGTCGCTGTACCCGCGCTCATTTTACTACTCGGGCCCACCCAGGGCGTGGTGCTCGCGAATTGTGCGGCCGGCGTCATAAGCATCGCCGGAATTACCACGGGCTGGAGACAGGTGAGGCTCGGCGCAATGATTCCCCTGGTCATCGCGTCCGCGTGCACCGTACCGATGGGCTCCTGGGTGGCGGCCCGACTACCCGAACCCGCGCTGCTGGCTGGCGTCGGCATTCTGGTGACGGCTGCCGTGATATTTGTGATGCGAGGCTTGCGCATATCTGCCCTGAGCGGAACCAAGGGAGCAGTCGCTGCCGGCGCGGTCGGCGGATTCATGAATTCTGCGGCCGGTGTGGGCGGGCCACCGTATTCCTTATATGCGGTGAACGCAGGCTGGCCGGTGCGAGAATTTGTTCCAAATGCGCAATTTTACGGAATTACGGTTAACGTGTTCTCGGTTGCCGCGAACGGGGCGCCGCAGCTGAGCGGTACGGCGTGGACGGTGGCCACGGCCGCCCTGGTAACGGGCGCGCTCATTGGCAGGGCACTCGCGCCGAGGGTTCCTGAGCAGTGGATCCGGCGACTCATCTTCGCCCTGGCGCTTGTCGGCGGCCTTTCCGTCTTGATCAAGGGCCTATGGGGGATGCGATGAGCTCCGTCGCTCGATCTCACCACGTGAGAACGCATCAGCCCTGGGGCCTTGGTCGTCATCGCTGCCGTGTTCGCCCTCTTCTACGGCAGATAGGCGACGTTCTCCGGCGTGGCCTCGTTTTACTGGGCGACATTCGAGACGGCCTCGCGGCTGGGTCCTCTCGTTTGCCAGGGAGTCCTCGGCCTGTCCGGCACACAGTGAGCTCATTCAGCGTTGCCGCTCCAGGGTGAGGACGGCCGCGGCGATTGGCGCCACTGAAATTCGGTCTGCACCGGGCTTTGCGGAAGACCCGCCAGGACTTCAGGCGGGCCACCCCGCTCCACCGGTGCATTGACTCACTCGCCCACTGGACATCCGCCATCTTGAATTCGCTGGTCACGGGGCTGGTGTGTGTGGTGGGTTGTGTACTCGCGCTGGTCGGGGGCGATCGTCTGGCGTCTAGATCGTCTGTCAGCGCGCGATCTCGATGTTGGTCAGTACGAGCAAGGACGCGCAGGAGCGTGGTGGCGTGACGGACGTGCAGGCGGAGCTTTGTGAGGATGCGCAAGTTCTTCAGATGCGCGAAGGCGTGCTCGCAGACCGCGCGGACAGACGCGATCAGCCTATCGATCTGCTTCTTCGCAGGGATGAGTGGCTTGGTGGGCGGCTTTGTAGCCGGTGATGACCACGGGGTTGTCCGGGTCGTCGTCCAGGCCGACGAAGCCGAGGTCACCGATGGCACCCAGCTCGACGGCCCGCAGGCGCTCGACGAGCTTGTTGTAACGGGCGGTGGTGATCTCCGAGGAGCGTCCCGGGCGGGCCGCGGACAGCCACAGTAACCGGCCCTTGTCGTCGGTGAGGGCGAGGAAGAACAGGCCGTGGGCCTTGTGTTTCCCGCTGTAGTTGCGGCGGTTGTCCGCTCCTGTGCGGCGCCGGGTGCGGATCAGAGTGCCGTCGATCAGGACGACGTGGCCACCCGTTCGGATGACTTTCTTCAGCACGCGCTCCAGGCGCTGGGCCCGCGCGGCAAGCAGTTCGATGACCTCCAGGACCCAACGACGCACCGTTGTGGCGGAGATGTGGTTGCCGCCCGCCATGTCGGCAAGCCGCTGGTCATGGCGGAGAACTGCGAGGGCGATCGTGGCGAACTTCCCGGCCGCCAGCTTCCGCCACCGGGAGCGGATCTTCTTCAGATGGCCGCGCAGCAGGTCGCCGAGGAAGCTCAGTGTGGCCGTGGACAGCTGCAGACTGGACTGGTAGACAACCGTCTCAGTGCCCCCGGCGGGGCTGGTTTTCTTTGACATGATCCATCAACTGCCGCCGAGGGCATCGGAGTTACGGCCCGGGCTGCATGCTGTTGCTGGACCACACTCACAGCGTGGTGGTGAACTTCCCGTCGGCCAGCTTGCGCAGCCAGCCCCGCTCGGCCAGTTGGTTCAGCTTCGAGCGCATCGCCTCCGAGCGGGCCGGTTCTTGGACATCCTCAGCTCACCGCAGACCTGCTTGACCATGACCGGCGTATCCGCCCGTCGCACCACGTCCATGATCCGCTGGTAGTCCTCTGGCAGTACCGTCTCGTCGGTGTCCCGCTCGCGCTGCGGCACCAGCAGCACCGCGCGGCCCGCGACCTGGCCGGCACCCCCAGGCGTCGTCCTCGTTTCGGCGCGCAGCCGCTCGGCCAGCCGACGCGCGACCCGCTCGGCGACGGTGAGTTCCTCGAGCTCGTCGCGCACATCTTGAAGCTGCTGGCTCAACTTCTCTGCCTGCAACTCCAGTTCGACCCGGCGGGCCGTGATCAGTCCATGAAGGTCCGGTTCTGCATCCCTGGCCACCTGACGCACCTCCGGCCCGGATCGTACGGACAGGTACCTCGCTCTGGCCGGGGAATCCGTGGATCTCTGATCACCGAAACGGCAGACGATGGGGGAGTTCTGTGCGGCGTTCGCCGGGCTTGATCAGCGGCTGGAAGAGTAGGTATAAGGGAAGGTCAGGCGGTCCTGATCAGGCCGGACGGCGAGTATGACGTCCTGTTGAGACGTAGGCGGGGCGGCCCGGAGCGTCTGCTCCGGGCCGCCCCTCCCGTGCGACGTCAGCGTGCGGCGGGGACGGGGTCGTGGGTTGGTGCGGGCGTCTCCTTCGGATCGGGCTCGGCTGGCACCGCAGAAGGAGCGGGGGCAGGGGTATAGGGAATCTCGCCGCGCAGGACGGCCTTGGCGCGGTCCTCGTCCAGCTCGCCCTCCCAGCGGGCGACGGCCAGGGTGGCGACGCCGTTGCCGACCAGGCTGGTCAGGGCGCGGGCTTCGGACATGAACCGGTCGACGCCGAAGATCAGCGCGAGGGCGGCGACCGGGACGTGTGGGACAGCGCTGAGAGTGGCGGCCAAGGCGATGAAGCCGGAGCCGGTGACGCCTGCGGCGCCCTTGGAGGTAAGGAGCATGACGGCGAGCATGGCCAGCTGCTGGGTCAGGCTGAGGTGGATGCCGAGGGCCTGGGCGAGGAAGACCGAGCCCATGGTCAGGTAGATGGCGGTGCCGTCGAGGTTGAAGGAGTACCCGGCGGGCAGCGTGATGCCGACGACCGGTTTCGAGGCGCCCGCGTGCTGGAGCTTGGCCATCATTCGCGGCAGGACGGGCTCGGTGGAGGAGGTGCCGAGGACGATCAGCAGTTCTTCCTTGATGTAGCGCAGGAAGGGCAGCAGTCGCAGTCCGTTCAGGCGCATCACGGTCCCGAGGACGACCAGGACGAAGAAAAGGGCGGTCAGCCAGAACGAGCCGACCAGCAGGGCCAGGTGGCGCAGGGTGCCCAGGCCGTAGTTGCCGATGGTGAAAGCCATCGAACCGAACGCTCCGATGGGAGCCAGCCGCATGATCCAACGGATGAGCGTGAACAGAATCGTGGAGAACTTCTCGACGCCCCGGGCGATACCCAGACCGGCCTCTCCGCTGGCGTGCAGGCCGAATCCGAACAGCACCGACACCAGCAGCACCGGCAGGATCTCGTTGCCGGTCAGGGCGCTGACCAGGGTGGCCGGGATGGTGGCGAGGAGGAAGGCGGCGAAGCCCTCGTGGGCCGTGGTCGCCTCCGGCGGCAGGCCCTTGGTGGACAGGGTCGAGAGGTCGATGTGCAGACCGCTGCCCGGCTTGACGACGTTGACGACGGCCAGGCCGATCACCATGGCCACGGTGGTCAGCACCTCGAAGTAGACCAGAGCCTTCAGGCTCACGCGGCCGACCGCGCGGGCGTTGCCCATGGAGGCGATGCCGTGGACGACCGTACAGAAGATGATCGGCGCGATGAACATCTTCACCAGCGCGATGAAGCCGTCGCCGAGCGGCTTGAGGTCAGCGCCGAAGGACGGCCACAGCCCGCCCACGGCGGCGCCGAGGAGAACGGCGATCAGGCACTGGACGTAGAGGTGGGACAGCATCCGGCGGATGCGGCCCGGTGGTGCGGTGACGGTACCCGGGGCGGCGTCGTTGCGGCTCATGCGGGGCGTCCTTCCAGGACGGGAACGAGGAGTTCGGCTCGGGCTATACGCCGGGCGGCGCGGTGCAGGAGCACCGTGGGGGACGCGCCGTCCGGTGCGGGGACGGCCTGCGTGGTGATCACGCCGGCGGGGGTGCCCAGGCGCAGCGTGCCGTCGGCGGTCTGCCGGGCGACGCGGTGGGCGAGGGTGCCGGGGGTGGCGGCTGCTGCGGCCAGGGCCACGGCGGAGGTCAGGCCGATCGCCGGGTGCGGAGCGTGCATGGAGACCATGCGCACGGCCAGGTCGTACTCGTCCTGGTTGACGAGTGTGCCCTGTGTGGTGCGATAGGGGGCGGGTCGGGCGACGATGCCCACTTTCGGCACCGCGTGGCTGACCGGATCGCCTTCTTGGGCGAGGCCCATGGCCAGCGCTGCCTGGCGGCGCAGCAGTGTCAGTGCGGGCACCGCGGTGGCGAACGCAGTGAGGGATTCCGTGCCGTCGAGGCCGAACGCCTTGGCCTCGAACAGCGCGGCCGGAGCGCCGGCGTCCACCAGGGATGCCTCGACAAGGCCGTCCGGGCCGGTCAGCTCGTCCAGTGCTCGGCCGGTCGGCAGGGCGCGGCCGGTCGTCGAGCCCGCCGGGTCCTGGAACCCGAGCAGGACCGGAACGCCCGGCGCCGACGTGCCCGGCACCACGGCCGTGCCCTCTTCCGGGGCCTCGCCCGCAGGCGTGGGGATCGTGCCGGTGAGGCGGGCCCCGGTGTTGACGTTGAGCATGCGGACGGTGGTGGTGTCCGAGGTGATCGGCACGAGCTTGTGGTGGACGGCGTACAGGGCCACGGCGGTGGCGCAGTTGCCGCAGTTGCTGGCCCATTCCACGCGCTCGTCGCCGATTCCGACCTGCGCGAAGGCGTACTCGACGTCCACGCCGGCCTGGGGCGACGCCTGTACGACAGCGGCCTTGGAGGTGGTGGAGGAGGCGCCTCCCACGCCGTCGATCTGGCGGGGGTCGGCGGCGTTGAAGGCGGCGAGCAGCAGGACATCGACGTCCACGCCCGTGGCGGCCACGTCGCGGTGGTCGAAGATCCAGCACTTGCTGGTTCCTCCGCGGATCATCTCGCCCTGCAGACGCAGCACAACTGACTCCTCACAGACATAAAAGGGGAAGCCCACCGGCGGTCTCGCCGTGCGTGGTGTCCTCCACGGTGGGTTACGGCAGCGTGAAGTACAATCTCGGAAATCTGCATGGCTATTAAGGTGAAGTGAACGCTGGAGGTGGCGGCATGCTCGACGTCCGGCGGATCCTGCTGTTCACGGAGGTCGCCCGGCGCGGCTCGGTGACCGCGACTGCCCGCGCCCTCAACTACACGCCGTCAGCGGTATCGCAGCAGATCAGCCGCCTGGAAACGGAGGCAGGACAGCCCCTGCTAGAGCGCCACGCCCGGGGCGTCACCGTCACCGACGCCGGACGGGCGCTGGCCGAACGAGGGGAACGGATCGAACGTGAACTGCAGGCCGCGGACAACGAACTCGCCGACTACGCCGGTCTGCGTGCGGGCACCCTGCGTATCGGCACCTTCCCTACCGTCGGCGCCTCGCTCCTCCCGCAGGCCGTGATCGCCTTCCGCAACGCCCACCCCGACGTACGGCTGACCGTCCGTAGCGCCCGCATCGCCGGGCTCTGGACGTTGCTGGAGAACCGGGAGATCGAGATGTCGCTGATGTGGGACTACGACTGGAGCCGAATCGACCGGGAGGACATCGTCGTCACCCCACTCCTCGATGACCCGCCGGCCCTTCTCGTCAGCGACCACCATCCACTCGCCGGCCGCGACGCCGCCTCACTCGCCGACTTCGCGGACGACCCCTGGATCACCCGCGCCGAACATCACCCGGTGGCCGAAGCCCTCGTTCGCGGCTGCCGCGCCGTCGGCTTCGAGCCCCACATCGCCTACGAGGCCCACGACTACCAGGAAGCCCAGGCCATGGTCGCCGCCGGCATCGGCGTCGCCCTCGCCCCCACCCTGGCGCTGGAGGGTATCCGACCCGGCGTCAACGTCCTGCGCCTCCAGCCGCCGGCCCCCATCCGCCGCATCCTCCTGGTTCGCATGGCCGACCACTCGCTCACCCCCGCCGCCCTGACCTTCGCCGGACTCCTCCGCGACGCCGCTGCGGCGAGAACCCTCTGACACCGAACCACGCCCATCGGTCATGGAACCGTCGCGCTCACGCCGCCAATCCAGGCCCTGAGCTTCGGTGTTGGACGTGGGCAACGGGCGACGGCAAGCAACCCTGGCCATACGTTGGGTTCGTAATCCGGAAGGAGCACGGGGTCCGAGGTGGGCGTGGCGAGCGTCGGCTCCGGCGGTGACAAGCCGAGGGCATGGTCGATGTCTTCCACTGCGGGGTGATGGCAGTGGGCGGTTCGCCTGGTCAGCGGATCCGGGGCAGCGCCCCGTTTGGGGGTGCGGCTTTCACGTACTTGACGGCGATCTCGAGGTGGCCCACCTGAAGAACTGGCGCATCCTCACAAAGCTCCGCCTGCACGTCCGTCACCCGACCACGCTCCTGCGCGCCCCGCTCGTACTGACCAACATCGAGATCGCGCGCTGACAGACGATCTAGACGCCAGACAATCGCCCCCGACCAGCGCGAGTACACAACCCACCACACACACCGGCCCCGTGACCAGCGAATTCAAGATGGTAGATCCTCACTTCTGCCAACGGATCTCCGGCGGGGGACACCAGCGGCGCACCGTGTGCTCGTCCTGGGCCCCGACGAGGCGGTTGCCGCCCGCACCCGCGTCGTCGAACTCGGCGGCTCGGCCGCCATAAATCTGTCCCGCACCGTGACCGATGACGTTGTCCTCGCCAGCGGGGAGCGCGACCGCCGCAGGTGCCAAATCGTGGAACTTGGGCTCCCCGTGCGCGACGAACAATCGCGCGCCGACCCAACTGCCAACGCCGGTACCTCAAAGCCCAGGCATACAAGTCGAAGGCCGAGCAGGCGGCCATACACGTCGCTGCACAGAATCCCCATGTGCTTCCGCGTGACGGTGTCATCAATCTGCCCACGCTGCAATGGCATGTCACCCCGGCCTGGGCACAGACCGACATCATCGCCGACTGGGAGGACCTCACCTGGCACAAGTGCCATTCGTGAAGAGTGTCGACGGAGCGGGATGGAGGTGCGGCGATCTATGGGAACCGTACAAACGCCCCTTCGAGTCAGCAAGGCTCCGCGAGGAATCGCGCTTCATGGGGATGAGCGCCTGCGCCCTGCGTTGGGGCACCCGGCCAGGGGCCCTGAAACGGGAGCTCAGATGGCCGGGCGTCGACCGAGACTCTGCACCGGCGGGGACCTGACGTAGCGTCAGGAAAGTCAGCATGCGGTCAGCATAAGTCTGATGAGAGCTGCCCATGGGTGACGAAACCTGCGACTCGCGAACGTGGGGTCACAGTCCCCGAACAGCATTTGCAATCGCAGTGAAGGGAAGCCGGGCGAACCGACTTCGCCGTGCGCCCGGCCCCGCATAGGTCACACCACGAAGAGGCAGTTCAACGTACCCGACCTCGGGGTTTAAGCGGCACAGGCGGCAGCTCGGGCGCAGCCAACGGACCCCCGTCGTACCCCTTCACTTCCCCAAATCTCGACCCGCTCATCCAGTCCTCCCGGGCCTGGGTGATATCGTCCTGCGATCTGCCGATGAAGTTCCACCACATGATCAGCTCCTCGTCGAACGGCTCGCCGCCGAGGAGCAGGAGGGACGCGTCGGACTCGGCGCGCAGGGGGAGTTCGGTGCGGCCGCAGCCCAGGTAGAGCATGGAGCCGGGCAGGACGGGGACGCCGTCGACGTGGGCCTCGCCCGACATGGACAGAACCGCGTACTCGAAGTCCGGCTCGAGAGGGACACTGAGATCCGCGCCGCGCGTGAGGCTGAGGTCCGCTCCGACGATGGGCGTGTACGTCGTGCCGGGCGACGCGGCGCCGTCGAGCTCGCCGAGGATCAGGGTCGCGCTCAGGCCGGGGGCCGTGACCTCGGGCAGGTCGGCGTGGTGCTCGAAGCGCGGGTCCGTGTGACGGTGGCTGTCCGGCAGGGCGACCCACAGCTGCGCGCCGTGCAGAAGGCGGGCGTGCGGGCGCGGGCTCTCCTCGGAGTGGCTGATGGCACGCCCGGACGTCATGAGTCCCAGCTCGCGGGGCCTGATCGTCTGGAGACTGCCCGTGGAGTCGCGGTGCAGGACCTCCCCCTCGTGCAGCCAGCTCACCGTCTGCAGCCCCATGTGAGGGTGGGGCGGCACCTGCATGCCGGGTTCGTCGGCGATGTCGTCGGGCCCGTAGTGATCGACGAAGGCCCAGGCTCCGACCATGCGACGGCCGAGATTCGGAAGCAGCCTGCGGACCTCGGTGGACCCGCCGAGCTTCACGCGCCGGGGGGAGAGGAGTTCACGTACGGGCTCCGCCACGACGAAGCCCCGGCCGCCGCACATGGTCGGCACCGCCTCGCGATCAAGATTGCTCATGGCTCACAACCTAGCCCCGTCAAGGCCGTCCCGTCAGGCACGCGTACGGGTGGACCCGCGCGCTCACCAGGACGGAATATGCGCCGGGTCCGTGCCGTTGAGAGCGGTCGAGGAGGCACCAGTGGTGAACACGACCAACAACTACTACACGCAGGGCACCCCGGCGGAGCGCTGGGAGCGCGCGCGGAAGTTCTTCGACGCCAAGGAGTACACGCTCGCGGCGCAGATCCTCGACGACCTGGTCGCCGAGATCCCCGAGCAGGTGGCGGCGCGGCTGCTGCTGGCCCGCGCGTACTACCACTCGGCCCAGCTGGGCCGCGCCGAGGCCGAGCTGCGCACGGTCGTCGAGCGTGATCCGGTCGAGCACTACGCCCGTCTGATGCTGGGCCGCACTCTGGAGCGCCAGGGCCGTCACGAGGAGGCGGGACCGCATCTGCGGATGGCGGCCGCGTTCGCGGGCGACTTCGGCGACGCCTGAGGCCGCACGGCACGGGACGCCTGAGCCGTACGGCCGGGGACGCCTGAGCCGTACGGCAGGGGCCGGCCGCTGGGCCGGTCGGCCCCGATTCGGCGACGCTTCGGCCACGCCCCCGGCCCCGCTGATCTGCGCCTCCGCTAGCCTGGCGGGACAATGAGCAACCGTTTCGAGACGTCATGGGGCGAGTTCGACCTCGCCCGCTTCCCCGAGGATCCCCGCGACACGCTGCGCGCATGGGATGCCGCGGACGAGTATCTGCTGCGGCATCTCGCCGACAGCGCCGCCGATCTGTCGGGGTCGGTGGTCGTGATCGGCGACCGGTGGGGCGCCCTCACCACGGCCCTGGCCGGGCACTGCGACCGGCCGACCACGATCTCCGACTCGTACCTCGGGCAGCGCGCGACCCGCGCCAACCTCGACCGGGCCGGCTTCGACGAGAACGCGGTACGCCTGCTGACCACCCAGGACACCCCGCCGGAGCGCGTGGACGTGCTGCTCGTACACGTCCCCAAGAGCCTGGCGCTCCTCGAGGACCAGCTGCACCGCATCGCGCCCGGCGTCCACGACGACACCGTGGTGATCGGGACCGGCATGGTCAAGGAGATCCACACCTCGACGCTGAAGCTGTTCGAGCGGATCATCGGCCCGACGCGCACGTCCCTCGCCGAGAAGAAGGCGCGGCTCATCTTCACGACGCCGTACCCGGCGCTCGTGCGGCCGCGGAACCCGTGGCCGCACACATACGCTCTGCCCGACGGGGTCGGCCCCGTGTCGGGCCGGACCGTCACCAACCACGCCGGTGTGTTCTGCGCCGAGCGCCTCGACATCGGCACCCGGTTCCTGCTCCAGCACCTGCCCCGCAGCGAGGGCGCCGAGCGCGTGGTGGACCTGGGCTGCGGCAACGGCGTCGTCGGCACGGCCATGGCGCTGGAGAACCCGCGCGCGGAGATCGTGTTCACGGACGAGTCGTTCCAGGCGGTGGCGTCGGCCGAGGCGACCTACCGGGCGAACATCGATCCCTCTGAACACCCCGAGGCGAGGGCGGAGTTCCTCGTGGGCGACGGTCTCGCGGAGCTGCCCGCGGGCAGTGCGGACCTCGTCCTCAACAATCCGCCGTTCCACTCGCACCAGGCGACGACCGCCGCCACGGCCATGCGCATGTTCTCCGACGCGCGGGACGCGCTGCGTCCGGGCGGTGAGCTGTGGGTCATCGGCAACCGCCACCTCGGCTACCACGTGAAGCTGCGACGCCTGTTCGGCAACAGTGAACTCATCGCCAGCGACCCGAAGTTCGTGGTCCTGCGCGCCGTCAAGAAGGAACGCGAGACGCGTTCGTAGGCGCGCCGCGCGCCACGAGGGGGTGGACGCGTGGGCACACAGCTAGGAGGGGGCTCAACCCGTGACCAGCCGCGTCACCTTGATCTCTGCCGCCACGAGCCGGGCTCTGCGGGAGGCCCGGTTCGACGACGGGTGCTCGCTCGACGCGAGCGCCGCGGCACGTGCGCGGGCGGCGGCCGGTGCTGTTCCCCCGGCCGACCGGCTGTTGGTGTCCCCCACCGTGCGCTGCCGGGAGACGGCGAAGGCCCTCTGCCTTGATGCCGTCGAGACGCCGGAGCTGGCCGGGCTCGACGTGGGCCGTTGGCGGGGCCTGACACTCGACGCGGTGAGCGCCGAGGACCCGGCCGGCATCGCGCTCTGGCTTTCCGACCTCGGCGCCGCGCCGCACGGCGGGGAGTCCGTACGTGCCCTGTGCGAACGGGTCGCGCGCTGGCTGGAGGCATCGGCGGAGTTCGACGGACGGACGCTCGCCGTGGTGGAGCCGGAGGTTGTGCGGGCGATGGCCGTCAAGATCCTCGACGCGCCCGGGTCGGCGTTCTGGCGGCTCGACGTACCGCCCCTGACGGCAACCGATGTCAGCGGACGCTCCGGACGCTGGAACCTTCGGCTCGGGCGAGCGCTGGGCCCGTCGGAGGACGGCGCCGGGGGCTGACCCGTAGTAGCCCGTGACTCCGTCCCTACTGGCTCGACGGTGAGCAGCATTCTTCGCCAACCACCCCCGGTGGACTGCCCGTTGACTCCCGATGGCGAAGGAGCAGTGCCGCGAGAGCACACCGCAGACAGTCGCCGTCCGCCGCTCCCGCGGGTTCGCCCGCCTCGCCGCCCCGACCCTCGCTCGCCCTTCGGTCCGGCAGGCCGTGGCAGCCGTGCGACGGGCAGCCGACCAGTGCCTCGATCTCCCTCAGCACCTCCTCGCTCTCCTTCGCCCGCTGCGCCAGGACGCGTACACGGGCACTCTGACCGCCGATCTGCCGTCTGCTGGCGATCAGTTGCTCGTACTCCTCCAGGCTCAGCGCGACCGCCTCGCGGCCGCCGAGTGTGATGTGGCGCGGTTGGGGGTGTCTGGCCACGCGGGTCTCCGCCCTCGGAAGAAGGCAAGAGGGCCGGCCGGATGGTTCCGGCGGCCCTCTGCGCTTGATCGCCTGCCTGGGTCTTGTGGCGCGGTTCTCTCAGTGGGGTACGGGAGTTGCCTGGCCGGCCGGGGCCGCCTCGGTGCGCGGAGCCAGCTGACGCTGCGCCAACTCGCCGAAGATCAGGCCGAATCCGGTCCACAGAGTGAGCTGGATGGCGAGGGCCGAGGTGCGGAAGCGCCACAGCAGCGCTGCGGGGAAGTCCTTCGGTACCTCGTTGATGGTCGGCAGGAACGCGTACGCGAGCCCGATCGCGAGGACGAAGAACGCGACCGCTGCCACGGTGGCGTACCAGGTGCCCAGGCGGGGATCGAGCCGTTTCCCGACGATCACCGCGGCGACGGCGAGGAGCACGCTGAGCAGCATCATCAGGAAGTACAGCGTCGTGCGCTTGCTGATGGTGCCGGGATCGCCGACGGACGGCGGGTTGGCGGGGTACTTCAGGAACGGCACGACGTACACGGCGAGCAGGGCCGTGCAGGAGAGCAGGAGAGCCGTGGCGCGCGGGGTGAAGCGGCCGACGCGGCCGAGCGCGAAGCAGTACGCGAGGGCGGCTATGCCGCCGAAGGCGACGCCGTAGAGCAGGATGCCGGTGGCGAGGCCGGCGGTGGACTGCAGGCTGCGGCTGACGAGTTCGACCTCGTGGTGGTGCGCGGGTGCGTGGGCCTCCTCGTAGCCGATGGCACTGTCGACGCTGGGTTCGCCGAGGAGGTAGGCGACGACCAGGGCGAGCAGACCGGCACCCAGGCCGGCGAGCATGCCCCGTACGAGGAGGTTTCTCACTGTTGCGGAGTTCATGAGCTTTGCGGCGTCCCTCGTCAGTGGCAGGGGAAGCCGAGCAGGTGGCGGGCGTCGTGCACCCATTCATGAACGCTCTCGCCGGAGACGACGGCGGTGGCGCCCTGTTCGGCGCCGACGAAGTAGAGCAGGACCAGCATCAGGATGCCGAAGAAGGCCGCCCAAGGGGCAATCGCCTTCAGGGGCAGCGCTGCGGGAAGAACGGGGGTGGTGGCTGTCGGCTGAGCGACGGTCTGCGCCATGGCAGGACCTCCTCTGGGAGTTCGCGTCCCATCTCGGTGGTGCACAAGTACGACAGCTGCGGGTCTGACTCGCGAGGTCCCCGCCCGTCCGGGCGAGTGGCTCGTCTCACAGTGGCGCGACCGTGCCGGATTCCCACCGGCTTCCGCGTTGCCGTCGTCAATATCGGTCAGACCGTACCGCGTAAGGGGCGCAGGGCCAAGACCGGGCCATCCGCAGTGATCTTGGTCATGAGGAGGCTGACGTCCTCAGGAACCGTATGTACGGGCGCTCCCCCGGCTCGGCGGCCGGGAAAACGGTCGCGCGCACTCCGTAGACCCGCGCTATGAGCTCTTCGGTGAGTACGTCACAGGGGGCGCCGGCCGTGATCACACGCCCCTGCCGGAGCACGACGAGCTGGTCGCAGTACATCGCGGCCAGGTTGAGGTCGTGCAGGGCGATGACGCTGGTGAGCCGGAGTTCTGCGAGCAGGTCGAGGAGGTCCAACTGGTGCTGGATGTCGAGGTGGTTGGTCGGTTCGTCCAGGAGGAGTTCGCGTGGCCGCTGCGCGAGGGCGCGGGCGATCTGGACGCGCTGGCGCTCACCGCCGGAGAGGGTGTGCCAGTGCCGGTGCGCCCGGTCGGTCAGATCGGTGCGGGCGAGCGCGGAACGTACGGCCTCCTCGTCCTGCGCCGATGGTGGCATCCATGCCCTGCGGTGCGGGATGCGGCCCAGACGTACGACGTCATCGACCGTCAACTCGACCTGCGTGTCGGCCTGTTGCTCGACCACGGCGACGCGGCGCGCGAAGTCCCTGCGGCCGACGGTGCTCAGCGGTGAGCCGTCCAGGGTCACCACTCCGGCCTGAGGGGTGAGGATGCCCGCGAGCAGGCGCAGGAGAGTCGTCTTGCCCGAGCCGTTGGGTCCGATGAGGCCCGTGATGCCTCCGGGCTCGGGGTGCACGCTCACGCCGTCCAGGATGAGGTGTCCGCCGGTTTCGCGGCGGACGCGGTCGGCCCGCAGCCCGTCGTCGGTGGTTGTGCGCATCGTCGGAACGGTCATCGGCGCAGGCTCCGGGTGCGGTACAGGACGAGGACGAAGGCCGGTACGCCGATCAGCGAGGTCACCACGCCGACCGGCACTTCCTGCGGGTCGAGGACGGTGCGGGCGAGCGTGTCCACCCACACGAGGAAGACCGCGCCTGCCAGGGCCGTAACCGGCAGCAGCCGGGCGTGGCCCGGACCGGCCAGGGCCCGCGCCGCATGCGGCAGCACGAGGCCGACGAAGCCGATCGCGCCGGCCGAGCTGACCAGCGCCGCCGTGAGCAGGGCGGTCGTGCACAGCAGGACCAGGCGGGTGCGGGCCACGTTCACGCCGAGCGACGCGGCGGCGTCCTGCCCGAACGCGAACGCGTCGAGCGTACGGGCGTGTGCGACGCAGATCACGAACGCCGCCACGAGCAGCGCCAGGCACATACGGACATCGGTCCAGCCCGCCCCGCTGAGCGAGCCGAGCAGCCAGAACAGGACACCGCGGGTCGTCTCGGCATCCGCCGCGGTCAGGACGACGACGGAGGTGAGTGCGGAGAACAGCTGCATGGCGGCCACCCCGGACAGCACCACACGGTCGGTGGAGCCGCCGAGTGCCTGGCTGAGCGCCAGTACGAGCGCGAAGGACACGACCGCGCCCAGGAAGGCGCCGCCCGAGACCGACAGGGCACCGCCGCCGACGCCGAGTACGACGACCAGGACCGCGCCGGTCGAGGCGCCGGAGGAGACGCCGAGGACGAAGGGGTCAGCGAGCGGGTTGCGCAGCAGCGACTGCATCACGGCGCCGCACACCGCGAGCCCCGCGCCGCACACCGCGGCCAACAGGGTGCGCGGCAGCCGCAGGTTCCACACGATGCCGTCGCGGATGGGGGTCAACTCCGCTTCGCCAAGGCCGAGGTGGGCGGCCACGGCCGACCAGACATCGGTCATCCCGATGTCGGCCGGGCCGATGGTGATGGCCAGGGCCACGGAGGCGAGGAGCACCGCGAAGCCCGCCGGCCAGGCGAGCACACCGCACACCGCATGAAGCCGCCTCCCGATGGCCGGGGACGGCGTCGCTTCCACGCTCATCCGGCGAGGCCGAACGCCCGCAGTTTCGTGGCGACTTGCTCCACGCCTTCCACGGTACGGATGGTCGGGTTCATGGCCTGCCCGCTGAGCAGCACATACCGCTTCTTCTTCACCGCGGTCATGTTCTTGGTCACGGCGTTGGACTCAAGGAACTCGATCTTCTTGGCGGCGGATTCGGCGGTCTGCGAGCGGCGCGTGAGATCGCCGATGACGAGGACGTCCGGGTCCCGGTCGGCGACCGTTTCCCAGTTGATCTGGGGCCATTCGTCGCGGGTGTCGTCGAAGACGTTCTTCGCCCCCACCTCTCGGGTGATGACGCCGGGAGCTCCGCAACAGCCCGCCATGTAGGGGGAGTCGGAGTTGGCGAACCAGTACAGGAGGGTCGTCCGGGAGGCGTCGATGCCGCCGGTGGCCTTCTTCACCCGGGCCTTGAGCGCGGAGACGAGCCGTTCGCCCCGCTCCCGCACATCGAAGACCGCGGCGAGGTCGCGGACTTCGCCGTAGACGCTCTGCATGCCGAGGGTCATGGTGCGGGCGCCGTCGCCGCCGCCGCTGCTGTCCTTGCCGACGCAGTCGGAGGGCGAGAGGTACGCCGGTACGCCCAGTTTCCCGAACTGGTCGCGTGGCGCCACTCCGCCCTTGCTCAGCGTGGCGCCGAACGAGGCGGCGACGAAGTCGGGTTCGACGTCCAGGACCTTCTCGAAGGACGGATAGCGGTCGGCGAGCCGCTCGACCTTCGCGTTCTCCTTCTCAAGTCCCTTCATCACAGGGTCCGTCCAGGTCCCCGTGCCAGCCATGCGGTCGCCGAGGCCGAGGGCGAGCATGATCTCGGTCGAGCCCTGATCGAGAGAGACGGCACGCTCGGGCGCCGCTTTCACCTCGACCCGCGTACCGCAGTTGTCGAGTACGACCGGATAGCCGGCGGCGCTCTCCCGGGCTGCGGGTGTGCGGGCGGATCCGCCGCTGCCGCAGGCGGCCAGGATGAGTATCCCGGCGAGACAGAGCGCGGCACTGGGCATGAGGCGAACGGAGCCACGGGGTGTGGCGGAGTACGCGAAGGGCACGGGGATTTCCTCGATGTCGAGGGCTCATGCGCGGAGCCCGGTCGCACGGTCTCCCTCGCCGCCCCGACCGGGGCCCACGAAGGCTGCCAGCAGGTCTTCGGACTCGGGATCCTGCGGACGGGGCGCCTTCCCGGACCGCGTGTGGTCCAGTGGCCGATGCCCCGCCCGTCACCCTCACCGCTGCGCGTCAGCTCCGGATTCGCACCGGATTCCCTGACACATACCTGTCCAAGCTCCCGCAATACGGGGCGGACGGGCATGAGTTCGACTGGCCTTGGAAAGCTACCACGGCACCCGAAATCAGACCGCGGCCCCTTCTCGCACGCTGTCCGCAGTGGGGGCGGGCTCGCGCCGGACCGCCGCGCGTGCCCGGCGTCGACGAGGCGGCGGCCCTGCTGCGCAAGGGACTTGAGGCGATCCCCGCCGGCGGCTGTGGGTCAACCCCGACTGCGGGCCGGAGACCCGTGGTCGGCGCGAGACCCGCGCCTTCCTGGAGAACCTGGTCGCGGCGGCCCGTACGGTCCGCGGGGAACTCTCCGCGCCCTGACCGCGGGGTGAGACTGTCCGGGCGGGGGGCATCGTGTCTCGCCCGGACAGCCACGCACAAAGGGACATCCCTCAGCCACGGTACGTCTCCAGCAGCCTCAGCCACACCTCGCTCACCGTCGGATACGACGGGACCACGTGCCACAGGCGGTCGATCGGAACCTCGCCCGCGACGGCGACCGTCGCCGAGTGGACGAGTTCGCCGATGCCCGGACCGACGAAGGTGACGCCCAGGAGGATCTCGCGGTCGAGGTCGACGATCATGCGGGCGCGGCCGCGGTAGCCGTCGCCGTACAGGCCGGCGCCCGCCACCGAGGCGATGTCGTAGTCGACGGCGCGGACGCGGTGGCCCGCCGCCTCGGCCTCCGCGAGGGTGAGCCCCGCCGAGCCCGCCTCGGGGTCGGTGAAGACGACCTGCGGGACGGCGGAGTGGTCGGCGGTCGCCGCGTGGGCGCCCCAGCGGTCCGTCTCCAGGAGCGGGACGCCCTGGGCGCGGGCGGCGATGGCCGCGCCCGCGATACGGGCCTGGTACTTGCCCTGGTGGGTGAGGAGCGCGCGATGGTTCACGTCCCCGACCGCGTACAGCCAGGTGCTGCCCTCGACGCGGAGGCTGTCGTCGACGGGGAGCCACGAGCCGGGTTCGAGGCCGACGGTCTCCAGGCCGATGTCGTCCGTGCGGGGCGCTCGGCCCGTGGCGAAGAGGATCTCGTCGGACTCCAGGGTCGAACCGTCGTCCAGAGTGGTGGCGACGGTGCCGCCCGCCCGGGTGACCCCTTTCACGGAGACGCCGGTCCGTACCTCCGCGCCCGCCTCGACGAGGGCCTGCATGACCAGCTCACCGGCGAAGGGTTCCATCCGGGGCAGCAGCCCCGATCCCCGTACGAGAATCGTGACCTGCGAGCCGAGGGCCTGCCAGGCCGTGGCCATCTCCGCGGCGACGACTCCGCCGCCCACGACGACGAGGCGGCCCGGCACCTTCTGCGCGCTGGTGGCCTCGCGGCTCGTCCACGGCTCGACGTCGGCCAGGCCGGGGAGGTCGGGGAGCGCGGCGCGCGTGCCCGTGCAGACCGCGACGGCGTGGCGGGCGGTGAGGACGTGCTCCGTGCCGTCGGGTCCGGTGACGGTGACCCTGCGGGGGCCCGCGAGGCGGCCCTTGCCCCGGTAGAGGTCGGCGCCGATGGCCTCCAGCCAGCTGACCTGGCCGTCGTCCTTCCAGTGTGAGGTGTACTCATCACGGCGAGCGAGGACGGCGGGCGCGTCCAGAGGACCCTGCACGGACTCCCGCAGGCCCGGCAGGCGCCTCGCGTCGGCCTGGGCGATGACGGGGCGCAGCAGGGCCTTGCTCGGCATGCACGCCCAGTAGGAGCACTCGCCCCCGACCAGTTCGCTCTCCACCACCGCGGTACTGAGGCCCGCCGCGCGTGCCCGGTCCGCGACGTTCTCCCCGACCGGCCCGGCGCCCAGAACCACCACGTCGTATGTGTTCTCATCCGTCATGGGCACCAGTGTGGTCGCAGGTGTGCGCCAGGGCCACACGGGTACGTGCGCGGAATACGTCCGTTACAGGGACTGTTGTGAACAGCGGCTTCAGCACCGCAACCAGGAAGCAGGAAGAGGGCACATCATGAGCAGCACCACCGTGGAGCTCACCAAGGAGAACTTCGACCAGACGGTCACGGACAACGGGTTCGTGCTGATCGATTTCTGGGCGTCGTGGTGCGGGCCGTGCAAGCAGTTCGCGCCCGTCTACGAGAAGGCTGCGGAAGCCAACCCGGACCTGGTCTTCGGGAAGATCGACACGGAGGCCCAGCCGGAGCTCGCGTCGGCGTTCGGTATCCAGTCGATCCCGACGCTGATGATCGTCCGTGACCAGGTCGCCGTGTTCGCCCAGCCCGGGGCGCTTCCGCAGGAGGCCCTGGACGACGTGATCGGCCAGGCCAGGAAGCTGGACATGGACGACGTGCGCAAGTCGATCGCCGAACAGCAGGCCAAGGCGGGCGAGGACGGCGCGGGCAGCGCGCAGGCCTGACGACATCCCCATACCGACGGCAGCCGGGGGCGGGCGGTAGGGCGGGGCCCGCGCCCGGGTGTCGGGAAAGATGGGCGCGGGGGGTGACGGGAGGCGCCCCCCCCCCGGCCCCCCGGCCCGCCCCCGGGCCCGGGGCGCGCGAGGC